>NZ_AMXC01000008.1:0-178741 GCF_000310165.2 Thauera sp. 63
TGTCGAATCGGCGGGCCTGCGTGAGCAGGCCCGTTTTTTTTTTCTGCACGAAGCGCTCGAGGCTACGGATCAGTCCGGCTCTGGCGGCTGATCGCCGGTTGCGACCGGGTCGCGGTGGTTGCGAAGGTCCCGGTAAACGGCGGCGCGCATGATCAGCATGGCCACGACCGGCGCCGTCATCAGCACGAAGACGCTGATCAGCAATTCGTGGATCACGAGGCGTGACTGCCCCACGGTGAAATACACCATCGAGGCGACGAGAATGCAGCCCGCGCCGAGGGTGGTCGTGATGGCGGGACCGTGGATGCGCTGATAGAAGGTCTGCAGGCGCAGGAGGCCGAGCGTGCCGAGCAGCGTGATCAGTCCGCCCAGTACGAGCAGGACGGCCACCGGCACCGCGGCCCACCAGGGCAGGGATGCAACCGTGCTCATTCGATCACCTCGCCGCGCATCAGGAACTTGGCCAGCGCGATCGTCGACACGAAGCCGAGCAGGGCGATGATCAGCGCCGCCTCGAAATAGATCTGGCTGCCGTGACGGATGCCCAGCATCAGGGCGAGCACCATCGTGCACATCCACAGCGTGTCGAGCGCCAGCACGCGGTCCTGGGCCGAAGGCCCGATCAGCAGGCGCAGGGTGCACAGGATCATGGCAAGGATCACGCAGGCCAGCGCGAAGAGGATTGCCGCCGAAAGCAGCGTCACGGTCGTCATGCAGCTTCTCCCGGGCTTCTCGCGCCGGCCGACTCGAAGACCTCGATGATCGGCTGCTCGTAGCGCGTCTTGATCGTCTCCACCCACCACTGTGCATCGTGCAGGTCGAACACGTGCAGCAGCAGGTCGTGGCTGTCGGGCAGGAGTTCCACCCACACCGTACCCGGCGTGGAGTTGATGAGGCAGGACAGCAGGGCCAGGCCGTGCGGGCTGCGCAGGTCGAGCGGGATCCGGATGAACTGCGAGTTCACGTCGGCCGAGCGGCGCAGCAGGATGATCTGACTGACGTTGAAGCATGAGCGGACGATCTCGATCGCCGAGAACCACAGCAGCCGGAACAGCGCCAGCGGGCGGCGGAGCCGGGCATGGCCGTGGGGCTGCAGCGGACGTGCCAGCAGTGGCGCAACGATGCCGAGCACGCCGCCCAGCAGCCAGTGTGCGGCATCGACGCTCTGGTTGAGCAGCAGCCACGTCAGCAACAGGCAGACCGACAACAGCGGTGCGGGTAGCCAGCGTCTCATTGCGCGCCTCCTGCCGGTGCCCGCTGCACGGGCGGTTCGCCCAGCACGCGCGCGCTGTAATCGGTGCTGCGCAGCAGGCCGTTGGCGGTGCGCCCGAGGTAGTCGAACACCGCCCCCGCCTGCACCGTCAGCAGCACGCACGCCAACACCAGTGCGCCGACGGGCACGGCCTCGGAGAACTGCAGCCGTGGCGCGGTCACGGCGCCCGACGCCCAGAAGGTGCGCACACCCAGCCGCATCAGGGCAATGATCGCCGCCAGCCCGCCCAGCACCATCAGCGCGATGATCAGCCAGGTGGTGGCCGGCACCTCGCCCTGCGTCGCGCCCAGCATCGCGTGGAAGAGGCTGAACTTGGCGACGAAGCCCGACAGCGGCGGCATGCCGCTGATCACCAGCGCACATGCAGCGAAGCTCAGCCCGAGAAAGGTGAGGGTTCCTGGCATGCCGACGCCCACCGGGTCTTCCGGCTTGTCCTCGATGGCGAAGGCTTCCATGGTGATGGCGAGGAGCGCCGCGCCCGGCGGGCGGATGCGCTCGGTGAGTTCGATCAGCAGCATGAAGGCTGCCATCGCCAGCGTGGAGCCGAGCAGGTAGTACAACCCCGAGGCCAGCACCGCGCTGCCGGAATGGCCGATCACCACGAGCAGCGTGCCGGACGAGATGATCGCACCGTAGCCCGCCATGCGCCCGCCGTCCTCGCTGGACAGCATGCCGACGGCACCGAACAGCAGGGTCGCGAGCCCGCCGACGGTCAGCGCCGCGAGGCCGAAGCCGGCGAGCGCGCTCGCTCCTTCGCCGCTGCCCTCGCCGAACACCGCCAGCCATACCCGCAGCACCGCATACACCCCCACCTTGGTCATCAGCACCAGCATCGCGCCCACCGGTGCGGAGGCGGACGCATAGGTGGTGGGGAGCCAGAACCCGAGCGGCCACATCGCGCCCTTGGTCAGGAAGGCGAGCGCCAGCACGGTGGCGCCGATCTGCAACAGCCAGGTGTCCTGGGCACCGAGGCCGCTCACGCGCGTCGCGAGGTCAGCGATGTTGAGCGTGCCCGAGGCCGCATAGATCAGCGACACGCCGATCAGGAAAAGCAGCGAAGCGGCCAGGTTGATTGCGATGTACTGCATGCCGGCCTGGATGCGGCGCAGGTTGTAGCCGTGCAGCACCAGACCGTAGGACGCCGCCAGCATCACCTCGAAGAACACGAAGAGGTTGAACAGGTCGTTGGTCAGGAAGGCGCCATTGAGCCCCATCAGCAGGAACTGGAACAGCGAGTGGAAATGCACGCCGACCCGGTCCCAGCGCCGTGCCGAGAACACCAGCACGGCCAGTGCGATGGTCGAGGTCAGCACCAGCATCAGCGCGGCAAGGCGGTCGACCATCAGCACGATGCCGAACGGCGCCGCCCAGTTCGAGGCGAGATACACGCCAATGCCATCCGGCCAGTGTTCCTGGTCCACCAGCACCAGCAGGGCGATCGCCACCCCCCACAGCAGCGCGCCGCTGGCGACGCTGAAGGCGAACTTCCGCGCGTGGCGCTTCTGGTTGACGGGGATCAGCAGCGCGCCGACCAGCAGCGGCAGCAGCACGGGGGCAATGATCAGGTGGTGCATCCAGGGCAGCGGGTTCATTGGACTACCCTCCTGTCGCTGCGCGACATCCTCCCCGGGGGAGGAGAGCGCTTCCCTTCGGGCGGCCGTGCGGGCGCGCTCATTCGCGCGGCTCCTCGCCATCGACGTGGTCGCTGCCGCTCAGGCCGCGCGCGCCGATCATCATCACCAGGTAGAGCGCGGTGGTGGCGAAGCCGATCACGATGGCGGTCAGCACCAGGCCCTGCGGCAGCGGATCGGCGAACTGGGCGGGATCGACACCGGCGGTGGGCGTGATCGGCGGCTTGTCCACCCACAGGCGGCCCATCGCGAAGATGAACAGGTTCACCGCATAGGACATCAGCAGCAGGCCGGTGATGAGCTGGAAGGTCCGTGGGCGCAGGATCAGCCAGATGCCCGAGCCGAACACCACCCCGACGGCGATCGCCAGTACCAGTTCCATCAGTTCGCCCTCCCGTCGGCGTTGCCTTGTTCGACGGCCTGGGCCTCCTCGCCCGGCAGGCGGTGTGCCCGCAGCGACTGGTGGGCCAGCGCGACCAGCATCAGCATGGTGGTGCCGACCACGACCGTGAACACCCCAAGGTCGAACACGAAGGCGCTCGGCAGGTGCAGCTCACCGACCAGCGGCCAGTCCACGTGCGCGGTGTAGGTCGTGAGGAAGGGGTGGCCGAACAGCCATGCACCCAGGCCGGTGACGCAGGCCAGCACCAGGCCGAAGCCCAGCCAGCGATGCGGGCGCAGGTTGATGTGGCTCTCGACCCAGACCGTGCCCGCAAGCATGTACTGCACCAGGATGGCGACGGCGAAGATGAGGCCGGCGACGAAGCCTCCCCCAGGCAGGTTGTGGCCGCGCATGAAGAAATAGACTGCGATCACGCCCATGAAGGGCAGCAGCAGGCGCATGTAGATGCCGGCGACCAGCAGGTAGCCGCTGTCCGCCTGTTGCGCAGGGGTTTGCCTGCTGGCGGGGTCCGCCTCGAAGCGCTGCTGCGGCGGGACGCCTGCACTTTCCGGGGCCGGGCGGAAGCGACGCAGCAGGGCATACACCGTGAGGGCGACGATCGCCAGCACAGTGATCTCGCCCAGGGTGTCGAAGCTGCGGAAGTCCACCAGCAGGACGTTGACCACGTTGCTGCCGCCCCCGCCGCCCAGTGCGTTGAGCAGGAAGAAGTCGGCGATCGTGTCCGAGGCCGGATGCACCAGCACCGCATACGTGAGTGCGGCCAGCGCGAGGCCGCCACCGACCGCGATCAGCAGGTCGCGCGAACGCCTCAGCCACACGCGGGTGGGCGATTGCGCGGGGGTGTCGACCGACTCGAGCCGTGGCGGCAGCCAGCGCAAGCCGAGCAGGATCAGTACGGTGGTGACGGTCTCCACCATCAGCTGGGTCAGCGCCAGGTCGGGCGCGGACAGCCACAGGAAGGTTGCCGCGGTGACGATGCCGGTGCCGCCGATGAGGGCCAGCGCGGCCAGGCGGTGATACTTCGCCATCCAGGCGCCGGCAACGGCGCAGGCGCCGCCGATGGCCCAGATCGCAGCGAACAGCGGGTCGAAGTCCTGCAGCGGGATGCGCGTCCACGCGGGCGGCGCGCCGGCGAGGATCGGCGGCACCACCAGCAGCATGAGCATCAGCAGCACCAACTGCGATTGCAGCCGGGTGGTGCCGATGCGTCTGAGTAGCCAGCCTGCCGAGCGTGTCAGCTGCAGCATCGTCGTCTCGTAGGCCTGCGCGCCGTTGAAGCGGTGGATCAGCGGCACCTGCTCGCGCTGCTGCAGATCGAAGTGGCGCCGCAGGACGATGTACAGCAACACGCCGCCCGCGAGCGCGAGCACGCTCATGAAGAGCGGCAGGTTCAGTCCGTGCCACACCGCGAGGTCATAGTCCGGGGCCGCGCTGCCGAGCACCGAATGCACCGCGATGTTCAGGATCGGTTCGATGCTGATGCCGGGTGCGATGCCGACGATGAGGCAGGTGAGCACCAGCAGCTCGACCGGAAAGCGCATCCAGCGCGGCGGTTCGTGCGGATCGCGCGGCAGGTCCTGCGCCGGCGTGCCGAAGAAGATCGAGATGAAGCGCAGCGAGTAGGCGACGCTGAACATCCCCATCGCCACCGCGGCGAAGGACATCCACCAGTTGCGGTCGCCGCCGACGTGCAGCGTCTCGGCGAAGAACATCTCCTTCGACAGGAAGCCGTTCAGCAGCGGCACGCCCGCCATCGCAGCGCTGGCGACGATGGCCAGCGTGGCGGTGACCGGCAGCTTGTGGCGCAGCCCGCGCAGCAGGCGCAGGTCACGCGTTCCCGATTCATGGTCGATGATGCCGGCGGCCATGAACAGCGATGCCTTGAACGTCGCGTGGTTGAGGATGTGGAAGATCGCCGCGACCATTGCCAGCGGCGTGCCAATGCCGATCAGCACCGTGATCAGGCCGAGATGGCTGATGGTCGAGTACGCCAGCAGGCCCTTGAGGTCGTGCTGGAAGATGGCGATGAAGGCGCCGAGCAGCAGGGTACAGACGCCGGCGCCGCCGACGATCCAGGTCCACTCCGGCGTGCCCGCCAGTGCCGGCCACAGCCGCACCAGCAGGAAGACGCCGGCCTTCACCATCGTCGCCGAGTGCAGGTAGGACGACACCGGGGTGGGCGCTGCCATTGCGTGCGGCAGCCAGAAATGGAACGGGAACTGCGCGCTCTTGGTCAGCGCGCCGAGCGCGATCAGGGCGAGTGCGGCCAGATACAGGTCGTGGCCGCGGATCTGGTCGCCGGCTGCAAGCACGGTGTCGAGGTCGTAGCTGCCGACGATATGACCGAGCACCAGCACGCCGGCGAGCAGGCACAGTCCGCCGGTGGCGGTCACGGTGAAGGCCATGCGCGCGCCGCGACGGGCATCGGCCCGGTGGTGCCAGTAGCCGATCAGCAGGAAGGAGGTGAGGCTGGTGAGCTCCCAGAACACCACCAGTTGAACCAGATTGCCCGACAGCACCACGCCCAGCATCGAGCCCATGAAGGCGAGCAGGAAGGAGAAGAAGCGCGGCACCGGATCGTCGGGCGACATGTAGTAGCGCGCGTAGAGCACCACCAGCAGGCCGATGGCCAGCACCAGGAGGGTGAACACCCAGGCCAGCCCGTCAACCCGCAGCACGAAGAAGAGGCCCTGCGCAGGCAGCCAGGCGAACTCCTCGCGCAGCACTTCGCCGCTCGCAATCTGCGGGAACAGGGCGAGCGCGATCAGCAGACCGCAAACCGCAACCGCGATCGCCAGCCAGGATTCGCGGTTGCGCGCGTCCTGCGGCATCAGTGCGGCAAGGGCACTGCCGAGGAACGGGATGAGGATGAGTGAGGCGAGCAGCATTGAACGTGATCAGGCGGCGAATCGAGTGGCGACCGGGTGCAGCGCGATCCGGCAGGGGCCCTGAGGGATGGCCGGAGTGAGGTTGAAGATAACACAGCAACTTTGATGCCAAGGGTGGAGGGATGCATTTTTTCGCGCGGGGTTCCCTCCATTTCAGGCGGACTTTGCGCGTGCCGGATGGCGATGCCGATGGGCGCCAGCGGGCCGAGATGCCGCGCACGAAGGCGGCAGGCGATCCCGTCGGGAACTAAATTGCAGGCCGCTCAATCATATTTGCACAAATTAACTTCGTGAAATAACATGCGCCCACTTCCATCGAGCCCGCGGAAGCGGGCGCATGCCGATCCGGAGCCTGGCGCCATCCCTCTGCGCCGCCGGACGCTTTCCCTGATTCCCTGACGACCGTCCGACCGATCCAACTGCATCCGGTCGCAGGGCTGTGGGCGCCGCCTCCGTGGCGCCGACGCAAATTGCAAGACCAGACCGCAAGGAGACGACAGATGAGTGCTCAAGTGCAGGCCCTCCAGCCCCGTTGGCGCATCGAGGAGGCCGCCCAAGCCGCTTTCGAGCCGGTGCCGTTCAAGGTTTACACGCAGCGCGACCTCGATCGCATCCCGCAGCTCGAAGGACTTTCCGCTGCGCAGCGCTTCGAGATGAAGGTGGTGTCCTCGGTACTGCCCTTCCGTGTGAACCAGTACGTCATCGACGAACTGATCGACTGGAACAACATCCCGGCCGACCCCATCTTCCAGCTCACCTTCCCGCAACGCGGCATGCTGGCGCCGGCGCACTTCGAACGCATCGCCACCCTGCTGCGCAACGGTGCCGACAAGGCCGAACTGGAGCAGGCCATCGCCGAGGTGCGCCACGAGCTCAACCCGCATCCGGCCGACCAGATGGAGATGAACATGCCGCGCGACGAGCACGGCACGCGCCTGGACGGCATCCAGCACAAGTACCGCGAGACGGTGCTGTTCTTCCCCAGCCAGGGCCAGACCTGTCACAGCTACTGCACCTTCTGCTTCCGCTGGGCCCAGTTCGTCGGCGACAAGGAACTGCGTATCGCAGCCTCCGAAGCCAAGACGCTGCACGACTACCTGCGTCGCAACACCGAAGTCACCGACCTGCTGTTCACCGGCGGCGACCCGATGGTGATGAAGACGCGCCATCTGCGCGACTATCTCGAGCCGCTGCTGCAGCCCGAGTTCGACCACATCCAGACGATCCGCATCGGCTCCAAGGCGTTGACCTTCTGGCCGCATCGCTTCCTCGGGGCCGAGGACGCCGACGACCTGATCCGCCTGCTGACGCAGTTGGTCGAGGCGGGGAAGCACGTCGCGCTGATGGCGCACTACAACCACTGGAAGGAGCTCGACACCGAGGTCGCGCAGGCTGCGATCCGTCGCATCCGCAGCACCGGTGCGGTGATCCGCGCGCAGGGGCCGTTGCTGGCGCACATCAACGACGACCCCGCAGTGTGGGCGAAGATGTGGAAGCTGCAGGTCAAGCTCGGCATCGTCCCCTATTACCTGTTTGCCGAGCGCGACACCGGCGCGCGCGCCTACTTCGAGGTGCCGTTGGCGCGTGCCTGGCAGATCTACCGCGAGGCCTTGCAGCAGGTATCGGGTCTCGCCCGCACCGCGCGCGGGCCGAGCATGAGCGCCAGCCCGGGCAAGGTCGAGATCCAGGGCGTGACCGAGATCGCCGGCGAGAAAGTGTTCGCGCTGCGCTTCATCCAAGGCCGCAATCCGGATTGGGTGCAGCGTCCGTTCTTCGCCCGGTACGACGACCAGGCCACCTGGCTGCACCACCTGAAGCCGGCCTTCGGCGACGAAAAGTGGTTCTGGGAAGACGAGTACGAGGCGATCCGCGAGGACAAGCTCGCCGCCGCGGCTCACGCGGACTGAGCGCGCGACATCCTTTCCCGCCGCCACGGTTGGCGGAGTAGCATGCCAACAGGAAACGGCGGGAGAGGATCATGGACTTTCGCAACGGCAGGGAAAGCCGCAACGTCGAGGATCGCCGCGGCCAGGGCGGGCCTCACTTGGGCGGGCGCGGCAAGATCGGCATCGGCACCCTCGTGCTGGTGCTGGTGGCGATGTACTTCGGCATCGACCCGAGCGTGGTGCTCGACACTGCGACCATGGTGCAGCCGCCGGCAATCGAGTCCTCGCAGCCGGGCGTGCCGCGCTCGGCGGCCGAGGATGAGCTGGCGCGTTTCACCTCGATGGTGCTGGCCGACACCGAGGACACCTGGGGGCCGATCTTTCAGTCCGGCGGCCGCCAGTACCAGGAACCGAAGCTGGTGCTCTACTCCGGGGCCACGCGCAGTGCCTGTGGCGTCGGGCAGGCGCAGATGGGGCCGTTCTACTGTCCGGCCGATGGCAAGGTGTATCTCGACCTGTCCTTCTTCGACGATCTTCACCGTCGTTTCGGCGCGCCGGGCGATTTCGCACAGGCCTATGTGATCGCGCACGAGGTCGGCCACCACGTGCAAAACCTGCTCGGCATCTCCGACAAGGTGCAGCAGGCACGCCAGCGCCTGTCCGAGCGGGAGGCGAACCAGTTATCCGTAAGACTCGAACTGCAGGCCGACTGTCTGGCCGGGGTGTGGGCGTACCACGCCGATCGCACGCGGCAGGTCCTCGAGCAGGGCGACGTCGATGAGGCATTGCGCGCCGCCACCGCGATTGGCGACGATCGCATCCAGAAGCAGGCGCAGGGCTATGCCGTGCCCGACAGCTTCACCCACGGCAGTGCTGCGCAGCGGGTGCGCTGGTTCCGTGTCGGCCTGGCGCAGGGCGACCTGCGTGCGTGCGACACCTTCTCGGTGGCGGCGCTGTAGTCTTCGCGCCGCGGGGCCGCGAGTGAAAAAGGGGCACGCCCGCAAGGCCGTGCCCCTTTGGACCGACGAGTGTCGTGCTCAGCCTGCGGCGAGCTTGGCGAACGCCTCGACCACCTCGGCTGGCGCCTGCACCAGCTCGACCAGCACGCCTTCGCCGCCGATCGGGAATTCCTCGTTGCCCTTCGGGTGCAGGAAGGTGATGTCGAAACCCGCTGCGCCGCGGCGGATACCACCCGGGGCGAAGCGCACGCCGTTGGCGCTCAGCCACTCCACCGCCTTCGGCAGGTCGTCCACCCACAGGCCGACGTGGTTCAGCGGCGTGGTGTGCACCGCGGGCTTCTTGTCGGGGTCGAGCGGCTGCATCAGGTCGACCTCCACCTTGAACGGGCCGGCGCCCATCGCGCAGATGTCCTCATCGACGTTCTCACGCTCGGAGACGAAGTTGCCGGTGACTTCCAGGCCGAGCATGTCGACCCACAGGGTCTTGAGCTTTTCCTTGCTCGGGCCGCCGATGGCGATCTGCTGGATGCCGAGGATCTTGAAGGGGCGCGGGGACGACATTGGAGGACTCCGGTAGTGGCTAATCAATAACTCATAATTATGAACGGCGCGACTAGACTTGAAAACCTCCCGCCATCCCGTGCCGCTGGCTCACTGCCATGACACCTGGGCCGCGAACAGGTAGCCAGCGCCGTAAACGGTCTTGATGAGCCTCGGGTTCTGCGGGTCGTCGTCGAGCTTGCGCCGCAGGCGGGAGATGCGCACGTCGATGCTGCGGTCGAAGGGATCGACGTCGCGTTCGCCCAGCAGTTGCTCGCGCGACAGGATCTTGTTCGGGCGGCGCAGCAGCGTGGCGAGGAGGCCAGCCTCCGCGGCGGACAGGCCGATCTCGCGACCGTCGGGGGCCGTGAGGGTGTGGCGGTTGCCATCGAAGATCCAGCCGGCGAAGCTGGCGATGTTGCGCTCGGTGATCGCCTCAGCCGCCGCCGAACGCTGGTAGCGGCGCAGGATGGAGCGCACGCGGGCGACCAGCTCGCGCGGCTCGAAGGGCTTCACGATGTAGTCGTCGGCGCCGAGTTCGAGGCCGAGCACGCGGTCGGTGACATCGTTGCGGCCGGTCAGGATCAGGACCGCACACGGCGTGCCTTCCTGCAACTGGCGCACGACCTGCATGCCGTCCATGTCGGGCAGGCCCAGGTCGACGATGCACAGGTCGGGCGTCGTCGAGCGTGCGCGCACCAGGAGGTCGCGCCCGGTGCGCAGGTGCTCGCAGCGAAAACCGTACTCGGCGAGGCTGCTGCAGATCAGGCGGGCAATGTCCGGCTCGTCTTCGAGCACGAAGATGATCGGGTTGCCGGTATCCGTTGCGTTCATCGTCATGTGGCGGAAGGCTCCGTGGTCGGGTCCGTCAGGGTCAGGCTGGCCAGCGCGGCGGCGAGCGCCGGCGGGTCGAAAGGCTTGCGCAACACCGGGATTCCGGCAGCCGCATCGTCGCCGGCCGGCAACTCGCGCGCATAGCCGGTGACCAGCAGAATGGGCAGCGCAGGGCGCAGGGCGCGGGCGCGTTGCGCCAGTTCGCGGCCGTTCAATCCGCCCGGCATCACGGTGTCGCTGATCAGCACCGCGATGTCCTCGACGCTTTCGAGCAGCGCCAGGGCCTCGACGCCGTCGCCGGCTTCGAGCACCGCATGGCCAAGTGCCGTGAGCTGCATGCGGATCACCTTGCGCACCTCGGGCTCGTCTTCCACCAGCAGGATGGGGCCGGTGAGCACGGCCGCGGGCGCGTCGCGGTGGCCGGCCGCGACAGGGGCCTGCTTGAGCGGTGGCGTCTCGGGCAGTACGAAGCGCACGCTCGTCCCCTTGCCCGGCGTACTGAGGATGCGGATGTTGCCGCCCGACTGGCGCACGAAGCCGTACACCATCGACAGCCCCAGGCCGCTGCCGCCGCCGAAGGGCTTGGTCGTGAAGAAAGGCTCGAACACACGCGCGAGCACGGCCGGCTCGATGCCCTTGCCGGTGTCGCTGACGTCGAACTGCACATAGTCCCCGGGCGCGACCTCGCCGAGCTTCGCGAGCGCGCCATCGACCCGACGCGGCTGTACGGTGATCGTCAGCTCGCCGCCGTCCGGCATGGCGTCGCGCGCGTTGATGGCGAGGTTGATCAGCGCGTTCTCGAGCTGGTTGGCGTCGGCCAGTGCGTACATCGGCCGGTCGGGCAACTGCAGATGCACGGCGATGGTTTCGCCCAGCGTTCGCACCAGCAGTTGCGTCATGTTGCGCACGAGCTCGCCAACCTCGACCGCGGTCGGCTCCAGCGTCTGGCGGCGCGAAAAGGTCAGCAGGCGGCGGATCAGCTCCGCACCGCGCCGCGCCGCCTGCAGCGACGGGTCGACGTATTCGCTGCCCTCGCCGCCCGCCAGCTTGCCCTGCAGGGCCGACAGGTTGCCGATGATGATGGTGAGCAGGTTGTTGAAGTCGTGCGCCAGCCCGCCGGTGAGCTGCCCGACCGCCTCCATCTTCTGCGCCTGCACCAGCGCGGCCTGGCTGGCCTTCTGCTCGGTGATGTCGATCGACATCACGAAATAGCCGCGAAAGCCGCCTTCGAGCGACACGTCGGGCACGACCGCGCTGCGTGCATGGACCAGCCGGCCCTCGGCATTCCTGCGTGCGTACTCGTAACTGACGCGCTCGCCGTTCTCGGCGTCCTCGAGATAGGGTTCGATCGCAGCGTAGGCATCGTCGCCGAACACTTCGACGATGGAGCGGCCGACGATGCTCTCCTTCGTCAGGCCGAACCATTCGGCGTAGGCGCGGTTGGCAAAGCGGTAGCGGCGGCCGGCGTCGACATGGGCGATCATCGCCGGGATGGCGTCGAGGATCAGCCGCATGCGGCCCTCGGACAGGCGTAGCGCCTCGGCAATCTGGTCGATCTCGCGGTTGGCCTTTTCCAGTTCGGCCGTGCGTTCGCGCACGCGGGCCTCTAGGCGCGCGTTCTGTTCCTGGATCAGCGCCTCGGCACGGCGCTGTTCGGTGACGTCGGTCCACAGCGACACGAAGCCCAGGTTGGGGATCGGCACGCCGCGTACGGCCAGCACGCGCCCGTTGGGGCGTACGCGTTCGACGTAGTGCGGTTCGAAGGCGCGGGCCGAGGCCATGCGCGCGGCGACGAGCTTCTCGATGTCGCCTTCGCCGTATTCGCCGCGCTCGGCGTTGAAGCGCACGAAGGCCTCGAACGGCGTGCCGACGCGGACCAGCGATTCCGGGAAGTCGAGCAGGCGCAGCAGCGCCTTGTTCCAGGTCACCAGCTTCGGCGACGCATCGAACACGGCGATGGCCTGATCCAGCAGGTCGAGACCCGCCATCAGCAGGTCGTAGCGGCGGCGCTGCTCGGGCGACGATGCGGTCAACTGAAGTTCGTCCTCGACTGCTTTCGCCATGATCCGGGCGCGCCTCCTGTGTCTCTCGCGTGTCTTCTGACCAATGGTTGCACAGTTCGTCGCTGCCGGGCAGGGCAGGCGTCACATCCTTGGCAAGCCGCGTCAATCCGGCATCCTGACGAAACGATGACGTTTACGTCAACGTTATCGCCGTTCGCCTCTCTGGGGCTTCCCGCCTGTCATGGCGCCGTGTCGTGCGGCCAGCTGGCTGCGGAACTGCTCGGGCGACTGTCCCGACCACGCGACGAAGGCCCGGTAGAAGGTGGAGGTGTCGGCGTAGCCCAGGTCCGCCGCCAGCTGGGCAATCGGCTGCGCGGTCTTCGTCAGGCGCGCGTAGGCGATGTCGCGCCGCGTGGCTTCCTTGATCAGGCGGAAACTGGAGCCCTCGTCCTCGAGCCGGCGGTGCAGGGTGCGGGTCGACAGGTGCAACTGCTGTGCGACCTGTTCGATCGACAGGTTCTCCGGCAGCGCGGCGCGCAGCAGGTCGCGCACCCGCAGCACCATCTCGCGGTCGCGGCGATAGAGCATCGAGATGCGGCCCGGTGCGCCTTCCAGGAAGCGGCCGAGCGCGGCGTCGTCGCGCCGGATGGGGAGGTCGAGCAGGTTGTCGTGGAAGCGGGCCAGCAGGGTGTCGCCTTCGAAGCTCGAGCGTTCGGTATAGACAAGCGCGTAGTCGTCGGCATGCGCCGGCCGGGCGTAGGGAAAGCGCACGCTGTCGAGCGCGAGGCCGCGGCCGACGAACCAGCAGGCCACGCCATGCACCAGTCGCAGCAGCCATTCGAAGGCGAAGACGCGGGCCGGGTCTTCGCGCCCGGCGAACACGGGCTGCGTCTCCGCGATCTCGAGCTCGGCGCGCGTGCCGTCACGGCGGACGCTCACCCGCAGGTCGGGCAGCACGATGCGCAGGAAGCGGCAGGCCCGCGCCAGGGCGTCGTCGAGCGTCGTCGCGCCCAGCATGCCGCGACACAGGAACTCGAAGCTGCCGGTGGGCATCGGGCGCGAGAACAGGGCGAAGGCCTCGTCGTCGAGTTCGGCGATGATCAGGTTGTAGAGCGCGGCATAGCGGTCGACCGGGACGCGGCTGGCGACATCTGCAAGGCTGATGCCGGTCGCGGTCAGCAGCGCGGTGGGGTCGTGTCCCCGGCGGCGCAGGCCCGACAGCATGCCGTCGACGAAGCCCATCGCCACAGTGGCTTGATTTCGGGCTGCCTGGCGATGACCGCGCTGTCGTTCGCGCTTGTTCGGGAGCATGGTGTGGGAGGGGACGGGTAGGCGCCGTGCTGCATCGAAGATTGGCGGATTTTGCATGATTGCCGTCGGCAAGCGCAATGGCAAAGGCGCCGGGTGCCTTCTACCATTCAGGCCATAACAGCAGCACCACCATCATCAACACGTCCGGGGGAAGACCGACATGACCGACCTGAGCGTTGCGCACAAGCTGCAGCCCTACAAGCCGAAGAACAAGGTGCGTTTCGTTACCGCCGCGGCGCTGTTCGACGGCCACGATGCCTCGATCAACATCATGCGCCGCATCCTGCAGTCGACCGGCTCCGAGGTCATCCACCTTGGCCACAACCGTTCGGTGGGCGAGATCGTCAATGCCGCGCTGCAGGAAGACGTGCAGGGCATCGCCATCACGAGTTACCAGGGCGGCCACGTCGAGTTCTTCAAGTACATGATCGATCTGCTCAAGGCCAACGGCGGCGAGCACATCAAGGTCTTCGGCGGCGGTGGCGGCGTGATCGTGCCGGCCGAGATCAAGGAACTGCACGAGTACGGCGTCACCCATATCTTCTCGCCCGAAGACGGCGCCAAGATGGGCCTGCAGGGCATGATCAACAGCGTGGTCGAGCGCTGCGACACCGACATCACCAAGGCTGCGCCGCAGAAGGCCGACGCGGTGCTGAAGGCGCTGGCCGCCGGCGATCGCCGTGCGCTGTCGCGCATCATCACCGCGCTCGAGAACGGCGGCTACGGCGACGACGTCAAGAAGGCGCTGATCGACGCCGCGGCCAAGACCGAGGTGCCGACGCTGGGCATCACCGGCACCGGCGGCGCGGGCAAGTCCTCGCTGACCGACGAGTTGGTGCGCCGCTTCCGTCTCGACCAGGACGACAAGCTCAAGCTCGCCATCGTGTCGATCGACCCCTCGCGCAAGCGCACCGGCGGCGCGCTGCTGGGCGACCGCATCCGCATGAACGCGATCGAGCACGACAACATCTACATGCGCTCGCTCGCCACCCGCGACACCGGCTCCGAAGTCTCGGCCGCGCTGCCCGAAGTCATCGCCGCATGCAAGCTGGCCGGTTTCGACCTGGTGATCGTCGAGACCTCCGGCATCGGCCAGGGCAACGCAGCGATCGTGCCCTTCGTCGATCTGTCGCTGTACGTGATGACCCCCGAGTTCGGCGCCGCCAGCCAGCTCGAGAAGATCGACATGCTCGACTTCGCCGACTTCGTCGCCATCAACAAGTTCGACCGCAAGGGCGCGCAGGACGCGCTGCGCGACGTGCGCAAGCAGTACCAGCGCAACCGCGAGCTGTTCAGCCAGAACACCGACGAGATGCCGGTCTTCGGCACCATGGCGGCGCGCTTCAACGATGATGGCGTCACCGCGTTGTACCAGGCCGTGCTGCCGGCCCTGGTCGGAAAGGGCCTGAAGGCCGCCAAGAGCAAGCTGCCTGCAGTGAGCGTGAAGGCGTCCTCGGAAGGCCGTGCCATCGTCCCCGCCGAGCGCATCCGCTACCTCGCCGAGATCGCCGACACGGTCCGTGGCTATCACAAGCACGTCGAGCAGCAGGCCCGCGTCGCACGCGAGCGCCAGTCGCTGAAGATTGCCAAGGGGCTGTTCGAGCAGTGCGGCAAGGACGCCGGCTCGTTCGACGAGCTGATCAACTGGAAGGACGGTGAGCTCACCCCGGCAGCGAAGAAGCTGCTGGAGCAGTGGCCGACCGAGAAGGCGCTGTACGCCGCCGACGAGTACGTGGTGAAGATCCGCGACAAGGAGATCCGCACCCAGCTCACGCACACCTCGCTGGCCGGCAGCAAGATCCGCAAGGTCGCGCTGCCCAGCTTCGAGGACGAGGGTGAGACGCTCAAGTTCCTGATGAAGGAGAACGTTCCCGGCTCCTTCCCCTACACCGCCGGCGTGTTCGCGTTCAAGCGCGAGGGCGAGGACCCCACCCGCATGTTCGCGGGCGAGGGCGACGCCTTCCGCACCAACCGCCGCTTCAAGCGGGTCTCGGAAGGCATGCCGGCGCACCGCCTGTCGACCGCCTTCGACTCGGTGACCCTGTACGGCTGCGACCCGGATCCGCGTCCGGACATCTACGGCAAGATCGGCAACTCCGGCGTGTCCATCGCCACGCTCGACGACATGAAGGTGCTGTACGACGGCTTCGACCTGTGCGCGCCGACCACTTCGGTGTCGATGACGATCAACGGCCCGGCGCCGATCATCCTCGCCTTCTTCTTCAACACCGCGCTCGACCAGCAGATCGCCAAGTTCAAGGCCGACAACGGCCGCGACCCGACCGAGGACGAGTACGCCAAGATCAAGGCCTGGACGCTGTCGACCGTGCGCGGCACGGTGCAGGCCGACATCCTGAAGGAAGACCAGGGCCAGAACACCTGCATCTTCAGCACCGAATTCGCGCTGAAGATGATGGGCGACATCCAGGAGTACTTCGTCCATAACAAGGTGCAGAATTTCTATTCGGTGTCGATCTCCGGCTATCACATCGCCGAAGCCGGTGCGAACCCGATCAGCCAGCTCGCCTTCACGCTGTCGAACGGCTTCACCTACGTGGAGTCGTACCTCGCGCGCGGCATGCACATCGACGACTTCGCGCCCAACTTGTCCTTCTTCTTCAGCAACGGCATGGACCCGGAGTACTCGGTGATCGGCCGCGTCGCCCGCCGCATCTGGGCGGTGGCGATGAAGAACAAGTACGGCGCCAATGAGCGCAGCCAGAAGCTGAAGTATCACGTCCAGACCTCGGGCCGCTCGCTGCACGCGCAGGAGATGGACTTCAACGACATCCGCACCACGCTGCAGGCGCTGATCGCGATCTACGACAACTGCAACTCGCTGCACACCAACGCCTACGACGAGGCGATCACCACGCCGACCGAAGAGTCCGTGCGCCGTGCGATGGCGATCCAGCTCATCATCAACCGCGAGTGGGGCCTGGCCAAGAACGAGAACCCGAACCAGGGCGCCTTCATCATCGAGGAACTCACCGATCTCGTCGAAGAAGCCGTGCTCAAGGAGTTCGAGGCCATCGCCAGCCGCGGCGGCGTGCTGGGTGCGATGGAAACCGGCTACCAGCGCGGCAAGATCCAGGAGGAGTCGCTCTACTACGAACACAAGAAGCACGACGGCTCCTACCCGATCATCGGCGTGAACACCTTCCTCAACCCGAAGGGCCAGGCCCAGCAGGAGATCGAGCTGGCGCGCTCGACCGAGGAAGAGAAGCAGGGCCAGTTGAAGCGCCTGGCCGACTTCCATGCCCGCAACAAGGCCGAGGCGCCCAAGTGGCAGGCCAAGCTGCAGCAGGCCGTGATCACCAATTCCAACGTTTTCGAGGTGCTGGTCGACGCGGTGCGCTACTGCTCGCTGGGTCAGATCACCGATGCGCTCTACAAGGTCGGCGGCCAGTACCGCCGCAGCATGTAACGGACAGTCTCTCCCGGCTTCCCCTCTCCCTAATGGGACACGGCGCTTCGGCGCCGTTTTTTTTGCCTGTACGTGGCGTGTTTCGCTTGGCATTTCCTTGATATGGCGCAAAATCCGCAGCCATATGCACGTGCACGCTCAAGGAATGCCCTCGTGGTACCAGGATGCGCCGTATGTGAAGGATGCAAGTACCCGAGGGAGGAATAAATGCGCATCAACCAACCAGTCAGCTCGGACGAAACCATCGTCCCCGACGGGGAGTTCATCTACAGCCGGACGGATCGTGCCGGGCGAATCGAGGTGGCAAACGATCTGTTCGTCGCACTGTCCGGATTCGACCGCAACGAGCTGATCGGACAGCCGCACAACATCGTTCGCCATCCCGACATGCCGCCGGAGGCCTTTGCGGACCTGTGGCGTGCCTTGAAGGCCGGTATGTCCTGGAGCGGCTACGTCAAGAATCGGCGCAAGGATGGCGGGTACTACTGGGTGCACGCCTTCGCGTCGCCGGTGAGGGAGAACGGCGAGGTGGTGGGCTACGAATCGGTTCGCCGCCGACCGGATCGCGAGGTCATCGCGCGGGTCGATGCGGCCTACCGCCGCATGCGCGCCAGTCCCGGCAAGTTCGATGTGCGTGACGGCCGCGTGGTCCGTGCCGGAATGCTCGGGCGACTGACGAACTGGTCGCTGGTGGGGCGTTTCGGTTGCGGGCTTGGCGTCATGACGGCGGCGGCCGCGTTCCTCGCCGCGGCCGCGCTGAGTGGCGCTGCGCTGCCTGACGCATGGTTGTGGGGCGTGCTGGCGCTGGCCCTGCTCGTCGGCGCGTGGCTGCAGTTCGGCGTGGTGCGCGGCATGTCCGCAGACCTGTCGCGCCTGCGTGAGACGATGGCTGCGACACAGCAGGATGGTGACCTGAGACGTATCGCACGCCTTCAGGGAGGTGGGGAGTTGCAAGCCATCGGCGACGCCTACAACGCGATGATGGCGAACCTGCAGGCGATCATGATCAACGTGCGCGAAGCGGGCGCCCGGATCGTGGCGGAGTCGCGCACGCTGCAACGATCGAGCGACCATGTCTCGGACAGCGCCGCGGGGACCAGCGATTCGGCGTCCAATACCGCCGCTGCCGTCGAGCAGGTAACCGTGGTTGTCGGCGAGGTGGCCGAGAATGCCGTGGCGTCGGCCGGGGCTGCGCGCGAGACGCGACGCATGGCGGCCGAAGGCATGGAGCAGGCGGGCCATGCGGTGAGCGAGATCGAGCAACTCGCGCAGGCAGTCAGCGAGACGACGGCGACCATGGACAGACTGCGCCTGTCGTCGGAGGAGATCGGCAAGATCGCCACCGTGATCAAGGAGATCGCCGACCAGACCAACCTGCTCGCGCTGAACGCGGCGATCGAGGCGGCGCGGGCGGGCGAGCAGGGGCGCGGTTTCGCGGTGGTGGCGGACGAGGTGCGCAAGCTGGCGGAGCGGACGACCACGGCAACGGTGGAGATCGGCGCCATCATCGAGTCGCTGCACACCGACACCCTCGCGGCGGTCCGCAGTGCCGAGTCCGGAAGCGCCCGCGTCCAGTTCAGCGTGGGCCTGATCCAGGAGGCGCTCGCTGCGCTGACGGAAATCCGCGAGTCTGCGGAGAACAGCCTGCGCCTCAGCGACGGAATCCAGTTGGCGACGCGGGAACAGGCGAGCGCTGCCGCCGCGATCGCCGGCAGTGTCGAGGACATCGCCCGGCGCGCCGAGGATTCCGCGATGGCCGTGACCGGGATCGCCGATACCTCGCGCGGGCTTGCCGAGGTGTCCAGCGCCCTGGATGCAGCCCTGGCGCGGGTCAAGGTCTAAAGCGAACGCACCGTGCCGTGGCGCGGCGGTGTGGGCGATGGCGCCGAGGGCGGTGGCGGAGGCTGCCGGCCGGGCTCGGGTTACACTCGCCGCATGATGAATCTGACCACGCCCGCGCTGCTCTTTCCGGCCATCTCGCTGCTTCTGCTCGCCTATACCAACCGCTTCCTGACGCTGGCCCAGGTGATCCGCCAGCTGAATGTCTCGACCGATCGAAGCGCGGATCTTGTCCAGCGCCAGTTGCCGGGCCTCAAGCGCCGCATTCTGCTGACGAAGTACATGCAGAGCTTCGGCGTGCTCAGCTTCCTGCTGTGCGCCCTGTCGATGTTCGCGCTGTTCATGGAGTCCGAGTTGCCCGGCAAGCTGCTGTTCGGCGCCAGCATCCTCACGCTGGCGCTGTCCCTGGTGTTGTCGCTGGTCGAGGTGCTGATCTCGACCGAGGCCCTGTCGGTGGTGGTGAAGGATCTCGAGGACGCCCGCCGTCCGCCGCAGGGCTGAGCGGCGCGGCTTCGCCTCAGCGGCTCGTCAGCTTCAGTTCGATGCGGCGGTTGCGGGCGTAGGCGTCCTCGGCGTTGCGCGAATCCAGCGGATGGAATTCCCCATAGCCTGTCGCCGCCAGCCGTTGCGGGGGAATGCCCTGGCTACGCAGGAACTTGACGATGGCCAGCGCGCGCGCGGTGGAGAGTTCCCAGTTCGACGGGAAGCGCGCCGTTGAGATCGGCCGGCGGTCGGTGTGGCCGTCGACCTGCAGCACCCAGGGCAGGTCGGCCGGGATCTCTGCCGACAGCGTCTTCAGCGTCTCGGCCAGCCGCGTGAGCTGAATCATGCCTTCCGCGCTGACCTCGTCCGAGGCGGTCGGGAACAGCACCTCGCTCGAGAACACGAAGCGGTCGCCGACGATCTGGATGTCCTTGCGATTGCCGAGCACCGCCTGCAGGCGGCCGAAGAACTCGGAGCGGTAGCGCGCCAGCTCCTTCACCCGGGCGGCCAGCGCCAGGTTGAGCTCGCGGCCTAGCTCCTCGATCTTCAGGTCCTTGTCGCGGGCCGCAGCCTCGGCGACCGCGAGCGCGGCGTTGAGCTGTTCGAGCTGGGTGCGCACCGCCGCCAGCTGGCGGTTGAGCAGTTCGACCTGGGCGATCGCCTGCTCCGACATCGCGGTCTGCTCCTTGAGGCCGCGTTCCGAGGTGTCGAGGGCGCTGGCGAGGCGCGCGACCTCGGCCTCGAGTTCGCTCTTGAGCCGCGCCAGCGCGGCGATGTCGGCGGACAGGCGGGCGGCTTCCTCGCGCTGCGCCTTGGCTTCATCCTGTGCGGCATGTAGTTCGCCGCGGGCGCTGAGCAACTCGGTGGACAGGGCTTCGCGCTCGCGCTCGGAACCGGCGAGCGAGGCACTCAGTTCGCCCACCCGGACGTCGGCCAGTTCCCGGGCCGACTGCTCCAGGCTGAGCGTCTTCGCCAGGGCTGCGAGTTCGGCGTTGAGTTGCGCCAGCGCGCGGTCGCGTCCACTCACCGCGTCGGCGAGCACGAACTGGCCGATGACGAAGATCAGGATCACGAACACCAACACCATCAGCAGCGAGGCGAGGGCGTCGACGAAGCCGGGCCAGAAGTCCAGCGCGCGGCGGCGGGACAGGCGGGCCATGGCTCAGTCCGCCTTCTGGCTGCCTGCACCGCCCAGGGCGGCGGCGATGGTGCGCGACAGCAGGCGCAGTTCGGCGCGCAGGTCTTCCGAGAACTGCGCGCCTTGTGCCGGCTGCTGGGCGAGCTGGCGGATCAGGCCGCGCAACTCGTCCTGCGAGGCCGACAGGGCGGACAGGTCACGCGATTCGCGGCCGATGAGTTCGGCCAGGCGGCCAAGCTGGGTGTTGAGCTCGGCGAGGTGTTCCGCGGTGGTGCGGCGCTCGCGCTCGGATTCGGCCGAGGAGCGCTGCATGCGGTCCAGGCCCTCGGCGGTCTGTTCCAGCAGGGCCTGCACGTAAGCGGGTACGCTCGCCTCGCCTTCGATGCCGGTGCCCGAAGGCAGGCGGGTGATGTGCGACAGCCATTCTTCCAGTTCGTTGTAGAAGCGGTTCTGTGCATGGCCCGACTGCAGGTCGAGGAAACCGACGATCAGCGAGCCGGCCAGGCCGAACAGCGAGGTCGAGAAGCTGGTGGCCATGCCGCCCAGCGGCGCGTCGAGCTTGGTCTTGAGCGCTTCGAACATCGCCACGGGATCGCTGCCCACGCTCATGTTGCCGATGATCTCGCCGATGGAGCGGATCGTGACGAGCAGGCCCCAGAAGGTGCCGAGCAGGCCGAGGAAGATCAGCAGGCCGATGAGGTAGCGTGACAGGTCGCGCTGCTCCTCCAGGCGGATCTGCACGCTGTCGAGCAGCGTGCGCATCGACGCCGGCGACAGGTGGAACTGGCCGCGCTTGCGGCTCGACAGGAGCCGCGCCATGGGTGCCAGCAGCGTGGGCCGCGGGGTGTCGGCCGTGGCATCCGGGTGTTGCTGGAAGGCCTCGATCCACAGCACCTCACGCTGCAGGCGCCAGACCTGGCGCAGGTTCACTGCGATGCCGATCGCCAGCACGAACACGATCAGGCCATTGAAGGCGGCATTGGCCAGGAAGGCGTGCTTGAGCTGTGGCACCAGCACTGCGGCGAGCACCGCGACCAGGGCCAGGAAGACGCCCATCCAGGTGGTGACATGGACCGGTTTGGTGAAGACCTTGTGTTCCATCGGCGACCTCTTGCGCAGGGTTCGGCGTGACCCGCAGTCTAGCGCGATTCGAGCGCCGGACGCCTTCGCCCGGCGCTGCGCCGGGTCGGCCCGGCAATTGCAACAATTCAGTACATTCCACAAACAGTTGCGCAAACATGCCTTGCGAGACTGCAGCCTGAATCGACACGGGCAGCACGCCGTGTCGCGTCCGGCCCCGCAGAACAAGCCGAGGGGGACGGGTGAGGAGACAGGCAGCACGACACCGGAGGAGAAAGGGGCATGTCCGACAAGCAAGTGCGGAATGCAGGGCAGGAAGGGGGGCTGGATACCTTTCCGCGTTACCTGATGCACCATGCGCAGGTGCGGCCGCAACGGCCCGCCATGCGCGAAAAGAAATACGGCATCTGGCAGACCTATAGCTGGGCGCAGGTGGCCGAGAACGTGCGGGCGATCGCCTGCGGGCTGGCGCAACTGGGCTTCAAGCGCGGCGACCGCATTGCCATCGTCGGCGACAACCGGCCGCGGTTGTACTGGTCGGTGGCGGCCTGCCAGTGCCTCGGCGGCATTCCGGTGATGATGTACCAGGACGCCGTGGCGCAGGAAATGGTCTATGTGCTGCAGGACGCCGAGATCAAGTTCGCCATCGTCGAGGACCAGGAGCAGGTGGACAAGATGCTCGAGATCGCCGGCGAAGCGCCGTTGCTCGAGCACGTCATCTACGACGACGCCCGCGGCATGCGCCACTACACCCAGACCCTGCTGATGGGGCTGGACGAGTTGCAGGAGATGGGGCGCATCCACGACCGCAACCAGCCGGACTTTCTCGACGGCGAGATCGCCAAGGGTTCGCCCGACGACATCTCGGTGATGCTGTACACCTCGGGTACCACCGGCAAGCCCAAGGGCGTGTGCCAGACGCACGAGGCCTTCATCTCGGCGGCGCGCGGCGGCATGCAGTTCGACAGGCTCACCGACCAGGAGGACATCCTCTCGTACCTGCCGATGGCCTGGGTGGGCGACCACCTGTTCTCCTTCGCCCAGGCGACCGTGGCCGGTTTCACCATCAACTGCCCGGAATCCGGCGAGACGGTGATGACCGACCTGCGCGAGATCGGCCCCACCTACTACTTCGCCCCGCCGCGCGTGTTCGAGAACCTGCTGACCCAGGTCATGATCCGCATGGAGGACGCCGGCAGCCTCAAGCGCAAGATCTTCCATCATTTCATGGACGTCGCCCGCCGCTGCGGCGCCGACATCCTCGACGGCAAGCCGGTGTCGGGGGGCGACCGTTTCCAGTACTGGCTGGGCAACCTGCTGGTATATGGCCCGCTCAAGAACGTGCTCGGCATGAGCCGCATCCGCGTGGCCTACACCGCCGGCGCGGCGATCGGGCCGGACCTGTTCCGCTTCTACCGCTCGATCGGCATCAACCTCAAGCAGCTCTACGGCCAGACCGAAACCTGCGCCTACGTGTGCCTGCAGCCCGATGGCCAGATCAAGCTGGATTCGGTGGGCAAGCCCGCGCCCTTCGTCGAGGTCAAGCTGGCCGACAACGGCGAGATCCTGGTGAAGGGGCCGATGCTGCTGAAGGCCTACTACAAGCGCCCGGACGCCACCGCCGAGTCGATCAACGCCGAGGGCTACTTCATGACCGGCGACGCGGGCTACTTCGACGAGGACGGCCACCTGAAGATCATCGACCGCGCCAAGGACGTCGGCAAGATGTCGAACGGCTCGATGTTCGCGCCCAACTACATCGAGAACAAGCTCAAGTTCTTCCAGCACATCAAGGAAGCGGTGACCTTCGGCAACGGTATGGACTTCGTCACCGCCTTCATCAACATCGACCTCGAGGCGGTGGGCAACTGGGCGGAGAAGAAGGGCATGGCCTACTCCGGCTATGCCGACCTTGCCCAGCAGTCGGCGGTGTATGAGCTCATCCGTGACTGCGTCGAGAAGGTCAATGCCGACCTCGCGACCGATCCGAAGATGAGCGGCGCGCAGATCAAGCGCTTCCTGGTGCTGCACAAGGAACTCGATGCCGACGACGGCGAGCTGACCCGCACGCGCAAGGTGCGCCGCAACTTCATCGCCGAGAAGTACGGCGTGCTGGTCGACGCAATGTTCGAGGGCAGGAAGAGCCAGTTCATCGAGACCCAGGTCAAGTACGAGGACGGCCGTACCGGCAAGGTCTCCGCCGACCTGCGCATCGAGGAAGTGAAGACCTTTGCGCCGCAGGCCGGCCAGCGCGCGGCCTGAGGAAACGAGGAATGAACATGACCGACATGAACCCCGCAGCCGTTGCCCAGCCGGGCCGCCGCTTCGGCGACGTGATCCTGGACCTGCAGAACATCTCGCTGCGTTTCGGCGGCGTGAAAGCGCTGACCGACATCAGCTTCAACATCCGCGAGCATGAGGTCCGCGCCATCATCGGCCCCAACGGTGCCGGCAAGAGCTCGATGCTGAACGTGATCAACGGCGTGTATCACCCGCAGGAAGGCAAGATCATGTTCCGTGGCGAGGAGCGCAAGAAGATGGAGCCGCACATGGCGGCGCAGCAGGGCATCGCGCGCACCTTCCAGAACATCGCGCTGTTCAAGGGCATGAGCGTGCTGGACAACATCATGACCGGCCGCACCCTGAAGATGAAGACCAACATCTTCCAGCAGGCCCTGTGGATCGGCGCGGCACGCAACGAGGAGATTGCGCACCGCGAGAAGGTCGAGGAGATCATCGACTTCCTCGAGATCCAGCACATCCGTAAGACGCCGGTGGGCGCGCTGCCCTACGGCCTGCAGAAGCGCGTCGACCTCGGTCGCGCGCTGGCGATGGAGCCGCAGATCCTGCTGCTCGACGAGCCGATGGCCGGCATGAACGTCGAGGAAAAGCAGGACATGTGCCGCTTCATCCTCGACATCAGCGACCAGTTCGGCACCACCATCGTGCTGATCGAACACGACATGGGCGTCGTGATGGACATCTCCGACCGCGTCGTGGTGCTCGACTACGGCAAGAAGATCGGCGACGGGACGCCGGACGAAGTCCGGAACAACCAGGACGTCATCAACGCCTATCTGGGCAGCGGTCACTGAGCGGAGCGGGACATGGGATTCTTTATCGAAACGATGTTGGGCGGGCTGATGACCGGCATGCTGTACTCGCTGGTCGCCCTGGGCTTCGTACTCATCTTCAAGGCCTCCGGCGTGTTCAATTTCGCCCAGGGCGCGATGGTGCTGGTGGCGGCGCTCGCGATGGCGCGCTTCTCCGAATGGGCCAACGCCGCGCTGGGCGGTGACAGCCTGTTCCTGGCCAACGTGATCGGCATCATCGGTGCCGGCGTGGTGATGTTCATCGTGGCGTGGGGCGTGGAGCGCTTCGTGCTGCGCAAGCTGGTGAACCAGGAAGGCGCGACGCTGCTGATGGTCACGCTGGGCATCGCCTACGTGCTCGAGGGCCTCGGCCAGACCTTCTTCGGCAGCGAGATCTACTCGATCAACGTCGGCATGCCGAAGGACCCGGTGATCATGTTCGAAGGCCTGATCGAAGGCGGCGTCATGATCAACAAGGAAGACTTCATCGCCGCGGCGCTGGCGGCGGTGCTGGTGGGCGGTCTCACCATCTTCTTCCAGAAGACCGCGATCGGCCGTGCGCTGCGCGCGGTGGCGGACGACCACCAGGCCGCGCAGTCGGTGGGCATCCCGCTGAACAAGACCTGGGTGATCGTGTGGTGCGTGGCAGGTCTGGTGGCGCTGGTGGCCGGCATCATCTGGGGCTCCAAGATGGGCGTGCAGTTCTCGCTCGTCACCGTTGCGCTGCGCGCCCTGCCGGTGGTGATCCTCGGCGGCCTGACCTCGGTGCCGGGCGCGATCGTCGGCGGCCTGATCATCGGTGTCGGCGAGAAGCTGTCCGAGGTCTATCTCGGACCGATGGTGGGTGGCGGCATCGAGATCTGGTTCGCCTACGTGATGGCGCTCATCGTGCTGCTGTTCCGGCCGCAGGGCCTGTTCGGCGAGAAGATCATCAACCGCGTCTGACCTGGAGAACACACTGTGATTTATCGTGAGAATGGCCAGTTCAAGACGAGCTACCTGGCCGACCAACAGATCTTCACCATTGCCCAGGACAAGTGGTTCGTCCTCGGCCTGATCGCCTTCGCCGCCATCGGCGTGCCGCTCCTCGCGGACGAGTACCTGTTCCGCGCCGTGCTGATTCCCTTCCTTGTGCTGTCGCTGGCGGCGCTGGGGGTGAACCTGCTGGTGGGCTACTGCGGCCAGATCACGCTGGGCGCGGGCGCCTTCATGGCGATCGGGGCGTATGCCGCATACAACTTCATGGTGCGCATCGACGGCATGCCGCTCATCCTCGCAATGCTGCTCGGCGGTGTGGCGGCGGCGGGCTTCGGCATCCTGTTCGGCATTCCCAGCCTGCGGGTGCGCGGCCTCTACCTTGCGGTGGCGACGCTGGCCGCGCAGTTCCTGTGCGACTGGGCCTTCCTGCGCATCGGCTGGTTCACCAACAACTCCAGCTCGGGTTCGGTGTCGGTCGCCAAGCTCGACGCCTTCGGCTGGATCATCGACTCGCCGGCCGAGAAGTACCTGTTCTGCCTGGCCTTCGTCGTGGTGTTCGCGCTGCTGGCCAAGAACCTGACCCGCGCGACCATCGGCCGCCAGTGGATGGCGATCCGCGACATGGACGTGGCCGCCGAGGTGATTGGCATCCGCCCGATGTACGCCAAGCTGTCGGCCTTCGCGGTCAGCTCCTTTGTCGTCGGTGTGGCGGGTGCGCTGTGGGGCTTCGTGCACCTGGGTTCGTGGGAGCCGGCGGCGTTCTCGGTCGATCGCTCCTTCCAGCTGCTGTTCATGGTCATCATCGGTGGCATGGGTTCGATCATGGGCAGCTTCTTCGGCGCCGCCTTCATCGTGGTCCTGCCGATCTTCCTGAACCAGTTCCTGCCTTTCCTCGGCAGCCTGGTGGGTGTGACGGTGTCGACTGCCAGCATCTCGCATGCCGAGTTCATCATCTTTGGTTCGCTGATCATTTTCTTCCTGATCGTCGAGCCGCATGGCCTCGCCCGACTGTGGTCGATCGCCAAGCAGAAACTGCGTCTGTGGCCTTTCCCGCATTGATGCAGTGCCGTTCGCAGTGCCCATGATGCTTATTACAAGGAGGAGACTCATGAAATTCCGTTCCCTGGCCCTTGCGGCTGCCATTGCCTCGGTGGGGCTGTCGTCCGCCGTGTTCTCGCCTGCCGCCAACGCCCAGGCGCAGGAACAGTTCTTCCCCGTGCTGGTGTATCGCACCGGCGCCTATGCCGCCAACGGCAACCCCTGGGCGAACGGCTATGTCGATTACCTGAAGTTCATCAATTCGCAGGGCGGCATCAACGGCGTGAAGCTGTCGTTCGAGGAATGCGAGTTCGGCTATGCCACTGACCGTGGCGTGGAATGCTACGAGCGCCTGAAGGGCAAGAACGCCACCCTGTTCCAGAGTCTGTCGACGGGCGTCACCTTCGCACTGACCGACAAGGCCGCGGTCGACAAGATTCCGCTGATCACTGCCGGCTACGGCCGCAGCGAATCGCAGGACGGTTCGGTGTTCGCCTGGAACTTCCCGCTGCTGGGCTCGTACTGGGTGGGCGCCGACGTTGCCATCCAGCACATCGGCCAGCAGGAAGGCGGGCTGGACAAGCTCAAGGGCAAGAAGATCGCCCTAGTCTACCACGACAGCCCGTTCGGCAAGGAGCCGATCCCGGTGCTGCAGGAGCGCGCCAAGCTGCACGGCTTCGACCTGCAGCTGCTGCCCGTCGCCCACCCGGGCGTTGAGCAGAAGGCCACCTGGCTGCAGATCCGCCGCGACCGTCCCGACCATGTGCTGCTGTGGGGCTGGGGCGTGATGAACTCCACCGCCATCAAGGAAGCCCAGGCCACCGGCTACCCGCGCGAGAAGATGCTGGGCATCTGGTGGGCCGGTGCCGAACCGGACGTCAAGGACGTCGGCGCCGGTGCCAAGGGCTACAGCGCGCTCGCGCTGCAGCATGGCGCCGAGCCGAACAGCAAGGTCGTCAAGGACATCCTCGCCGCGCTGCATGACAAGGGCCAGGGTACGGGTCCGAAGGAAGAAGTCGGTTCCGTGCTTTACATGCGCGGCCTGATCTCCGCCATGCTGGGTGTCGAGGGCGTGCGCCAGGCGCAGGAGCGCTACGGCAAGGGCAAGGTCATGACCGGCGAGCAGGTGCGCTGGGGTCTGGAGAACCTCAACCTCGATCAGGCCAAGCTTGACGGGATGGGCTTTGCCGGCGTGATGCGCCCGGTCCAGACGACCTGCACGGACCACATGGGCTCGTCGTGGGTTCGCGTCCACACCTGGGACGGCTCGAAGTGGGGCTTCACGTCCGACTGGTACCAGGCCGACGACAAGGTGCTGCGCCCGATGGTGCTCGAGGCTGCGTCCAAGTACGCGGCCGAGAAGAACATCCAGCGCCGTACCGCCGAGCAGTGCGCGCAGTAAGTTGAAACATGCCCCCGTGCCGCAGGGTGCGGGGGCCATTGCCTGGAATTCGAGATGAACGCTCCGAACTCAGCATTCCTCAGCGTCAACAACATCGAGGTCATCTACAACCACGTGATCCTCGTCCTGAAGGGCGTGTCCCTGTCGGTGCAGGAGGGCAGCATCGTGGCCCTGCTCGGCGGCAACGGCGCCGGCAAGACGACCACGCTGCGCGCGGTCAGCAACCTGCTGAAGGGTGAGCGCGGCGAGGTGACGAAGGGCTCGGTCGAGTACAAGGGCGAGCGCGTCGAGGCGATGACGCCGGCGGACCTCGTCAAGCGCGGCGTGGTGCAGGTCATGGAAGGCCGCCACTGCTTCGGCCACCTGACGATCGAGGAGAACCTGCGCACCGGCGCCTACACCCGCACCGACGGCAAGGCGGCCGTCGAGGAAACGCTGGAGAAGGTCTACAACTACTTCCCGCGCCTGAAGACGCGTCGCAACAGCCAGGCGGCCTACACGTCCGGCGGTGAACAGCAGATGTGCGCGATTGGCCGTGCGTTGATGGCCAAGCCTCGTCTGGTGCTGCTGGACGAACCCTCGATGGGCCTCGCGCCGCTGATCGTCGAGGAGGTGTTCGAGATCGTCAAGGATCTGAACGCCAAGGAGAAGGTGAGCTTCCTGCTCGCTGAACAGAACACCATGGTCGCGCTGCGCTATGCCGACTTCGGCTACATCATGGAGAACGGCCGCATCGTGATGGAAGGCGCCGCCAGCGAGCTGTCGAACAACGAGGACGTGAAGGAGTTCTACCTCGGCCTGTCGGGCGAAGGGCGCAAGAGCTTCCGCGAGATCAAGCACTACCGCCGGCGCAAGCGCTGGCTGAGCTGAACCGGCCGAAAGGGCGGCAGGTAAGACGGAACACCACATTGCATCGAGCAGGGATGCCGACATGAACTTCTACGACACGCGGGAAACCCGCCCCCCCGAAGCGCGCGAGCGCGAGCTGATGGAGCGACTGCCGGCGCAGATCGCCCACGCCCGTGCCGGTGCGCCGGCTTTCGGCCGCCTGCTGGCGGACGTCGAACCCGACTCGGTGACGAGCCGGTCGGCGCTCGCCACCTTGCCGGTGACACGAAAGTCGGAACTGCTGGAGATGCAGAAGGCGGCGCGCCCGTTCGGCGGCTTTGCCGCCGTCGGCTGGGGCAGTGCCTGCCGTCGCGTGTTTGCGTCGCCCGGGCCGCTGTACGAACCCGAAGGGGCGCGTCCCGACTACTACCGCCTGGCGCGGGCGCTGTTCGCCGCAGGTTTCCGCGCCGGCGATCTGGTGCACAACGCCTTCTCCTATCACTTCACGCCGGCCGGTTCGATGATGGAAACCGCGGCCCATGCGCTGGGCTGCACGGTCTTCCCGGCCGGGGTCGGCCAGACCGAGCAGCAGCTGGCCGCCATCGCCGACCTGCAGCCCAATGCCTACGTCGGCACGCCGTCCTTCCTGCGCATCCTGCTGGACAAGGCGGATGAACTGGGCGTGAAGCTGTCCTTCACCAAGGCCTTCGTGTCGGGCGAGGCCTTTCCGCCCAGCCTGCGCGACGCTTTCGCCGCACGTGGCATCTCGGCCTACCAGGCCTATGCAACCGCCGATATCGGCCTCATCGCCTACGAGACCGAGGCCCGCGAAGGGCTGGTGGTGGACGAGGACATCGTGCTCGAGATCGTTCGTCCGGGCACCGGCGATCCCGTGGCGCCGGGCGAGGTGGGCGAGGTCGTCGTCACCACCTTCAATCCCGACTATCCGCTGGTGCGCTTCGGCACCGGTGACCTGTCGGCGCTGCTCCCCGGCAGCTCGCCCTGCGGTCGCACCAACCTGCGCATCAAGGGCTGGATGGGGCGCGCCGACCAGACGACGAAGGTCAAGGGCATGTTCGTGCATCCAGGCCAGATCGCACAGGTGGTGCGCCGTCACCCCGAGATCGTGCGGGCGCGACTGGTGGTGGACAACCCCGATCTCAACGACCGCATGACCCTGATGTGCGAAGTGGCTGGCGGCGGCAGCGAAGCCCTGGCAACGGCGGTCGCGGCCAGCATCCGCGAGGTGACCAAGCTGCGTGGCGAGGTCGCCTTCCTGCCGAACGGTGCGCTGGCCAACGATGGCAAGGTCATCGACGACGTGCGCACCTACGCGTAAGCTCGGTTTCGTCTTCATTCTGCGCGGCGCCTGCGGGGCGCCGCTTTCACGCTCATGACCGATACCCTGAATGCTTCAGCACGCCTGCCGCTGGCGGGTGTGCGCGTGCTCGACCTGACCCGCCTGCTGCCTGGTCCGCTCGCCACCCAGCATCTCGCCGATTACGGCGCGGATGTCGTCAAGATCGAGGACACCGGCGCGGGCGACTACGCGCGAACGCTCGGCGCGATGGGGGGCGACACCAGCTATCTGTACCAGGTGGTGAACCGCAACAAGCGCAGCCTGCGGCTCGATCTCAAGCACCCGGACGGCAAGGCCGCGTTCGAGAAGCTGGTGGAAACCGCGGACATCGTGATCGAGGGTTTTCGCCCCGGGGTGATGGACAAGCTGGGCCTCGGCTACGAGGCGCTGGCGCGCATCAACCCGCGACTGGTGTTCTGCAGCATCTCCGGCTACGGGCAGACCGGGCCGTATGCGCTGCGCGCCGGGCACGACATCAACTACATCGGCTACGCTGGCGTGCTCGACCAGATCGGCACCGCGGGCGGCGCGCCGGCGATCTCCAACCTGCAACTGGGCGACCTCCTCGGTGGCACGATGAGCGCGTTGTTCGGGGTGCTCGTGGCCCTGGTCGATGCGCGCGCGAGCGGCAAGGGGCGTCTCGTCGACGTCTCGATGACCGATGGCGTGATGGCGCATGCGATCTTCCCGCTGACCGAGGTGCTGGCCAATGGCCGCGTGCGGCCGCGCGGCGAGGACCTGCTGACCGGCGAGGTGCCGTGCTACGGCGTGTATCGCACGGCGGACGGGCGCTACATGGCGGTCGGCGCGCTGGAGGAAAAGTTCTGGCATCTGGTGTGTGACACGCTGGGCCGTCCCGACCTGAAGCCGGCGCACCTGGTCACCGGCGCGGCGGGTGCGGCGGCGCGGGCGGAGGTGGTCGCCATCTTCGGCGCACGCACGCAGGCGGAGTGGGTTGGCGTGTTCGATGCCGTCGATTGCTGCGTGACCCCGGTGCTGACGATGGAGGAGAGCCTCGACAACCCGCAGTTGCGCGCGCGCGGGATGGTCATGGAGGTGGGCGGGGTCAGGCAGTTCGGCCCGCCGGTGCGACTGTCCGGGATGCCGGCGGTGCCGGCCCGGCCCGCACCGGCCGTCGCCGGCGCGGACAGCGATACGGTGCTGGCAGAGGCGGGCTTTTCGCCGGCCGATATCGAACGCCTGCGCGGGGCCGGCGCCATCTGAAAACACAATGGCCCATCCGCGGGATGGGCCGTGTGCCGGATTGAAGGCGGACGCCTATTTGCCGTCGGAGGGTTTGCGGCGCGTGCTGCGCGTCGTCTTGGGTTCGGACGCAGACGGTGGTGCGTCGGCCGCGGTGCCCTGTTCGCCATTCATGAAGTTCCACGGCCACATCGCGGCGGCGGCGGCAAACGGGTTGGCGCCGGCGTCGGCCTGGTCGTCGCCGGCCTTGGCCTGCTGGCTCATTGCCTTGACGGCAGCGATCGCCGCGCGCTGCATCTCCAGGCCCTGGATGCTCATCTGCAGCATGTTCAGGTTCATCTTGAGCCAGCCCTCGACCGCCTTCATGTCGGCGATGCGCTTGTCGAGCTCGTCGACATCGAGCGTCGGCGTCACCATGCCCGGCAGGGAGAAGCCCATGCTGTTCCACATGCCGCGGACGAATTCGAGCGGGTCCTGAGCGTTCTGATCTTGCGACATCGGCGTTCTCCCGGCTGTGTCTTGAGAATGGACCAATAGTAACCGAAGCCATGCAACGCTGTGGCGGAGCGTGTCAGCTGGCGCCGAGCATGCGCTGGAGCAGGGCGCGCAACTTGGCCGGGCGTACCGGTTTGTAGAGCAGCGGCAGGCCGACCGCGCGGGCGCGGGCGAGCACCTCGGGCGCGGTGTCGCCGCTGATGAGGATCGCCTGCGGACCCGTGCCGTCGCCCGTGGCGCGCAGTTCCGCGACGAGATCGATGCCATCCATGGGACCGGACAGGCGGAGGTCGGTGATCACGACGTCGAAGCCCTGAGGCGACGCCGCGTGTTGCGCGAGCAGGGTCTCGGCGCTGCCGGCGATGGTCAGCTCGCAATCCCACGAGGACAGCAGCCCCGCCATCGCGTCGCGGACCAGCGGGTCGTCCTCGACGATCGCGACGCGCAGCCCGTCGAGGCTGCCCAGCGCACGCGCGTCCTCCGCTGGACGGCCCTCGACCTCGGGGGCGGTCAGGGGCAACTCGACCGCGAAGGTCGAGCCCCGACCGGGGGCGGAGCGCAGCTCGAGACGGTGGGCCAGCAGGTCGACGAGGCGGCGCACGATCGCCAGGCCCAGTCCCAGCCCCTTGTCGCGTGCGCGCTCGGGATTTCCGAGCTGGACGAACTCGTGGAAGATGATTTCCTGTGATTCCGTTGCAATCCCCGGACCGTTGTCGCGCACCTCGATGCGCAGCCGGTCACCGCGGCGGCGGCATGCGACGAGGATGTTGCCGTCCTGCGTGTGGCGTATCGCGTTGCCGACGAGGTTGCCGACGATGCGCTCGAACAGTATCGGGTCGCTGCGCACCCAGCCACGACCTGGACGCAGGCGCAACCGCAGACCCCGGCTGCGCGCGGCAGACGTCCGCTCCGCGACGATGCGTTCGAGCACGGGCTGCGGGTCGAAGGCGCGCACGACGGGTGTCATCACGCCGGCATCGAGCCGCGAGATGTCGAGCAGACCGTCGAGCAACTGATCCATGGCGTTGGCCGAGGCTGCGATGCGGTCCACGATCTGACGGCTGCGGGCATCGAGCGACTGCTGTGCAAGTTCGGAGATGAACAGACCGAGCGCATGCATCGGCTGGCGCAGATCGTGACTGGCCGCGGCCAGAAAGCGCGACTTGGCGACGTTCGCCTGCTCTGCCTCGAGCGTGCGGGCGCGCAGTTCGGCCGTGGCGTCGCTCACCTGGCGCCGCATGTCCTCGTGGGCATGCTCGAGGCGTGCGGCCATGTCATTGACGCCGACCGCAAGCCGGCGCAGGCTGCCGCCGCCCCGCACGGTCAGGCGCTCGTGAAGCGCGCCGTGACCGATGCGCAGCACGGCGTCCGCCACCTCGCGGATCGGGCCGCTGACGCCGCGGCTCATGCGCGCTGCCAGCATCACGCTGCCCACGAGCACCGCGAGCATGGCGCCGACGCCGGCCAGCAGCAGGTGCCGGCGATGCTGGTGGATGCGTTCGAGGGACAGCTCGAGGACGATGCTGCCCTGCGCGATGGCATCGCGGCGCGGTGTCGGCGATGCATCGAGGGTGAAGCCGTCGTCGATGTCGATCGGGCTCGCCCGGATCGGCTCGACGACACGCAGGCGTGCACCTTCCGCGACCGTGAGCGGCGGCAGGGAGGTCGGCATCGCCGCGGGCAGGCGGTCGGCGGCCAGTGCGCCGACCGCCGCAAGCGTCTGGCCGTCGGCGTCCAGGATCCGTACCGCGAGCACATCCTCCTCGCCCGTTGCCGCGAGGGCCAGCAGACGCAAGGCGTCGCGGTTGCCGGCGAAGACGTTGTATTCACTCGCGGCGGCGATCTGACGGGCAAAGGCCTGGCCGCGTGCGCCGAGCGCGTCATCCAGGTCGGACAGGCGCAGGCTGGTGAAGATGGCCGTCATCAGCGCGGCCAGCACCAGCATCGGCACGATGGTGACGAACATCACCCGGGCACGGATGCCCCAGTTGCGCATCATGGCTCCGCCTCCTCCAGGCTGCGCAGCCGAGCGGTCAGCGTCTCGGCCGCTGGCAGTTCGATGCCCAGCGAGCGTGCCACCGTGGGGTTGGTCTGCACCTCGAAGCTGTGCGGCCCCGAGACCGCAGGCAGGGTGCCGCCGCGCAGCACGGACTCGACCACCCGTGCGGCATCGCTGCCGATCTGGGCGGGGGTCGAAAACAGGCTCAACAGGGCACCCGCCTTGGCGTAGGCTGCCGAGAAACCGAGTACCGGCGAGCGATGGCGGAAGGCGGTGAGCAGGATGTTCTGCACGGTGAAGCGGTTGAAGACCGCCGGATCGGGCGTGGCAACCAGCACCGCGGGTTCGGCCAGCACGGCCTGCAGCGCTCCGAACAGTTCGTTTTCCCGGACGATGGAAGCCTGCGCGACGCCGAGGCGCGCGTGCGCCGCAGCCTGCGCAAGCTGGGAGACGAGATCCTCGCTCTGCGGCCCGCCAATCAGGGCAACACGCTGCAGCGTCGGCAAGGCGAGCTGTACCAGTGCGACGAGGCGCGCAGGAGGCTGGTCGAGCACGATTGCCGACTGGCGCCCGCTGGCGCGGGCGGGCAGGGAAGCGTAGTTGTGGGCCGACAGCAGGATGTGCAGCACCGGTGCCGGGCTGGCGTGATTCGCGACGGCGCGCGCTGCCGGCGTGCCGACCGTGACGACGATGTCGACGGCGCGCGTCTGTTCGGCCGAGGTCTGATCCCAGGGGCGGGTCTCGAGTGCGCGCCCGCGCTCCTCCAGCTCGGCTTGCAAGGTGCTGACGGCCTCGGTCTGCGCCGGCGTTTCGGTGCTCGTGACGATCAGGATGCGTTGGGCGGCCAGCGCGGGCGCCAGCGGCCCGAGCACGATCAGCAGCACGAGCAGCCAGCGGCCGAAGGTTTCGCCCCGCCTCCTTGAGCATGGGGTTGCCCGGTCGTGTTCCTGTGGAGTGGCATGGGCCGGAAGGCGAAACGGGAACAAACCGGGATATCTCGATCGGGTGGCGCGGTAGCGCGATTGTGCGTGCTTTCGCGGCTTGCCGGTAGAGGGAGGGTATGGGGGGCGTGCTATGCTTCACGCATCCGCATGCCTACGCTCTGCCGCGCCTGGAGTCATTCTTGAGCAGGATTCTCATCGTCGAAGATCACGCCCTGGTGCGGGAAGCCATGGCACAGAGCCTCGCGCGCCTGCAGGCCGGGCTGGTGTGCATCGAGGCCAGTGGCGCCGACGAGGCGCTTGTCCGGCTTGAAACCGATGCGGACATCGATCTAGCGATCATCGACCTGATGCTGCCGGACATGAATGGTTTCTCGCTGCTCGGGGTGCTGGCCAAGCGCTTTCCGGATGTCCCGGCGATCGTTGTCTCGGCCATCGACGACGAAGCGTCGGTGCGGCGAGCGATCAAGGCGGGCGCCTCGGGCTACGTGTCGAAGTCGAACCCGGGCGACGTGCTGCTCGAGGCCGTGCGCGTGGTGCTCGCCGGCGGCGTGCATACCCCGGCGACTCGTTCCGCGTCGGCGCCCGGTGGCCGCCGCGTACCCCCGAGCGAGCGCTTTGGCCTCACGACGGCGCAGTCCCGCGTGCTCGATCTGCTCGCCAGCGGCAAGACCAACCGCGAAATTGCGGACCTGCTCGGCCTGTCCGAGGGCACGGTCAAGGTTCACGTCACCGCGATCTTCCGCGCCCTGGGCGTATCCAATCGCGCCCAGGCGCTCGTCGTCATGTCGCGCAGCGGCACGCGCCTCTGAGGGCGCCCGCTGTCCTCAGTGCGAGCGGCGCGCGGCGTTGGCCAGTCGCAACGGCATCTCCGCCGCCGGCAGCGGCTCGACCTCGTCGATCAGGTCCTCGTCCACCGTGGTTTCCGAGAAGTCGATCTCCAGCACCTGCAGGACCTGGCGCGCAATGGCCCGGCAGGCATTGGCCAGCGGGGTGGGCATCTGCTCCGGCACCTGCTTCTGCAACAGCAGCTTGGTCGACGACAGGGCGTTGACCGGCCGCAGGATGCGGTGGCGATAGGCGCTCATCAACTGCGCGACGTTGCGGTCGGCCGCATCGCGCTGCCAGGCGTTGGTCGGCCATTGCGTCGGCACGGCATAGGCCCGCGGGAACATCTCGAGGTCGCGGACCACCGTGCGGATGTCCTCGTGCGACTCGCGGAAGGGCAGCAGCACGATGTCGGACAGCGCATAGAGCTTGCGGTCCATCTCGGTGCGGTTGCCGCCGCCGTCGATGACGCCGATCCAGTCGTCGAGGCTGCGCAGCTTGTCGACGACCTTGGTCAGGGCGTCGCGGGTGCGCGCGTCGGCGGTCACGTAGCGCCGCCCTCCGGGCAACAGCGGTTCGCGCGAGGTGTCGGTGAGCACGCAGGCGGCGCGTTGCCCCAGCAGCCCCAGCCCCTGGCACAGCATGTGCGACAGCGTGGTCTTGCCGGTGCCGCCCTTGTTGCCGATCACGCAGATGATCTCAGCCATGGATCCCTTCGTCCTTTGCTTGCGACCGCCAGTGGCCGCACGATCAGGATTATCGCGAGCCGGCACGTGCGGCAAGCGCCGGAAAAGCGATGCTTCGTGGCGCCATTTCGATCTATCGGCCCCCGCCCGTCGGGCTCGGGATGCGATAGACGTAGAGGCGCGTGCCGCGTCGGTCCCCCACTTCCGCAATGCGCTCGGGTTGCACGTCCGGAATGGCAAAGCTGTTGCTGATCAGCAGGCTGCCCGGCTGCATTTCGGCAACGGCCTTGGCCCACACGGCCGGCATCGGCACCGGGGAGAGGAAGGCATACACTGCATCGTAGTCTGCCCACGCGGGTGCGAAAAGGTCGGCGCGTCGCCAGTCTATGTTGGAGAGCGGTGCGCACAGCACGCGCCCGATCAGCCACGGTGCGGGGGCGAGCTCGACGCCGCTGAAGCGGCTTTCGGGGCGCGCGAGCGCCAGCGGACGGAGCAGCGAGCCGGTACCGGCCCCGATGTCGAGCAGACGCAGGGGCCTGGCCGGCAGCAGCCCGGCCACCGCCGCGGCGGTCGGGCGGTTGCTGAGGTAGAGCGGCACCTGGGTGCGGAAACTGGTCCAGTAGACCAGCAGCAACAGCACGAAGGCCGCGAGGTACCACGCCGGGGCGATGCCCAGCTGCAGGGCGACGACTGCGAGTGGCAGGAAGCCGAGATGGATCGGCAGCCACCAGCGCGCGCTGCCCATGCCGAACGCCACGGCGGCGGCGAGCCCCGCCTGAGCCCCAACCAGCGGCCAGAGTCCGGTCAGCCATCCGTTGCGGGCGAGGACGAGGGCGCCAGCGGCGCCAGCGAGCTGGGCCAGGAGGGCTTTGGCGGCGGGGGGCATGCGGGCGCAGGTGAAGGTGGGAGGACGTGATCATAGCGTCCCGACGCAGCTCCCTGCACCCGCGTTCAGGCGCTCGTCTGCCGCTGGGGGAGGGCTCGCCATTCGGCGAGCAGCTCGGCGCGACGCTCTGCGGCACGTGCCATCGCCCGCGCCTTGACGTGGCCGAAGCCGCCGATGTGCTCGGGCAGCGAGGCGATCTGCACGGCCAGCGGCAGGCGTGCAAAGTTCAGCGTGCACAGCAGCTCGTCGACGTCGGTTTCGAACTGCTCGATCAGGGCGCGTTCGGCGCGGCGCTCGGCCGTGTGGCCGAAAAGGTCCCAGCGCGTGCCGCGCAGCCGTTTCAGCTTCGCCAGCACGCGGAAGACCTTCAGCATGCCCGGGCCGAAGCTGTGCTTGGCAATCAGGCCGGTATTCGGATCGGGTTTCGCCAGCAAGGGCGCAGCGAGGTGGAAGCGGATGGTGTAATCGCCGTCGAAGGTGGCCGCCAGCGCCTGCTGGAAAGCCGGTTCGGTGTAGAGCCGCGCGACCTCGTACTCGTCCTTGTATGCCAGCAGCTTCGCGTAGCTGCGGGCGACCGCCTCGGCAAGGCGTGTGCTGCCCGCGCCGACCCGCTGCGCCTCGATGTCGCGCACGCGGTGGACCAGCCCGCGGAAGCGTTCGGCGTAGGCGGCGTCCTGATACGCGGTGAGCAGTGCCATGCGGTGCGCGACCAGCGCATCAAGGTCCGCCGGGAGGGGTTCGGTGGACACCTGGGGCGCCGCATGGCGTTCGACGGCAGCGAGGTCATGGGCTGCCCGCCGTCCCCACACGAAGGCGCTGCGGTTCAGGTCGATGGCGACGCCATTGAGGGCGATGGCCTTCATCAGCGAGCCCTCTGAAACCGGCACCATGCCCCGCTGCCAGGCGAAGCCGAGCAGGAAGAGGTTGGTCGCGATGCCGTCGCCGAGCAACGCGGTGGCCAGGCGCTGAGCGTCGATGAAGTCCGTGCCGTCCGCCATGGCTTCGCGCAGCGTTGCGATCATCTCGGCCTGAGGAAACTTCCAGCCCGGGTTGTGGGCGAATTCCGAAGTCGGGATCTCGGCGACGTTGATCACGGCCCGGGTGCGGCGGGGCGCCATCTTGGCCAGGGCCTCAGTGCTGGCACTGACGATGAGGTCCCCGCCGATCACCGCGTCCGCTTCGCCGGCGGCGATGCGGACGGCGTGCAGTGCGTCCGGATGATCGGCGATGCGGACGTGGCTGTAGACCGAGCCCCCTTTCTGCGCCAGTCCGGTCATGTCGAGCACGGTCACGCCCTTGCCGTCGAGGTGGGCCGCCATGCCGATCAGCGCGCCGATCGTAATGACGCCGGTGCCGCCGACCCCGGTCACGAGGATGCCGAAGGGGCGTGCGGTTGACGGCAGCCGCGGGGGTGGCAGCGCGTCGAACTCGGTCGTCGCGGTTTGCAGCGCCTGGCCCCTGCGCAGACGGCCGCCTTCGATGGTGACGAAGCTCGGGCAGAAGCCCTTGAGGCAGGAGTAGTCCTTGTTGCAGGAGGACTGGTCGATGCGGCGCTTGCGCCCGAGGGCGGTCTCGACCGGCAGGATGGACATGCAGTTCGACTGCTCGCCGCAGTCGCCGCACCCCTCGCATACCGCCTCGTTGATGAAGACGCGGCGTGCCGGGTCGGGGTAGGTGCCGCGCTTGCGGCGCCGGCGTTTCTCGGCAGCGCAGGTCTGGTCGTAGATCAGTGCGGTGACCCCTCCCGACTCGCGCAGCTCGCGCTGGATGGTGTCGAGCTCGTCGCGGTGGCGGATCGGAATGTGGGGCAGGTCGGACGGTCCGTAGGCGCGCTCGGTGCCATCGGTCACGACAACGATGTTATGCACGCCCTCGGCCTGCAACTGGCGCACGATGGTCGGCACGTCGAGTGGGCCGTCGTGCGGCTGGCCGCCGGTCATCGCCACCGCGTCGTTGTAGAGGATCTTGTAGGTGATGTTGACTCGGGCGGCCACCGCCTGGCGGATCGCCATCAGCCCGGAGTGGAAATAGGTGCCGTCGCCGAGGTTGGCGAAGATGTGCTTCTCGTCGGTGAAGGGGGCGAGCCCGACCCAGGGTACGCCCTCGCCGCCCATGTGGGTGAAGGTGCCGGCACGACGTTCCGGCATCCAGGTGACCATGTAGTGGCAGCCGATGCCGGCCAGCGCGCGGCTGCATTCGGGCACGTGGGTGGAGGTGTTGTGCGGGCAGCCAGAGCAGAAGGTCGGCACGCGGTCCGCCTGGAAGGCGCGGCGTGCCAGCGCCGCTTCCTTGGCCTGCAGGAAGGCGAGGCGGGCCTCGATGCGCTCGGAGGTGAAGAAACGACCGATCCGGTTGGCGATGGCGCGGGCGATCATCGCCGGGGTCAGCTCGCCGGCGGCCGGCAGCAGCCAGTCGCCATGGTCGATCGTCCCGTCCGGCCGCAGCACGTGGGCCCATTCACCCTTCTCGTCGAACTTGCCGACCACGCGCGGGCGCACGTCTTCGCGCCAGTTGTAGAGTTCTTCCTTCAGCTGGTACTCGAGCAGCTGGCGCTTTTCCTCGACCACCAGGATCTCGTCCAGCCCTTCTGCGAAACTGCGCACGCCGTCGGCTTCGAGCGGCCACACCATGCCGACCTTGTACAGCCTCAGGCCGATCTCGCCGGCCAGCGCGTCGTCGATGCCGAGGTCGTCGAGCGCCTGGCGCACGTCGAGGTAGCTCTTGCCGCTGGTGATGATGCCCAGCCTGGGGTGGGGTGAGTCGATGATGATGCAGTTGAGCCCGTTGGCGCGCGCGTAGGCCAGCGCAGCGTAGAGCTTGTAGTGCAGCAGGCGTTTCTCCTGCACCAGCGGCGGGTCGGGCCAGCGCAGGTTGAGGCCGCCCGGCGGCAACGCGAAATCGGTCGGCATCGACACCTGCACCCGGTGCGGGTCGATCTCGACGGAGGCGGACGTCTCGACCGTATCCGCCAGTGCCTTGAACGCCACCCAGCATCCCGAGTAGCGTGACAGCGCGTAGCCATGCACACCGAAGTCGATGTACTCCTGCACCCCCGCCGGCGCCAGTACCGGCATCATCATCGACTTGAAGAAGTGGTCGGTCTGGTGGGGCAGCGTGGACGACTTGGCAGCATGGTCGTCGCCAGCCACGACCAGCACGCCGCCGAATCGCGCGCTGCCCGCCGCATTGGCATGGCGGAACACGTCGCCGCAGCGATCCACGCCGGGGCCCTTGCCGTACCACATCGCGAACACGCCGGCGTGGCGCGCACCCGGCGACAACTGCAGCTGCTGCGTGCCCCACACGGCCGTCGCCGCGAGGTCCTCGTTTACGCCGGGCTGGAAGACGATGTGGTGTCGCTCGAGGTGCGCACGTGCCTTCCACAGGGTCTGGTCCAGCCCTCCCAGCGGCGAGCCGCGGTATCCGGATACGAAGCCCGCCGTATCCAGGCCTGCGTCCTCGTCACGAGCCTTCTGGATCAGCAGGAGCCGGACGAGTGCCTGGTAGCCCGTCATGTAGACGCGCCCGGACTCGAGCGTGTACTTGTCGTCGAGGCTGACGCTGCCGGATGCAGCCGGAAATCCGGGGTCGCCCATGATGCCGTCTCCTTTCAGAGTCAGTCTTCCTGAGGTCGGGCCGGTCGCGCTGCCGCACTCTGGCGCGCTTAAGTCACGTCCAGACTAGGGCGGAGACCGGGGGGGCTCAATGGCGGCAAACCCTGAATGGAGCCCCACGAGGACGCAAGCTCGGACTTTTTTGACCTGCGACGCAAAAAGTATTTGACAGGGCAAGGGGTGTCCCCTATAGTGCGGGGCTTCCCGCGTGGAGGGATACCCAAGCGGTCAACGGGATCAGACTGTAAATCTGACGGCTCAGCCTTCGAAGGTTCGAATCCTTCTCCCTCCACCAGTAATACTTAACGTCAGGTGCGCACATGGCGCGGTTGGCGTGGCGGTTGTAGTGAATCGACTGCGGTTTGTTTTGCAGTGGCAGGCGCGGGTGTAGCTCAATGGTAGAGCAGAAGCCTTCCAAGCTTACGACGAGGGTTCGATTCCCTTCACCCGCTCCAGATGTGCTGTTTTCGGCGCCCTTGTAGCTCAGTGGTAGAGCACTCCCTTGGTAAGGGAGAGGCCACGTGTTCAATCCACGTCAAGGGCACCACTCATTTTCTGCCTGGCCTGGCGCGGTGGCCAACACGATTGGGCGCCGCACTGGTTTTTCTGGTTCTGATTTTAAGGATAGCGATATGGCTAAGGGTAAGTTTGAGCGGACGAAGCCGCACGTCAACGTCGGTACCATCGGTCACGTTGACCACGGCAAGACCACGCTGACCGCGGCGATCACCACGATCCTGTCGAAGAAGTTCGGTGGCGAAGCGAAGGGCTACGATGCAATCGACAGCGCGCCGGAAGAGAAGGCGCGCGGCATCACCATCAACACCTCGCACGTCGAGTACGAGACCGCGACGCGCCACTACGCGCACGTTGACTGTCCGGGTCACGCGGACTACGTCAAGAACATGATCACCGGCGCGGCCCAGATGGACGGTGCGATCCTGGTGTGCTCGGCCGCTGACGGCCCGATGCCGCAGACCCGCGAGCACATCCTGCTGGCGCGTCAGGTCGGTGTGCCGTACATCGTCGTGTTCCTGAACAAGTGCGACATGGTCGACGACGAAGAGCTGCTCGAGCTGGTCGAGATGGAAGTGCGCGAGCTGCTGTCGAAGTACGACTTCCCGGGCGACGACATTCCCATCGTCAAGGGTTCGGCGCTGAAGGCGCTCGAAGGCGACCAGTCCGACATCGGCGAGCCGGCGATCATGCGCCTGGCCGAAGCGCTGGACAGCTACATCCCGACCCCGGAGCGCGCGATCGACAAGCCGTTCCTGCTGCCGATCGAAGACGTGTTCTCGATCTCGGGCCGCGGTACCGTGGTGACCGGTCGTGTCGAGCGTGGCATCGTCAAGGTTGGCGAGGAAATCGAAATCGTCGGCATCAAGCCCACGGTCAAGACCACCTGCACCGGCGTGGAAATGTTCCGCAAGCTGCTGGATCAGGGTCAGGCCGGTGACAACGTCGGCGTGCTGCTGCGCGGCACCAAGCGTGAAGATGTCGAGCGCGGTCAGGTGCTGTGCAAGCCGGGTTCGATCACCCCGCACACCCACTTCACCGGCGAGATCTACGTGCTGTCGAAGGAAGAAGGTGGTCGTCACACGCCGTTCTTCAACAACTACCGTCCGCAGTTCTACTTCCGTACGACGGACGTGACCGGTTCGATCGCGCTGCCCGAGGGCACCGAGATGGTCATGCCGGGCGACAACGTGTCGATCACCGTCAAGCTGATCGCCCCGATCGCCATGGAAGAAGGTCTGCGCTTCGCGATCCGCGAAGGCGGCCGTACCGTCGGCGCCGGCGTCGTCGCCAAGATCATCGAGTAAGACTCGCTGATCGATGCAGGGCGCATCCGTGCGGGTGCGCCTTGTAGTCTCTGCTGCAGGGGTATAGCTCAATTGGCAGAGCGTCGGTCTCCAAAACCGAAGGTTGGGGGTTCGATTCCCTCTGCCCCTGCCATAATTTTCCGGGTGGTTTTCCGTAATGGCCGATAAGTTGAAGTTCGCGCTGGCTCTGGCTCTGCTGGCGGCCGGTGTTGTCGGCTTCTATCTGCTTTCCGAGCAGCCGCTCGTGTTGCGTGTGCTGTCCGTCCTTGCGGGCGTGGCGGCGGGCGTGGCTGTCGCGTGGTTCTCCGAACCGGGTCGCCGTTTCGTCGAGTTCGCGCGCGAAGCAATCACCGAGACCAAGAAGGTTGTCTGGCCGAGTCGCAAGGAAACGGTTCAGACGACGGGTCTCGTGTTTGCGTTTGTCGTCCTGATGGCGATTTTCCTGTGGCTGACCGACAAGAGCCTGGAATGGGTTCTTTACGATCTCGTTCTGGGTTGGAAGTGATATGACGAAGCGTTGGTACGTGGTGCATGCCTATTCCGGCTTCGAGAAGTCGGTGCAGCGCGCGCTCATCGAGCGCGTGAATCGTGCGGGCGTGCAGGATTCCTTCGGCCAGATCCTGGTTCCGGTCGAAGAGGTCGTCGAGATGAAGGGCGGCCAGAAAAGCATTACCGAGCGCAAGTTCTTTCCGGGCTACGTCCTCGTCGAGATGGAAATGAACGACGAGACCTGGCACCTCGTGAAGTCGACGCCAAAGGTCACCGGCTTCGTGGGCGGGACGGCCAACAAGCCGGCTCCGATCTCTGAGAAGGAGGTCGAAAAGATCATGCAGCAGATGCAGGAAGGCGTCGACAAGCCGCGTCCGAAGGTGCTGTTCGAGATCGGCGAGGTCGTGCGCGTGAAGGAAGGTCCGTTTACGGACTTCCATGGCTCGGTCGAAGATGCGAACTACGAGAAGAACAAGCTGCGCGTTTCGGTGACCATTTTTGGTCGCGCAACGCCGGTGGAACTGGATTTCACCCAGGTCGAAAAGACCTGAGTGCAAGAGCGGCAGGCCTGAGGGCCTGCCGTAGCCTGTTGACGCGCACCTCCGTGTGCGCCATCAGGCGTGCATCGCGAGGAGCGCCGGGGAATCCGGTGCGCTAGCACTCATCATAGGAGCAAGCCGCAATGGCAAAGAAAATCATTGGCTACATCAAGCTGCAGGTGCCGGCCGGCAAGGCCAACCCCAGCCCCCCGATCGGTCCGGCGCTGGGTCAGCGCGGCCTGAACATCATGGAGTTCTGCAAGGCCTTCAATGCCAAGACTCAGGGCATGGAGCCGGGTCTGCCGATTCCGGTGGTGATCACCGCCTTCGCCGACAAGTCCTTCACCTTCATCATGAAGACGCCGCCGGCGACCGTGCTGATCAAGAAGGCCGCCGGTCTGCAGAAGGGTTCGGCCAAGCCGCACACCGACAAGGTGGGCTCGCTGACCCGTGCGCAGGTCGAGGAAATCGCAAAGGCGAAGATGCCTGATCTGACCGCTGCCGATATGGACGCTGCCGTGCGCACGATCGCCGGTTCCGCCCGCAGCATGGGCATCACTGTGGAGGGCCTGTAATCATGGCGAAACTGTCGAAGCGAGTTCAGGCGCTGCGCGCCAAGGTTGACCGCAACCAGGCCTACCCCGTCGCCGAAGCGCTGGCGCTGGTGAAGGAGTGCGCCACCGCCAAGTTCGACGAATCGATCGACATCGCCGTGAATCTCGGCGTCGATGCACGTAAGTCCGACCAGGTGGTGCGCGGTTCCGTGGTGCTGCCCGCCGGTACCGGCAAGAGCGTTCGCGTGGCCGTTTTCGCCCAGGGCGACAAGGCTGAAGCCGCGCGTGCCGCCGGTGCGGAGGTCGTCGGTTTCGACGACCTCGCCGAGCAGGTCAAGGCTGGTAACCTCAACTTCGACGTCTGCATCGCAACGCCGGACGCCATGCGCGTTGTCGGTCAGCTGGGTCAGATCCTGGGTCCGCGCGGCCTGATGCCCAACCCCAAGGTTGGCACCGTGACCATGGACGTCGCCACGGCCGTGAAGAACGCCAAGGCCGGCCAGGTCCAGTACCGCACCGACAAGGCGGGTCTCGTGCACGCCACCATCGGTCGCGCCTCCTTCGGCGTCGACGCGCTGCAGCAGAACCTGTCCGCTTTCGTCGATGCGCTGGTCAAGGCCAAGCCGGCTGCTGCCAAGGGTGTCTACCTGCGCCGCATCGCGGTGTCGAGCACCATGGGTGCCGGCGTCCGCGTCGAGCCGAGCAGCGTCAACGCCGCTTGATGATGTGCTCGCTGCCTGTCTTTCAGGCAGGCGGCAACAGAACTTTGGGCCGTGCCGCCGTTTCGACGTCGGCACGGATCGTCAAAGACCGCAGGTGCGGGAGGGGTCGTTGACCAACCGTCTAATCGTCCCAGGACGGCCTGCGCAGATGGTGTGCCCAGAACAGGATTATGGCTGTGACCCAGCCCCGCTCCTGATCCAGGTCGCCGTGGGTGCGAGTCGCGCTGTTTGCGATTCGCGTGTTGACTTGATAGGAGGAAAGACCTGTGGGTCTCAATCTTGATGACAAGAAAGCCGTAGTGGCTGAGGTGTCGGCACAAGTGGCCAACGCACAGTCGATCGCGGTGGCCGAGTACCGCGGTATCGAGGTGGGTGATCTCACCGCGCTGCGTGCAAAGGCTCGCGACGCTGGTGTGTATCTGCGTGTGCTGAAGAACACCCTGGTCCGTCGTGCGATCGCCGGTACCCCGTTCGAGGGTCTGGCCGATCAACTGACCGGTCCGCTGATCTATGGCATCTCGACCGATCCGGTCGCTGCTGCCAAGGTGCTGAACGACTTCGCCAAGGGCAACGACAAGCTGTCGCTCAAGGCCGGTTCCTACGCGGGCAAGACGCTCGACAAGGCCGGCGTGCAGGCGCTCGCTTCGATCCCGAGCCGCGATGAGCTGCTGTCCACCCTGCTGGGTGTCATGCAGGCGCCGGTGTCGGGCTTCGCCTGCGCCATGGCCGCTCTCGCCAAGAAGCGCGAAGAAGAAGCCGCTGCCTGAGCGCGGTGATCTTCGACCAGTTCGCACAAGCAATCTGAACATTCTAGATTTTTGGAGTTTTTGACATGGCAATCACCAAAGAAGACATCCTCGAAGCCGTTGGCGCGATGACCGTTATGGAACTGAACGACCTGGTCAAGGCGTTCGAAGAGAAGTTCGGTGTGTCCGCCGCCGCGATGGCCGTGGCCGCTCCGGGCGCTGGCGCTGCCGCTCCGGCCGCCGAAGAGAAGACCGAGTTCGACGTCGTGCTGACCGCCGCCGGCGACAAGAAGGTCGAGGTCATCAAGGTCGTCCGCGCTGCCACCGGCCTGGGTCTGAAGGAAGCGAAGGATCTGGTCGACGGCGCGCCGAAGACCGTGAAGGAAGGCGCTTCGAAGGCCGACGCCGACGCGCTGAAGAAGCAACTGGAAGACGCTGGCGCCAAGGTCGAAATCAAGTAATATTCGGCTTTCCAGCGGGGCTGGCACTCTCAGGAGTGCCAGCCCTTTCGTGCTTTGTATCAAAGCTTGCGACCCATCTGGGCAGGCAAGCCGAGTCCGAAGCCAGAGCAGAGCGTTTGCGAGCCGCACGGCGGCTTGAAGTCATGCGGACGCTGTGTTCTGTCTTTCCGATGTTAGCCCTCTAGCCGGAGCATCCATGGCGTATTCCTACACTGAAAAGAAACGTATCCGCAAGAGCTTCGCCAAGCGCGCGGCCGTGCTCGATGCGCCTTTCCTGCTCGCCACCCAGATCGAGTCGTTTGCCGAGTTCCTGCAGGCTGAAACCCTGCCGGAAGCCAGGCGCACCCAGGGCCTGCAGGCGGCCTTTTCCTCGATCTTCCCGATCTCGAGTCACAGCGGCAACGCGCGGCTCGAGTTCGTCCAGTACATGCTGGGCGAGCCTGCCTTCGACGTGAAGGAGTGCCAGCAGCGCGGGCTGACGTTCGCGTCGCCGCTGCGCGCGCGTGTGCGCCTTGTGATCATGGATCGCGAAGCGCCGAAGGAGACCATCAAGGAGGTCAAGGAGCAGGAAGTCTACATGGGCGAGATTCCGCTCATGACCACGACCGGTTCCTTCGTGATCAACGGTACCGAACGCGTCATCGTGTCGCAGCTGCACCGTTCGCCCGGCGTGTTCTTCGAGCACGACCGCGGCAAGACGCACTCGTCGGGCAAGCTGCTGTTCTCCGCCCGCATCATCCCCTACCGCGGCTCCTGGCTCGACTTCGAGTTCGACCCGAAGGACTACCTGTACTTCCGCGTCGATCGCCGCCGGAAGATGCCGGTCACCATCCTGTTGCGCGCCATTGGCATGACGCCGGAAGAGATCCTCGCGACCTTCCACGACTTCGACAACTTCCACCTGCAGGGCGAGGGCGCTCAGTTCGAGCTCGTTCCCGATCGCCTGCGCGGTGAGGTGGCGCGTTTCGACATCGTCACCCCCGATGGCAAGATCATCGTCGCGCGTGACAAGCGCATCACCTCCAAGCATATCCGCGAGATCGACCAGGCTGGGGTCAAGACAATCGGCGTGCCCGACGACTTCGTGCTCGGTCGCGTGATCGCCAACGACATCGCCGATCCCGAGACCGGTGAGGTGCTGGCGCGCGCCAACGACGAGATCACCGAGGACCTGCTCGACAAGCTGCGCCTCGCCGGTGTCACCGAACTGCGTACCCTCTACATCAACGACCTCGATCGCGGTGGCTACATCTCGCAGACCCTGCGTATCGACGAGACCGCTGATCAGTGGGCTGCCAAGGTCGCGATCTACCGCATGATGCGTCCGGGCGAGCCGCCCACCGAAGACGCGGTCGAAGGTCTGTTCAACGGCCTGTTCTACGCCGAGGAGCGTTACGACCTATCGTCCGTGGGTCGCATGAAGTTCAATCGCCGCGCCTATCCCGAGAAGATCGACGACAAGGCGCCGGGCTGGCTCAAGCGCTTCTACGAGCGCGTCGGCGCCCAGGGCGAAGACGGCCCGGGCGTGCTGGTCAATGAAGACATCCTGGCCGTCATCGGCGTGCTGGTCGAGCTGCGCAACGGTCGCGGCGAGATCGACGACATCGACCACCTCGGCAACCGCCGCGTGCGTTCGGTCGGCGAACTCGCCGAGAACCAGTTCCGCGCCGGCCTGGTGCGCGTCGAGCGCGCGGTCAAGGAGCGTCTGTCGCAGGCCGAGTCGGACAACCTGATGCCGCACGATCTGATCAATGCCAAGCCGATCTCGGCCGCGATCAAGGAGTTCTTCGGCTCCAGCCAGCTGTCGCAGTTCATGGACCAGACCAACCCGCTGTCCGAGATCACGCACAAGCGTCGCGTCTCGGCGCTGGGCCCGGGCGGTCTGACGCGCGAGCGTGCCGGCTTCGAGGTGCGCGACGTGCACCCGACGCACTACGGCCGGGTGTGCCCGATCGAGACGCCGGAAGGCCCGAACATCGGTCTGATCAACTCGCTGGCCGTGTATGCCCGCACCAACCGCCACGGCTTCCTCGAGACGCCGTACCGCAAGGTGGTCGACGGCAAGGTCACCGACCAGATCGATTTCCTGTCGGCGATCGAGGAAGGCCAGTACGTGATCGCGCAGGCGAACGCCGAGATCGACGCCGCCGGCATGCTGGCGGGCGACCTCGTGTCCTGCCGCCACAAGGGTGAATTCCTGCTGGCGACCTCGGACATGGTCCAGTACATGGACGTTGCGCCGGGCCAGATCGTATCGGTTGCCGCTTCGCTGATCCCGTTCCTTGAGCACGACGACGCGAACCGCGCGCTGATGGGCGCCAACATGCAGCGCCAGGCCGTGCCCTGCCTGCGTCCGGAGAAGCCCCTGGTCGGTACCGGCATCGAGCGCCGTGTGGCGGTCGACTCGGGCACCGCCGTGCAGGCCATGCGTGGCGGCATCGTCGACTACGTCGATGCGAACCGTATCGTGGTGCGGGTGAACGACGACGAGACCCTCGCGGGTGAAGTCGGCGTCGACATCTACAACATGATCAAGTACACCCGCTCGAACCAGAACACCAACATCAACCAGCGTCCGGTGGTGAAGGTGGGCGATCGCATCGCCAAGGGCGACGTCGTGGCCGATGGGGCCTCGACCGACCTCGGCGAGCTCGCGCTGGGCCAGAACATGCTGGTCGGCTTCATGCCGTGGAACGGCTACAACTTCGAAGACTCGATCCTGATCTCCGAACGCGTGGTCGCCGACGATCGCTTCACCTCGATCCACGTCGAGGAACTGACGGTCGTTGCCCGTGACACCAAGCTCGGACCCGAGGAAATCACCCGCGACATCGCGTCGCTGGGCGAGGCGCAGCTGTCGCGCCTGGATGAGTCGGGCATCGTGTACATCGGCGCCGAGGTCGAAGCCGGCGACGTGCTGGTGGGCAAGGTCACGCCGAAGGGCGAGACCCAGCTGACGCCGGAAGAGAAGCTGCTGCGCGCGATCTTCGGCGAGAAGGCGTCCGACGTGAAGGACACCTCGCTGCGCGTACCCTCGGGCATGGTCGGCACCGTTATCGACGTGCAGGTCTTCACCCGCGAAGGCATCGAGCGCGACAAGCGCGCGCAGTCGATCATCGACGACCAGCTGCGCAGCTTCAAGACCGACCTCGCCGACCAGATGCGCATCGTCGAACGCGACGCGTTCGCCCGTATCAAGCGCATGATCCTGGGCCAGAAGGCCAATGGTGGTCCGAAGAAGCTCGCCAAGGGCGCCGTGCTGACCGAGGAGTACCTCGACTCGCTCGAGTTCTACCACTGGTTCGACATCCGCATGGCCGACGAGACGCTGGCGACCCAGCTCGAAGCGGTGCGCGAGGGCCTGGAGAACACCCGCAAGGACTTCGATCAGGCTTTCGAGATCAAGAAGAAGAAGCTCACCCAGGGCGACGAACTGCCCCCGGGCGTGCAGAAGATGGTCAAGGTGTACCTGGCCGTCAAGCGTCGCCTGCAGCCGGGTGACAAGATGGCCGGCCGTCACGGTAACAAGGGTGTCGTGTCGAAGATCGTCCCGGTCGAGGACATGCCCTACATGGAAGACGGCACGCCGCTGGACATCGTGCTGAACCCGCTGGGCGTTCCGTCGCGGATGAACATCGGCCAGATCCTCGAGACGCACCTCGGCTGGGCGGCGAAGGGCCTGGGCCAGCAGATCGACAAGATGATGCAGGCCAAGGCGTCGGCCGACGAGCTGCGCGGCTTCATGGACCAGATCTACAACGGCAGCGGCAAGGCCGAGGACATCGCCGGCCTCAGCGACGACGAAGTGCTGGATCTCGCAGGCAACCTCAAGAAGGGCGTGCCCTTCGCGACCCCGGTGTTCGACGGTGCCAAGGAATCCGAGATCGAGCAGATGCTCGAGCTGGCCGGCCTGCCGGTCCGCGGTCAGGTCACGCTGTTCGATGGCCGTACCGGCGAGGCCTTCGAGCGCAAGGTGACGGTGGGCTACAAGCACGTGCTCAAGCTGCACCACCTGGTCGATGACAAGATGCACGCGCGTTCGACCGGCCCGTACTCGCTCGTCACCCAGCAGCCGCTGGGCGGCAAGGCGCAGTTCGGTGGCCAGCGCTTCGGTGAGATGGAAGTTTGGGCGCTGGAGGCGTACGGTGCGGCCTACACGCTGCAGGAAATGCTGACGGTCAAGTCCGATGACGTGACCGGCCGGACCAAGGTGTACGAAAACATCGTCAAGGGCGAGCACAAGATCGATTCCGGCATGCCGGAGTCCTTCAACGTGCTGGTGAAGGAAATCCGTTCGCTCGCGATCGACATCGATCTCGACCGCAAATAAGCGCATCCGATTCCTTCCCGATAACCCGCCTGCGATTGAATCCCGGGGCCGCCGCACACGATGCGGCGGCCCGGATGGAGTGATAGATGAAAAGCCTGCTCGCTGATCTGTTCAAGCAAACCCTGCCGAACGAGGAAGAGTTCGATGCGATCACCATCGGCCTCGCCTCGCCCGACAAGATCCGCACCTGGTCCTACGGCGAAGTCAAGAAGCCGGAAACCATCAACTACCGCACCTTCAAGCCTGAACGCGATGGTCTGTTCTGCGCCAAGATCTTCGGCCCGGTCAAGGATTACGAGTGCCTGTGCGGCAAGTACAAGCGCCTCAAGCACCGCGGCGTGATCTGCGAGAAGTGCGGGGTCGAAGTGACCCTGTCGAAGGTGCGCCGTGAGCGCATGGGCCACATCGAACTGGCCTCACCGGTCGCCCACATCTGGTTCCTGAAGAGCCTGCCGAGCCGTCTCGGCATGGTGCTCGACATGACCCTGCGCGACATCGAGCGCGTCCTGTACTTCGAAGCCTTCGTCGTCGTCGAGCCGGGCATGACCCCGCTCAACCGCGCTCAGCTGCTGACCGAAGACGACTACCTCGCCAAGGTCGAGGAGTACGGTGACGATTTCGACGCCGTGATGGGCGCCGAGGGCATCCGCGAACTGCTGCGTACGCTCGACGTGAACCTCGAGGTCGAGAAGCTGCGTGGCGACCTGGAAACCACCAACTCCGAAGCCAAGATCAAGAAGTTCTCGAAGCGCCTGAAGGTGCTTGAGGCCTTCCAGCAGTCCGGCATCAAGCCCGAGTGGATGGTGCTGGAAGTGTTGCCGGTGCTGCCGCCCGACCTGCGTCCGCTCGTGCCGCTGGACGGTGGCCGCTTCGCCACCTCCGACCTGAACGATCTGTATCGCCGCGTCATCAACCGTAACAACCGCCTCAAGCGCCTGCTCGAGCTCAAGGCGCCCGACATCATCGTGCGTAACGAAAAGCGCATGCTGCAGGAAGCCGTCGACTCGCTGCTCGACAACGGCCGCCGCGGCAAGGCGATGACCGGCGCCAACAAGCGCCCGCTGAAGTCGTTGGCCGACATGATCAAGGGCAAGGGCGGCCGTTTCCGCCAGAACCTGCTCGGCAAGCGCGTCGACTACTCGGGCCGTTCGGTGATTACCGTGGGCCCGCAGCTCAAGCTGCACCAGTGCGGCCTGCCCAAGCTGATGGCGCTGGAACTGTTCAAGCCCTTCATCTTCAACAAACTCGAGCTGATGGGGCTGGCTACGACCATCAAGCAGGCCAAGAAGATGGTGGAGTCGCAGGAGCCGGTGGTGTGGGACATCCTCGAAGAGGTGATCCGCGAGCATCCGGTGCTGCTGAACCGCGCACCGACGCTGCACCGTCTTGGCATCCAGGCTTTCGAGCCGGTGCTGATCGAAGGCAAGGCAATCCAGCTCCATCCGCTGGTCTGCGTCGCGTTCAACGCCGACTTCGACGGCGACCAGATGGCCGTCCACGTCCCGCTGTCGCTCGAGGCGCAGATGGAAGCGCGTACGCTGATGCTGGCTTCCAACAACGTGCTCTCGCCTGCCAACGGTGAGCCGATCATCGTGCCGTCGCAAGACATCGTGCTCGGCCTGTACTACGCGACCCGTGAGGGCGTGAACGTGCCGGGCGAAGGCATGCTGTTCGCCGACGTGGCGGAGGTCAAGCGCGCCTACGAATCCGGCCAGATCGCGCTGCATGCGCGCATCACCGTTCGTCTGAAGGAGGCCGATCTCGGCCCCAACGGTGAGCGCATCGAGAAGATCAACCGCTACGAGACGACCGCCGGCCGCGCGATCCTGTCGGAGATCCTGCCGGCAGGCCTGCCGTTCAGCGTCATCGACAAGCCGCTGAAGAAGAAGGAGATCTCGAAGCTGATCAACGCCTCCTTCCGGCGCTGCGGACTGCGCGCGACGGTGATCTTCGCCGACCAGCTGATGCAGTTCGGCTACCGGCTGGCGACGCGTGCCGGTCTGTCGATCGCGGTCAAGGACATGCTGGTGCCGACCGCCAAGCACGATCTGATCCGTGCAGCCGAAGCCGAGGTCAAGGAGATCGCCCAGCAGTACACCTCCGGTCTGGTGACCGATGGTGAGCGCTACAACAAGGTCGTGGATATCTGGGGGCGCTGCGGCGACCAGGTCGCCAAGGCGATGATGGAGCAGCTCGGCACCGAGGAAGTGGTCAACCGCGAAGGCAAGACCGTCCGTCAGGAGTCGTTCAACTCGATTTACATGATGGCCGACTCGGGCGCGCGCGGTTCCGCGGCGCAGATCCGACAACTGGCCGGCATGCGTGGCCTGATGGCGAAGCCGGACGGCTCGATCATCGAGACGCCGATCACGACGAACTTCCGCGAAGGCCTGAACGTTCTGCAGTACTTCATCTCGACGCACGGCGCCCGTAAGGGTCTGGCCGACACCGCGCTGAAGACCGCAAACTCGGGTTACCTGACGCGTCGTCTGGTCGATGTCACGCAGGATCTGGTGGTCATCGAGGACGATTGTGGCACGCGTGACGGTTTCGCGATGAAGGCGCTGATCGAGGGCGGTGAAGTCGTCGAGCCGCTGCGTGAGCGCATTCTGGGCCGTGTCACGGCGGAGGACGTCGTGAATCCCGATACGCAGGAAACCGAGATCGAGGCGGGCAGCCTGCTCGACGAGAATGCGGTCGACCTGATCGAGAGCCTGGGTGTAGACGAGGTCAAGGTGCGTACGCCGCTGACCTGCGAAACGCGCTACGGCCTGTGTGCCAAGTGCTATGGCCGCGACCTCGGCCGCGGTTCGATGGTCAACGCCGGTGAGGCGGTGGGCGTCATCGCCGCCCAGTCGATCGGCGAGCCGGGCACCCAGCTGACCATGCGAACCTTCCACGTTGGTGGTGCGGCCTCGCGGGCTGCGGCTGCCAGCGGCGTCGAAGCCAAGTCCGGCGGCACGATCCGTTTCGCCGGCAACATGCGCTACGTCTCCAACGCCAAGGGCGAGAAGGTCGTCATCGCGCGCTCGGCCGAGGTCGTGGTCGCCGACGACATGGGTCGCGAACGCGAGCGTCACAAGCTGCCCTACGGCGCAATGCTGCTGGTCGACGACGGCGCGACCGTCAAGGCGGGCACGCAACTCGCCACCTGGGACCCGCATACCCGTCCGATCGTGACCGAGTATGCCGGTACCGTGAAGTTCGAGAACGTCGAGGAAGGCGCGACCGTCGCCAAGCAGATCGACGAAGTGACCGGCCTGTCGACGCTGGTGGTCATCGACTCGAAGCGGCGTTCCAGCACCGGCAGCACCAAGGGTGTGCGTCCGCAGGTCAAGCTGCTGGACGACAACGGCGAAGAGGTCAAGATCGCAGGTACCGATCACGCCGTGGCGATCACCTTCCAGGTCGGTTCGCTGATCACCGTGAAGGACGGCCAGCAGATCGGCGTCGGTGACATCATGGCGCGTATTCCGCAGGAGTCTGCAAAGACGCGCGACATCACCGGTGGTCTGCCGCGCGTGGCGGAACTGTTCGAAGCTCGTGCGCCGAAGGACGCCGGCCTGCTGGCGGAGTACACCGGTACGGTGTCCTTCGGCAAGGAAACCAAGGGCAAGCAGCGTCTCGTCATCACCGAGCCCGACGGCACGGCACACGAGTTCCTGATCCCGAAGGACAAGCACCTGATGGTCCACGATGGTCAGGTGGTGAACAAGGGCGAACTCATCGTCGACGGTCCGGCCGACCCGCACGACATCCTGCGCCTGCAGGGGATCAGCGAGCTGGCGCGCTACATCATCGATGAGGTGCAGGACGTCTATCGTCTGCAGGGTGTGAAGATCAACGACAAGCACATCGAGGTGATCGTGCGCCAGATGCTGCGGCGCGTGGTCATCACCGATCCGGGCGACACCCGCTTCATCCGCGAGGAGCAGGTCGAGCGTTCGGAAGTGCTGGACGAGAACGACCGCATGGAAGCCGAAGGCAAGCTGCCGGCGCAGTACGAGAACGTGCTGCTCGGTATCACCAAGGCTTCGTTGTCGACCGACTCCTTCATCTCCGCGGCGTCCTTCCAGGAGACGACGCGCGTGTTGACCGAGGCGGCGATCATGGGCAAGCGCGACGAACTGCGTGGCCTGAAGGAAAACGTGATTGTCGGCCGTCTGATCCCGGCCGGTACGGGTCTCGCCTACCACCGCAGCCGCAAGGCGCAGGAGCAAGGCATGGATCTGGGGGCCGAGCACGCTTGGGCGCCTGTCGAAGCTTCGAGCGAAACACAGCAGGACAGCGAGGCCAGTTGACTTTTTCTGTCGTCTCGGAATAAACTCCGGCCTCTTTTTGTGGACTGACCAATCGTAGTCAGTCGCAGCCGGAATAATCCGCCCGAGGCGGCCCGTGGTGGGCTGCCTCGGTTTTTTGGGAAATTCTTAAGCTATGCCAACAATCAATCAGCTTGTCCGCAAGCCGCGCCAGATGGAAGCTTCGAAGAGCAAGGTTCCTGCCCTGGAAGCTTGTCCTCAGAAGCGTGGTGTGTGCACCCGCGTCTATACCACGACCCCGAAGAAGCCGAACTCGGCGCTGCGTAAGGTCGCCAAGGTCCGCCTGACCAATGGTTTCGAGGTCATCTCGTACATCGGTGGTGAAGGTCACAACCTGCAGGAGCACTCGGTTGTTCTGATCCGGGGCGGTCGTGTCAAGGATTTGCCGGGTGTGCGTTACCACATCGTTCGCGGCTCCCTCGACTTGCAGGGTGTCAAGGATCGTAAGCAGTCGCGCTCCAAGTACGGCGCGAAGCGTCCGAAGAAAGCCTGATTGTTGGCCTAAGAAATTTAGCGAGAGGTTGTCATGCCGCGTCGTCGTGAAGTACCCAAGCGCGAAGTCCTGCCCGATCCGAAGTTCGGTAGCCAGGACGTTTCGAAGTTCATTAACGTGATCATGCAGTCGGGCAAGAAGTCCGTTGCCGAGCGCATCGTCTATGGCGCGTTCAATCACATCACGTCCAAGTCCAGCAAGGATCCGCTGGAAGTGTTCGCCGCTGCCGTGGGCAACGTGAAGCCGGTGGTCGAGGTCAAGAGCCGTCGCGTCGGTGGTGCCAACTACCAGGTGCCGGTCGAAGTGCGTCCGTCGCGCCGCATGGCGCTGTCGATGCGCTGGCTGCGCGAAGCTGCGCGCAAGCGTGCCGAGAAGTCCATGGCTCAGCGTCTCGCTGGTGAGCTGCTCGAGGCTGCTGAAGGCCGCGGCGCCGCCATGAAGAAGCGCGAGGAAGTTCACCGCATGGCTGAAGCCAACAAGGCGTTCTCGCACTTCCGCTTCTGATTCTGGTCGGTGGCGGTAACTCGGGCCCTGTATAGGGCTCGATTGTTTTCTAACGCAAGAAATTCGTTGATCGCGTCTACGGCGCGCATAACAGAAGGCAGGTATAACGTGGCTCGCAAGACACCCATCGAGCGCTACCGCAACATCGGTATCTCCGCTCACATTGACGCCGGCAAGACGACTACGACCGAGCGTATCCTCTTCTACACCGGCGTGAGCCATAAGCTCGGTGAGGTGCATGATGGTGCAGCGACCACCGACTGGATGGTGCAGGAGCAGGAGCGTGGCATCACCATTACGTCCTCTGCGGTGACCTGCTTCTGGAAGGGCATGGATCGCTCGCTTCCCGAGCACCGTTTCAACATCATCGACACCCCGGGTCACGTCGACTTCACCATCGAAGTCGAGCGCTCGATGCGCGTCCTTGATGGCGCTTGCATGGTGTACTGCGCCGTGGGTGGTGTGCAGCCGCAGTCGGAAACCGTGTGGCGTCAGGCGACCAAGCACCGGGTGCCGCGTCTTGCCTTCGTGAACAAGATGGACCGGTCGGGTGCGAACTTCTTCAAGGTCGTCGACCAGATGAAGACGCGCCTCAAGGCCAATCCGGTTCCGGTGGTCATCCCGATCGGTGCTGAGGATAGCTTCACGGGTGTCGTCGATCTTCTGAAGATGAAGGCGATCATCTGGGACGAAGCGTCCCAAGGCATGAAGTTCGAGTATCACGAGATCCCGGCCGAGTTGATGGCGACCGCGGAAGAGTGGCGCGCCAGCATGATCGAGGCGGCAGCCGAGGCCAGCGAGGAACTGATGAACAAGTACCTCGAGGAAGGCGAACTGTCCGAAGGCGAGATCGTTGCCGGTCTGCGTGCCCGTACGCTCGCGTGCGAAATTCAGCCGATGCTTTGCGGTACCGCGTTCAAGAACAAGGGCGTGCAGCGCATGCTGGACGCGGTCATCCAGTACCTGCCGTCGCCGATCGACATTCCGCCTGTGGCCGGTGTCGATGACGATGACAAGGAAGTGGTTCGCTACGCCAAGGATGACGAGAAGTTCTCGGCGCTCGCGTTCAAGCTGATGACCGACCCCTTTGTCGGTCAGCTGACCTTCATCCGCGTTTATTCGGGCGTGCTCGAGTCGGGCTCCACCGTCCTGAACTCGATCAAGGGCAAGAAGGAACGGATCGGCCGGATCCTCCAGATGCACGCCAATGATCGTGAAGAGATCAAGGAAGTGCTGGCGGGTGACATCGCGGCCGTGGTCGGCCTGAAGGATGTCACCACCGGCGAGACGCTGTGTGACGTGTCGGCGCCTGTCATCCTCGAGCGCATGGTTTTCCCGGACCCGGTGATCCACGTCGCCGTCGAGCCGAAGACCAAGAGCGACCAGGAGAAGATGGGTCTGGCGCTGTCGCGACTCGCGGCCGAAGATCCGTCGTTCCGCGTGCGCACGGACGAAGAGTCGGGGCAGACCATCATCTCGGGTATGGGTGAGCTTCACCTCGAGATCATCGTCGACCGCATGAAGCGTGAATTCAACGTCGAAGCCAACGTCGGTGCGCCGCAGGTGGCTTACCGCGAGACGATCCGCAAGGCCGCGAACGACGTCGAAGGCAAGTTCGTCAAGCAGTCGGGCGGTCGTGGTCAGTACGGTCACGTGGTCATCAACCTCGAGCCGGCGGAGCAGGGCAAGGGTTACGAGTTCGTGGATGCCGTCAAGGGTGGCGTGGTTCCGCGAGAGTACATCCCGGCGGTCGACAAGGGCATCCAGGAAACGCTCAACAACGGCATTCTGGCGGGCTTCCCGGTGGTCGACGTCAAGGTCACGCTGCACTTCGGTTCGTACCACGACGTGGACTCGAACGAAAACGCGTTCAAGATGGCCGGTTCGATGGCTTTCAAGGAAGCAATGCGTCGCGCCAGCCCCGTGCTGCTCGAGCCCATGATGGCGGTCGTGGTCGAGACTCCGGAAGACTACATGGGTAACGTCATGGGCGATCTGTCTGGTCGTCGTGGCATCGTCCAGGGCATGGATGACATCCCGGGCGGGATGAAGGAAGTCAAGGCCGAGGTGCCGCTTGCCGAAATGTTCGGCTACGCTACCCAGCTGCGCTCGCTGACCCAGGGTCGCGCAACCTACTCGATGGAGTTCAAGCACTATGCTGAAGCTCCGAAGAGCGTTGCCGAAGCCGTCATCAGCAGCCGTAAGTAATCAACACACTCAACTCAAGGACTCACGAACATGGCAAAGGGTAAGTTCGAACGTACCAAGCCGCACGTGAACGTCGGCACCATCGGCCACGTTGACCACGGCAAGACCACGCTGACCGCGGCGATCACCACGATCCTGTCGAAGAAGTTCGGTGGCGAAGCGAAGGGCTACGATGCAATCGACAGCGCGCCGGAAGAGAAGGCGCGCGGCATCACCATCAACACCTCGCACGTCGAGTACGAGACCGCGACGCGCCACTACGCGCACGTTGACTGTCCGGGTCACGCGGACTACGTCAAGAACATGATCACCGGCGCGGCCCAGATGGACGGTGCGATCCTGGTGTGCTCGGCCGCTGACGGCCCGATGCCGCAGACCCGCGAGCACATCCTGCTGGCGCGTCAGGTCGGTGTGCCGTACATCGTCGTGTTCCTGAACAAGTGCGACATGGTCGACGACGAAGAGCTGCTCGAGCTGGTCGAGATGGAAGTGCGCGAGCTGCTGTCGAAGTACGACTTCCCGGGCGACGACATTCCCATCGTCAAGGGTTCGGCGCTGAAGGCGCTCGAAGGCGACCAGTCCGACATCGGCGAGCCGGCGATCATGCGCCTGGCCGAAGCGCTGGACAGCTACATCCCGACCCCGGAGCGCGCGATCGACAAGCCGTTCCTGCTGCCGATCGAAGACGTGTTCTCGATCTCGGGCCGCGGTACCGTGGTGACCGGTCGTGTCGAGCGTGGCATCGTCAAGGTTGGCGAGGAAATCGAAATCGTCGGCATCAAGCCCACGGTCAAGACCACCTGCACCGGCGTGGAAATGTTCCGCAAGCTGCTGGATCAGGGTCAGGCCGGTGACAACGTCGGCGTGCTGCTGCGCGGCACCAAGCGTGAAGATGTCGAGCGCGGTCAGGTGCTGTGCAAGCCGGGTTCGATCACCCCGCACACCCACTTCACCGGCGAGATCTACGTGCTGTCGAAGGAAGAAGGTGGCCGTCACACGCCGTTCTTCAACAACTACCGTCCGCAGTTCTACTTCCGTACGACGGACGTGACCGGTTCGATCGCGCTGCCTGAAGGCACCGAGATGGTCATGCCGGGCGACAACGTGTCGATCACCGTCAAGCTGATCGCCCCGATCGCCATGGAAGAAGGCCTGCGCTTCGCGATCCGCGAAGGCGGCCGTACCGTCGGCGCCGGCGTCGTCGCCAAGATCATCGAGTAAGACTCGATTTGGGCGGGGCTTCGCGGCTCCGCCTTCCGCTCTTTTCGCTCTTTAGGAAAAACCATGCAGAACCAGAAAATCCGCATCCGTCTGAAAGCTTTCGACTACCGCCTGATCGACCAGTCGGCCCTCGAGATCGTTGAAACCGCCAAGCGCACCGGCGCCGTGGTTCGCGGTCCCGTTCCGCTGCCGACCCGCATCGAGCGATTCGACCTGCTGCGCTCGCCGCACGTCAACAAGTCGTCGCGTGACCAGATGGAAATCCGCACTCACCAGCGCCTGATGGACATCATCGATCCGACCGACAAGACGGTCGATGCGCTGATGAAGCTGGATCTTCCGGCGGGTGTGGATGTCGAGATCAAGCTTCAGTAAGCGATCCCTGCTTGCAGAAGTTTCGAGTAGGCCGGTATAATCCGGCCTTTGTGCCTTTTGGCGCATTAATTGTGACCCCCGGTCAATCGCAACCGGGATTCAGGAGAAAAAAATGAGTCTAGGCCTTGTTGGACGCAAGGTCGGCATGACTCGCATCTTCGCCGAGGATGGTCGTACCATCCCGGTGACGGTGCTTGACGTGTCGGACAATCGTGTGTCCCAGATCAAGACGGTTGAGACCGACGGTTATGCCGCGGTGCAGGTCGCTTATGGTAAGCGTCGCGCCAGCCGCATCACCAAGCCGGTTGCAGGCCATCTGGCCAAGGCGGGTGTCGAGCCCTGCCGCGGCATGAAGGAATTCCGCATCGCTGAGGATCAGGTTGCCGGCTTCAATGCGGGTGATGTGATCAAGGCTGACCTGTTCCAGGTTGGTCAAAAGGTTGATGTGACGGGTGTGACGATCGGTAAGGGCTTTTCGGGTCCGATCAAGCGTCACAACTTCTCGTCGAACCGTGCCTCTCACGGTAACTCCATCTCGCACAATTCGCCGGGTTCGATCGGTATGGCGCAGGATCCGGGTCGTGTCTTCCCGGGTAAGCGCATGGCTGGTCAGTACGGCAACGTGCAGCGCACGACCCAGGGTCTGGAGATCGTTCGCGTGGATGTCGAGCGTCAGCTGCTGCTGGTGAAGGGTGCAGTGCCGGGTTCGAAGGGCGGCGACGTGCTCGTTTGCCCGGCGGTCAAGGCCTAAGGAGCGCGGAATGGAACTGAAACTCTTGAATGATCAGGGTCAGGCCGCGTCGACGCTGGAAGCGTCGGATGTGCTGTTTGGTCGTGACTACAACGAAGCGCTGGTGCACCAGGTCGTGACCGCCTACATGGCGAATGCGCGCTCGGGCAACCGCAAGCAGAAGGGCCGCTCGGAGATCGCCAAGTCGACCCGCAAGCCCTTCCGTCAGAAGGGTACGGGCAATGCACGTGCCGGTATGGCCTCGAGCCCGCTGTGGCGCGGGGGCGGCAAGATCTTCCCGAATACCCCGGACGAGAACTTCAGCCAGAAGGTCAACCGCAAGATGTATCGCGCCGGCGTGGCGGCGATCCTCTCGCAGCTGGCGCGTGAAGATCGTCTCGCGATCGTGGATAGCTTCAGCGTCGAGGCGCCGAAGACTCGTCTGTTGTCGCAGAAGCTGAAGGGTATGGGCCTGGATTCCGTCCTGGTCATCACCGACGAAATCGACGAGAACCTGTTCCTGTCTTCGCGCAACCTGCACCAGGTTCTGGTGTTGGAAGTCAACGAAGCGGATCCGGTGTCGCTGGTGCGTTTCCCGAAGGTGCTGGTCACCAAGGGTGCGCTGGCGAAGATGGAGGAAGCGTGGCAATGAGCGCGATCAGTCAGGAACGTCTGCTGCAGGTGCTGCTCGCCCCGCAGATCTCCGAGAAGGCGACTTTCGTCGCCGACAAGAATGAGCAGGTGGTGTTCAAAGTCGCTGCCGATGCAACCAAGCCCGAAGTGAAGGCGGCCGTCGAGGCGCTCTTCAAGGTCGAGGTCAAGTCGGTGCAGGTCTTGAACGTCAAGGGCAAGAGCAAGCGCTTCGGCAAGACCATGGGTCGTCGCAAGGACTGGAAGAAGGCTTTTGTGTGCCTGAAGCCCGGCCAGGAAATCAACTTTGCGGCTGGGGAGTGATAGATCATGGCAATCGTAAAACTCAAGCCTACCTCTGCCGGCCGTCGCGCCCAGGTCAAGGTTGTCAATCCGGACCTCTACAAGGGTCGTCCGGTTGCGTCCCTGGTCGAGAAGCAGAGCAAGAACGCCGGTCGTAACAACAACGGTCGTATTACGGTGCGCCACCAGGGTGGTGGTCACAAGCAGCACTATCGCCTCGTTGACTTCCGTCGGAACAAGGACGGCATCCCGGCGAAGGTCGAGCGTATCGAGTACGACCCGAACCGTTCGGCGCACATCGCGCTGCTGTGCTACGCCGATGGCGAGCGTCGCTACATCATCGCTCCGCGTGGCGTCGAAGTCGGTCAGCAGCTGCTGAGCGGCGCCGAGGCCCCGATCAAGCCGGGCAACGCCCTGCCGATCCGCAACATCCCGGTCGGTTCGACGATTCACTGCATCGAGATGACGCCGGGCAAGGGCGCCCAGATCGCACGCGCTGCCGGTACTTCGGTTCAGCTGCTTGCGCGTGAAGGCGCATACGCTCAGCTTCGTCTGCGCTCGGGCGAAATCCGCCGCGTGCATGTCGAGTGCCGTGCAACCATCGGCGAAGTCGGCAACGAAGAGCATGGCCTGCGCAAGATCGGCAAGGCGGGTGCGAATCGCTGGCGTGGTATTCGCCCGACCGTTCGCGGCGTGGCGATGAACCCGGTCGATCACCCGCACGGTGGCGGCGAAGGCCGCACCGGTGAGGCTCGCGAGCCGGTCAGCCCGTGGGGTACGCCTGCCAAGGGTTATCGCACCCGCAGCAACAAGCGCACCGACAACATGATCGTGCAGCGTCGTCATAAGCGTTAAGGGGTAAAAGATGGCACGTTCTATCAAGAAAGGCCCGTTCATCGACGCGCACCTCCTGAAGAAGGTCGACGCGGCTCGGACGAGCAACGACAAGCGCCCGATCAAGACCTGGTCGCGTCGCTCCACGATCCTGCCCGACTTCATCGGTCTGACGATTGCCGTGCATAACGGCAAGCAGCACATTCCCGTGTTCGTGACCGAAAACATGGTCGGCCACAAGCTGGGTGAGTTCGCGCTGACGCGTACCTTCAAGGGTCACGCCGCCAGCAAGAAGGCCAAGCGCTAAGAGGACGACATGGAAACCAAAGCAATTCTCCGTGGCGTACGCCTGTCGGCCCAGAAGGGCCGTCTGGTCGCCGATCTGGTTCGCGGCAAGTCCGTCGAGCAGGCGCTCAACATTCTGGCCTTCTCGCCGAAGAAGGGCGCCAAGATCATCCGCAAGGTGGTCGAGTCCGCAATCGCGAATGCCGAGCACAACGACGGTGCCGATATCGACGCGCTGAAGGTCAAGACCATTCACGTGGAAGAGGGCATGACGCTCAAGCGCTTCACCGCGCGTGCGAAGGGTCGCGGCAACCGCATCCTCAAGCCCACCTGCCACGTCTACGTGACTGTCGGCGAGTAAGGAGTAAACATGGGTCAGAAAATCAATCCCACTGGCTTCCGCCTCGCCGTCACGCGTGACTGGGGTTCGCGCTGGTTCGCTTCCAGCCGCGACTACGCCGGCATGCTGCACGAGGACCTGAAGGTCCGTGAGTACCTCAAGAAGCGTCTGGCGCACGCATCGGTGGGTCGCGTCATCATCGAGCGTCCGGCCAAGAATGCGCGCGTCACGCTGTACAGCGCACGTCCCGGTGTGGTCATCGGCAAGAAGGGTGAAGACATCGAGGCGCTGAAGCGCGACCTGCAGAAGATCGTCGGCGTGCCCGTTCACGTCAACATCGAGGAAGTGCGTAAGCCCGAAGTCGACGCCAAGCTGATCGCCGATTCGATCGCGCAGCAGCTCGAGAAGCGCATCATGTTCCGCCGCGCGATGAAGCGCGCGATGCAGAACGCGATGCGTCTGGGTGCCCAGGGCATCAAGATCATGAGCTCAGGTCGTCTGAACGGTGCCGAAATCGCCCGTACCGAGTGGTATCGCGAAGGCCGTGTGCCGCTGCACACCCTGCGCGCCAACATCGACTACGGTGTTTCGGAAGCGAAGACGACCTACGGCATCATCGGCATCAAGGTGTGGGTGTTCAAGGGCGAGATGCTGGGTCGCAATGAACAGCCGGTTGCTGCCGAGCCGGAAGCCGACAACCGCCGTGGCCGCCGTGGCGCCCCGCGTGATGGCGAAGGCCGTCCGGGTCGTCGTCCCGCCCGTCGTGGCGAAGGCCGGCAAGAAGAAAGCAGGGGTGAATGATGCTGCAGCCGACTAGAAGGAAGTATCGCAAGGAGCAGAAGGGCCGCAACACGGGTATCGCTACCCGTGGTGCGAAGGTGTCCTTCGGCGAATACGGTCTGAAGGCGGTCGGTCGTGGCCGACTGACGGCGCGCCAGATCGAATCCGCGCGTCGTGCGATGACCCGCCACATCAAGCGCGGTGGTCGCATCTGGATCCGCATCTTCCCGGACAAGCCGATCTCGAAGAAGCCCGCCGAAGTTCGTATGGGTAACGGCAAGGGTAACCCGGAGTACTGGGTTGCCGAGATCCAGCCCGGCAAGGTGCTGTATGAAATGGATGGCGTGGACGAGGCCCTCGCTCGTGAAGCATTCCGGCTTGCTGCCGCGAAGCTCCCGATCGAAACGGTGTTCGTGACTCGCATGGTGGGAGCTTGAGCATGAAAGCGAGTGATCTCCGCGCCAAGAGCGCTGATGAGCTGAACACGGAGCTGCTCGACCTGCTGAAGGCGCAGTTTTCGCTGCGCATGCAGCATGCGACGCAGCAGTTGGGCAATACGAGTCAGATCGGGAAGGTTCGTCGCGACATCGCGCGCGTGCGTACCATCCTGCGCGAAAAGGCGGGTCAGCAATGAGCGAGCAAGTTCAAAAGGTTCGCCGCGCGCTGGTTGGGCGTGTGGTGAGCGACAAGATGCAGAAGACCGTGACGGTCCTCGTCGAGAGCCGGGTCAAGCACCCGCTCTACGGCAAGATCATCACGCGTTCGGCGAAGTACCACGCCCACGTCGAAGACGGCGTGGCGGCGGCTGGCGACCTCGTTGAAATCGAGGAATGCCGTCCGATCTCGCGCACCAAGACCTGGCGTGTCGCCAAGGTGCTCGAGAAGGCACGTGTCATCTGAGTAGTGAGTAAGTAGCAAACGAAAAAACAGCTTGGCGCCTTGGTGCCAGGCTGTTATACTTTTGCCTCTTTGCTCCGGGGCTCGCTCGGGGCATCCTACCCTGACGGGTTCCAAGACTGTCCGCACATGCGGGATAAGTTGGAGATATTTTCATGATTCAAATGCAGTCCAGACTGGACGTGGCCGACAACACCGGCGCGCGCTCGGTGATGTGCATCAAGGTCCTGGGTGGTTCCAAGCGCCGCTATGCCGGCATTGGCGACATCATCAAGGTCACCGTGAAAGATGCCGCGCCGCGCGGTCGTGTGAAGAAGGGTGACGTCTATAACGCCGTGGTGGTTCGTACTGCCAAGGGTGTTCGTCGTCCTGACGGCTCGCTGGTCAAGTTCGACAACAACGCGGCCGTCCTCCTGAACAACAAGCTTGAGCCGATCGGCACCCGTATCTTCGGGCCGGTGACGCGTGAGCTGCGCTCCGAGCGGTTCATGAAGATCGTCTCGCTGGCGCCTGAAGTGCTCTGAGGAGTCGCTAGATGAACAAGATCCGCAAGGGTGACGAAGTGGTGGTGCTGACGGGCAAGGATCGTGGCCGTCGTGGCACTGTGCTGCGCCGCGTCGATGACGAGCGCGTCGTGGTCGAGGGTGTGAATCGGGTCAAGAAGCATGTGCGCCCGAATCCGCTGAAGGGTGAAGTGGGTGGCATCGTCGAGAAGGAGATGCCGATCCATGTTTCGAACGTCGCGCTGTTCAATCCCGCTACCCAGAAGGGTGATCGCATCGGGATCAAGACGCTTGAAGACGGCCGCAAGGTCCGCTTCTTCAAGTCGAACGGCGAGCTGGTGAACGCCTAAGGAGTGACGATGGCTCGCTTGCAACAGGTTTACAAGGACGAAGTGGCGCCGGCGCTGCAAAAGCAGTTTGGCTACAAGTCCGTGATGGAAGTGCCGCGCATCACCAAGATCACCCTCAACATGGGTGTGGGTGAGGCTGTTGGCGACAAGAAGATTCTCGAGCACGCCATCGGCGACATGACCAAGATTGCTGGTCAGAAGCCGGTTGCCACCAAGGCCCGCAAGTCGATTGCGGGCTTCAAGATTCGTGATGGCTACCCGATCGGTTGCATGGTCACGCTGCGTGGTCCGCGCATGTTCGAGTTCCTGGATCGCTTGGTCACGATCGCGCTGCCGCGTGTTCGCGACTTCCGTGGTATCGGTGCCAAGGGTTTCGACGGTCGTGGCAACTACAACCTCGGCGTCAAGGAACAGATCATCTTCCCGGAAATCGAGTACGACAAGATCGATGCTCTGCGCGGGATGAACATCAGCATCACGACGACGGCGAAGACGGACGAAGAGGCGCGTGCGCTTCTGGGTGCGTTCAAGTTCCCGTTCAAGAATTGAGGGTGATATGGCGAAACTCGCTCTGATCAATCGCGAAGCCAAGCGCGCGAAGCTGGTGGCAAAGTTTGCCGCCAAGCGTGCGGCCTTGGTTGCGCAGGTCCAGGACATGAAGCTGTCCGAAGAAGAACGCATGACGGCTCGTCTTGCGCTGCAGCAGTTGCCGCGCAATGCCAATCCGACGCGTCAGCGCAACCGTTGCGCGCTGACCGGTCGTCCGCGTGGTGTGTTCCGCAAGTTCGGTCTGTGCCGCAACAAGCTGCGTGAGATCGCTTTCCGCGGCGAAGTGCCTGGCATGACCAAGGCGAGCTGGTAAGGAGAATTCGAAGATGAGTATGTCCGATCCCATCGCCGACATGCTGACGCGCATCCGCAATGGCCAACAGGCTCAGAAGGCGTCGGTATCGATGCCGTCGTCGAAGCTGAAGGTCGCGATCGCGAAGGTGCTGCAGGACGAAGGTTATATCGACGGCTTCGCCGTCAATGCCGAGGCCGGCAAGGCTACGCTGGACGTGACGCTGAAGTACTACGCGGGTCGTCCGGTCATCGAGCGCATCGAGCGCGTCAGCCGCCCCGGTCTGCGTATCTACAAGGGAAGCGACGAGCTGCCGCGCGTGATGAACGGCCTGGGCGTTGCCATCGTGTCCACCCCGCGTGGTGTGATGACTGACCGTAGCGCGCGTGCGAATCGCGTCGGCGGCGAAGTCATCTGCCTGGTTGCCTAAGGGGGATGCCATGTCTCGTGTAGCTAAGAATCCGGTGGCGATTCCGAGCGGTGTCGAAGTCATGATCTCCGACGCTGAAATCGCCGTGAAGGGCCCGCTGGGCACGCTTCGCCAGCCGCTGACCGGTCAGGTCAGTGTCGAACGCGAGGGTGACGCGATCGTCTGCAAGGCGCGCGATGGCGTGCCGAATGCGCGTGCGATGTCGGGTACCGTGCGTGCGCTGGTGAACAACATGGTGACGGGCGTGACCAAGGGCTTCGAGCGCAAGCTGACCCTGGTGGGTGTCGGTTATCGTGCGCAGGCTCAGGGTGACAAGCTCAACCTGTCGCTCGGCTTCTCGCATCCGGTCGTCCATCAGATGCCGGCTGGCGTCAAGGTCGAGACACCGACGCAGACCGAGATCCTGATCAAGGGTGTCGACAAGCAGCAGGTTGGCCAGGTCGCGGCCGAGGTGAGGGCCTACCGCTCTCCCGAGCCCTACAAGGGCAAGGGCGTTCGCTATGCGGACGAGGTGGTGGTGCTCAAGGAAACCAAGAAGAAGTAAGGCGGTTCGTCATGAACAAGAAAGAAACTCGTCTTCGCCGTGCGCGCAAAACTCGCGCCAAGCTGGCGGAGCTCAAGGCGGTTCGCCTCGCGGTGTTCCGGTCCAACTGCCATATCTACGCGCAAGTCATCTCGGGCTGCGGCTCGAAGGTTCTCGCCGCCGCGTCGACCGTCGAAGCCGACGTGCGCGCACAGGTGCCGAACGGTGGCAACAAGGCTGCTGCGGAGCTCGTCGGCAAGCTGATCGCCGAGCGCGCCAAGGCTGCTGGGATCGAGCAGGTCGCATTTGACCGCTCCGGCTTCCTGTATCACGGCCGCGTGAAGGCGCTGGCCGAGGCTGCCCGCGAAGGCGGCCTCAAGTTCTAAGCGAGGAATCGAATGGCTAAGCAGCAAACTAAACGCGCGCAAGCCTCCGACGAGCGCGATGACGGCCTGCGGGAGAAGATGGTCGCGATCAATCGCGTGACCAAGGTCGTCAAGGGTGGTCGGATTCTCGGCTTCGCGGCGCTGACCGTGGTCGGCGACGGTGACGGTGCGATCGGCATGGGCAAGGGCAAGTCCCGTGAAGTGCCGGTGGCGGTTCAGAAGGCGATGGACGAGGCGCGTCGCAAGATGCGCAAGGTGTCGCTGAAGAACGGCACCCTGCAGCACACCGTGATCGGCAAGCATGGCGCGTCGTCCGTGCTGATGCAGCCCGCTCCGGCCGGTACCGGCATCATTGCCGGCGGTCCGATGCGTGCCGTGTTCGAGGTGATGGGTGTGACGGACGTGATCTGCAAGTGCATTGGCTCGGCCAATCCTTACAACGTCGTGCGTGCCACCATCAACGGCCTGATGGCGATCAACACCCCGGCGGAGATTGCTGCCAAGCGCGGCAAGTCCGTCGAAGAGATCCTGGGGTAAGCGATGTCGGACAAGAAAATCAAGGTGACGCTCGTCAAGAGCGTGATCGGCACCAAGCAGTCGCACCGCGCCACCGTGCGCGGGCTCGGTCTGCGCCGACTCAACCATACGGTTGAGCTGGCGGATACGCCCGAGGTGCGCGGCATGATCAACAAGGTGTCCTACCTGGTCAAGTGTGAGGGTTGATATGCGCCTGAATACCATCAAGCCCGCAGCTGGCTCCAAGACCGTCGCCAAGCGCGTCGGGCGTGGAATCGGTAGCGGCCTGGGCAAGACTTGCGGCCGTGGCCACAAGGGTCAGAAATCCCGCGCGGGCGGTTTCCACAAGACGGGCTTCGAAGGCGGTCAGATGCCGCTGCAGCGTCGCCTGCCGAAGCGTGGCTTCGTCTCGCTGACGCGTGCCCGCAACGTGGAAGTGCGCCTGTCTGAACTGGCGGCCGTGCCGGTCGAGGAAATCGACCTGCTGACGCTGATGCAGGCAGGTGTGGTTCCGGGCGATGCGCTGTCCGCGAAGGTCGTTCTGTCGGGCGAGATCAGCCGCAAGGTTGTGCTCCGCGGCGTCGGTGCGACCAAGGGTGCCAAGGCAGCGATCGAAGCTGCCGGCGGTTCCGTGTCGGCTGAGTAATAAAGGGACAGGCTGTGGCTACTCCTTCTGCCACGCTGGGCAATCCGGGGCGGTTCGGCGACCTCAAGCGTCGCCTGCTGTTCCTGCTGGGCGCGCTCATCGTCTATCGTTTGGGTGCGCACATCCCCGTCCCGGGTATCGATCCCGAGCGGCTGGCTGAGCTGTTCCAGTCGCAGGCGGGCGGTATTCTCGGCGTCTTCAACCTGTTCTCGGGTGGCGCGCTGTCGCGCTTCACGATCTTCGCCCTGGGCATCATGCCCTACATCTCGGCCTCCATCATCATGCAACTGATGACGGTGGCGGTGCCTACGCTGGAGGCGCTCAAGAAGGAGGGTGAGGCGGGGCGTCGGAAGATCACCCAGTACACGCGCTACGGTACGCTCGTGCTGGCCTTCGCGCAGTCGCTGGGTATCGCGATCGCGCTTGAAGGGCAGCCTGGCCTCGTGCTGGAGCCGGGACTCATGTTCCGTTTCGTCACCGTCGCCACGCTCGTCACGGGGACGATGTTCCTGATGTGGCTGGGCGAGCAGATCACGGAACGTGGCATCGGCAACGGTATCTCGATCATCATCTTCGCAGGCATCGCAGCAGGCTTGCCGAGTGCGATCGGTGGTCTGTTCGAGCTGGTTCGGACTGGGTCGATGCATCCTTTCACCGCGCTGTTCATCTGCGTGCTGGTGGCGCTGGTGACGGGCTTCGTGGTGTTCGTGGAGCGGGGGCAGCGGAAGATTCTGGTGAATTACGCCAAGCGGCAGGTCGGCAACAAGGTTTACGGTGGTCAGAGTTCCCACCTGCCTCTGAAGCTGAACATGTCCGGCGTGATTCCGCCGATCTTCGCGTCGAGCATCATCCTGTTCCCGGCGACGCTGGGGCAGTGGTTCGGCTCTTCCGAGGGGATGTACTGGCTGCGGGACATCGCATCCACGTTGTCTCCGGGGCAGCCGATCTACGTGATGCTGTACGCGCTGGCGATCGTGTTCTTCTGCTTCTTCTACACGGCGCTGGTGTTCAACGCTCGCGAGACGGCCGACAACCTGAAGAAGAGTGGGGCGTTCGTTCCGGGGATCCGCCCGGGCGATCAGACCGCTCGCTACATTGACAAGATTCTCATGCGGCTGACGCTGGCCGGCGCGGTGTACATCACCCTGGTCTGCCTGCTGCCCGAGTTCCTGATCCTGAAGTGGAACGTGCCGTTTTACTTCGGTGGCACCTCCCTGCTGATCATCGTGGTCGTCACGATGGACTTCATGGCACAGGTTCAGGCGTTCGTGATGTCGCACCAGTACGAGAGTCTGCTGAAGAAGGCGAACTTCAAGGGGGCCGGTCTCCCGACCCGGTAAGACATGGCCAAGGAAGATGTCATCGAGATGCAGGGCGAGGTCACGGAAAACCTCCCCAACGCAACGTTCCGCGTAAGGCTCGAGAACGGACACATGGTCCTCGGCCACATCTCCGGCAAGATGCGCATGCATTACATCCGCATCCTCCCTGGAGACAAGGTTACGGTGCAGTTGACCCCTTACGACCTGACCAAGGGCCGGATCGTGTTCCGGACCAAGTGAGAATAGAGAAACAGGAGCAAGAACATGCGAGTCCAGGCTTCAGTCAAGCGGCTTTGCCGCAATTGCAAGATCATCCGCCGCAAAGGTGTCGTTCGCGTCATCTGCACCGATCCGCGGCATAAGCAGCGCCAGGGTTGATTAAGTCAACTCTAGCTATTAAAATTTAATGTTTCGCGTTTTGGGGTAGACGGATGGCCCGTATTGCTGGGGTAAACATTCCCAATCACAAGCACGCCGAGATCGCGTTGACCGCAATCTTTGGGATCGGCCGTACGCGTGCTCAGAAGATTTGCGACGCCGCAGGCATCGTTCGCTCGACGAAGATCAAGGATCTGACCGAGTCGGACATGGAAAAGCTGCGTGACGAAGTCGGTCGTTTCGTTGTTGAGGGCGATCTGCGTCGTGAAGTGACGATGAACATCAAGCGACTGATGGACCTGGGCTGCTATCGCGGCGTGCGTCATCGTCGCGGCCTGCCGCTGCGGGGTCAGCGTACTCGTACGAATGCGCGTACCCGCAAAGGTCCCCGCAAGGCGATCGCCGGCAAGAAGTAATAGGAACCGATAATGGCTAAGACTGGAACGAAGGTTCGTAAGAAGGTCAAGAAGAACGTAGCTGAGGGTATCGCCCACGTTCACGCGAGCTTCAACAATACGATCATCACCATCACCGACCGTCAGGGCAATGCTCTCTCGTGGGCAACGTCCGGCGGCGCTGGCTTCAAGGGCTCGCGCAAGAGCACGCCGTTCGCTGCGCAGGTGGCGGCCGAAGCGGCTGGCAAGGTCGCGCAGGAATGCGGCATCAAGAACCTGGAAGTGCGTATCAAGGGCCCCGGCCCGGGTCGCGAGTCTTCCGTTCGCGCGCTGAACGCGCTGGGGATCAAGATTTCCAGCATCACGGACATCACCCCCATCCCGCATAACGGCTGCCGTCCGCCGAAAAAGCGCCGTATCTGACAAGGAGTTGATAAGTGGCTCGTAATCTCGATCCCAAGTGCCGTCAGTGCCGTCGCGAAGGCGAAAAGCTGTTTCTGAAGGGCGAAAAGTGCTTTACCGACAAGTGCGCCATCGAGCGCCGTGCCTACGCGCCTGGCCAACACGGCCAGCGCTCGGGTCAGCGTCTGTCGGGTTATGGCGTGCAGCTGCGTGAAAAGCAGAAGATCCGTCGTCTTTATGGCGTGCTCGAGCGCCAGTTCCGCAAGGTCTACGCCGAGGCGGACCGTCGTCGCGGTCAGACCGGTGAGAACCTGCTGCAACTGCTCGAGGGTCGTCTGGACTCTGTCGCGTATCGCATGGGTTTCGGCGCTTCGCGTGCCGAGGCGCGTCAGGTCGTGCGTCACAATGGCGTGCTGGTGAATGGCAAGCGCGTGAACATCCCGTCGTACGTCGTGCGTCCGGGTGATGTTGTCGAGCTGACCGAACGTGCGCGTGGTCACCTGCGGGTCAAGGCTGCGCTGGAAGCGGCTGCTTCGCGTGGCTTCCCCGAGTGGCTGGATGTCGACACGAAGGCCGGTAAGGGCGTTTTCAAGGCCTACCCGGTTCGTTCCGAACTGCCGCCCACGATCAATGAAGGCCTGGTGGTGGAACTGTACTCCCGTTAATCGGGGGCTGATCCTCTTCTAGTTCCGAGGGAATGCTGATGCAAAGCAATGCACTGCTGAAACCGCGCATCATCGACGTCCAGAGCACCTCGCCGGTACAGGCGAGGGTGACGATGGAGCCGTTCGAGCGGGGTTTCGGTCACACGCTGGGGAATGCGCTGAGGCGCATCCTCCTGTCGTCGCTGCCCGGTCATGCACCGACCGAAGTGACGATCGAGGGAGTCCTCCATGAGTACTCCACTCTGGATGGCGTCCGCGAAGACATCGTCGATCTGCTGTTGAACCTCAAGGGTGTGGTGTTCAAGCTGCATAACCGCAGCGAAGTCACCCTGCGTCTGGCCAAGTCGGGCGAAGGCGTCGTTACGGCGGCCGACATCGAGCTGGGTCATGACGTCGAGATCATCAACCCCGACCACGTCATCGCGCACATCGCGCCTGGCGGCAAGCTGGACATGCAGATCAAGGTCGAGGAAGGTCGCGGCTATGTGCCTGGCAACGTCCGTCCGGTCAATGCCGAAAGCAAGGCGATCGGTCACATCGTCCTTGATGCGTCGTTTGGCCCGGTGCGTCGCGTCAGCTATCTGGTCGAGAGCGCTCGCGTCGAGCAACGCACTGACCTGGATCGTCTGGTCATCGACATCGAAACCAATGGTGCCGTGGATCCCGAGCAGGCCATCCGCTACGCTGCGCGCGTGCTGATGGACCAACTGTCGGTGTTCGCCGAGCTGGAAGGCACGGCTGCGCCGCAGGTGACGAAGCCCGAGGTCACGATCGATCCGGTGCTGCTGCGTCCGGTCGACGATCTGGAACTGACGGTGCGTTCGGCCAACTGCCTGAAGGCCGAGAACATCTACTACATCGGCGATCTGATTCAGCGTACCGAGACGGAACTGCTGAAGACCCCGAACCTGGGTCGCAAGTCGCTGAACGAGATCAAGGAAGTGCTGGCCTCGCGCGGTCTCACCCTTGGCATGAAACTGGAAAACTGGCCGCCGGCCGGGCTTGAGAAGCTCGGTTGAGACGCCGGGCAAGTGAGGAATTGAAATGCGTCACCGTAATGGTCTTCGCAAGCTGAATCGTACCAGCAGCCACCGCCAGGCGATGTTCCGCAACATGGCCAACTCGCTGCTGCGTCACGAAGTGATCAAGACGACCCTGCCGAAGGCGAAGGAACTTCGCCGTGTGGTGGAGCCGATGATCACCCTGGGCAAGAAGCCCAGCCTGTCCAACCGCCGTCTGGCGTTCAACCGTCTTCGCGACCGAGATATGGTCGTGAAGCTGTTCGACGAACTGGGCCCGCGCTACGCCACCCGCAACGGCGGCTATCTGCGCATCCTGAAGTGCGGGTTCCGCGATGGCGACAATGCCCCGATGGCGTTTGTCGAACTGCTGGATCGCCCGGATGGGGAAGCGGTGGACGTGGAAGGCGAAGCGGCCTGAGTCGGGCCGTGAAGTAGAGGAAACCGGGCAATAGCCCGGTTTTTTTTCGCCTGCGGTTAGTGTGGTGGTGGAGAGGCACGAGATGGCTGTGACTTTGGTTACCGGTGGAGCGGGTTACATCGGCTCGCATACGTGTGTGGAGTTGCTCAGTGCGGGGCAGGACGTCGTGATCGTCGACGACTTGTCCAACGCGTCGCCGGAGGCGGTGCGGAGGATCGAGGAGTTGGCCGGACGTCCATTGCGCGCCTTCGTCCGTGGCGATGTCCGTGATCGCAGGTTGATGGGCGAGGTGTTTGCCACGCACGAGATCGACGCGGTCGTACACTTCGCGGCGAAGAAGGCGGTCGGTGAGTCGGTCGCGCAGCCGCTCGCCTACTACGACAACAACCTGAACGGATTGCTCGCGGTGCTGCAGGCGATGGGGGCCGCAGGCTGCCGGAAGCTCGTGTTCAGTTCGTCGGCGACCGTATACGGTGACCCGGCGAGCGTGCCGATTGACGAGAGCTTCCCGATAGCGGCGACGAATCCATACGGCTGGACAAAGCTCATGGGGGAGCAGATGCTGCGCGACCTCGGCGCTGCCGACCCGCGCTGGCATATCGTGCTCCTGCGCTACTTCAACCCGGTCGGAGCGCACGCCAGCGGCCGCATCGGGGAGGATCCGGACGGGCTTCCGAACAACCTGATGCCCTACGTCAGCCAGGTCGCGGTGGGGCGTTTGCCACGCTTGCGGGTCTTCGGCGACGACTATCCGACGCCGGACGGTACTGGCGTGCGCGATTACATCCACGTCGTCGATCTGGCGCTCGGTCATCTGCGCGCGCTCGAGCGCATCGACACCTTGGCGGGCGTGACGACGCTCAACCTCGGAACCGGAAGGGGCTACAGCGTGCTGGAGATGGTGCGCGCCTTCGAGAAGGCGTCGGGCCGGCCGGTGCCGTTCGATATCGTCGCGCGCCGCCCCGGGGATGTCGCGGCCTGCTGGGCGGATCCGGCGCGCGCGCAGTCGGTGCTCGGCTGGCGCGCTGAGCGGGATCTGGATGCGATGTGCGCGGATGCTTGGCGTTGGCAGAGCATGAATCCGCTCGGTTACCGCAAGACCTGAAACGCGCCTGACCCGCGGGCTTGGGTCAGGCGTGTGCAGCGCCGCCGGCGAGGGCCTTGGCGAGGTAGCGGCCCGTGTGGCTCTGCGGATGCGCTGCGACACTTTCCGGCGTGCCGCAGGCGACCACAGTGCCGCCGCGGGCGCCGCCCTCGGGGCCCATGTCGATGATCCAGTCGGCGGTCTTGATGACGTCGAGGTTGTGCTCGATGACGACGATGGTGTTGCCGTTGTCGCGCAGGCGGTGGAGGACCTTCAGCAGCAGTTCGATGTCCTGGAAGTGCAGGCCCGTGGTGGGTTCGTCGAGGATGTAGAGCGTGCGGCCGGTGTCGCGCTTCGAGAGCTCGAGCGCGAGCTTCACACGCTGGGCTTCGCCACCTGACAGCGTCGTGGCGCTCTGGCCAAGGCGAATGTAGCCGAGGCCGACGTCCATCAGGGTTTCGAGCTTGCGTGCGACGGTCGTCACGGCGGCGAAGAACTCCAGTGCCTGCTCGACCGTCATCTCCAGCACTTCCTGGATGCTGCGGCCCTTGTAGCGGATCTCGAGGGTCTCGCGGTTGTAGCGCTTCCCGTGGCAGACGTCGCAGGGCACGTACATGTCGGGCAGGAAGTGCATCTCGACCTTGATCAGCCCGTCGCCCTGGCAGGCCTCGCAACGGCCGCCGCGGACGTTGAAGGAGAACCGTCCCGGTCCGTAGCCCCGTGCGCGCGCCTCGGGCACGCCGGCGAACAGTTCGCGGATCGGTGTCAGCAGGCCGGTGTAGGTGGCGGGGTTGGAGCGCGGAGTGCGGCCGATCGGGGACTGGTCGACATTGATGACCTTGTCGAAGGCGTCGAGGCCCTCGATGGCTTCGTGCGGGGCCGGTTCGGTGGCGGATTTGTACAGCTGGCGCGAGGCGGCGGCGGCCAAGGTGTCGTTGATCAGGGTCGACTTGCCCGATCCCGATACGCCGGTGACGCAGGTCAGCAGACCCAGTGGCAGCGACACCTCCACGTTCTTCAGGTTGTTGCCGCGGGCGCCGACGATGCGCAGCTGGCGCGTTTCGTCGGGCGCAGTGCGGCGTGACGGGACGGCGATGGCACGACGCCCGGAGAGGTAATCGCCCGTGACGGAGGATGGATCGGCAATGACCTCGGCCGGGGTGCCGTGCGCGATGACGTGGCCGCCGTGCTCGCCTGCGCCGGGCCCCATGTCGACGAGATAGTCGGCGCTGCGGATCGCATCCTCGTCGTGCTCGACGACGATCACGGTGTTGCCGAGGTCGCGGAGTTGCGCCAGGGTCGCCAGCAGGCGGTCATTGTCGCGCTGGTGCAGGCCGATCGAGGGTTCGTCGAGGACGTACATGACGCCGGTCAGGCCCGAGCCGATCTGGCTGGCGAGGCGGATGCGCTGGGCCTCGCCGCCCGACAGGGTGTCGGCGGAACGGTCGAGCGACAGGTAGTCGAGGCCGACGTTGATCAGGAAGCTCAGGCGGTCGGCGATCTCCTTGACGATCTTGTCGGCGACCTGGGCGCGCGCGCCGCTCAGGTTCAGGCCGGCAAAGAAGTCGCGGCATTCGCCGAGCGGCAGATGCCCCACCTCGTGCAGTGCACGCCCGCCAATGAGCACGTGGCGCGCCTCGCTGCGCAGCCGGCTGCCATGGCAGCTGGGGCAGGGCTGGGTCGCGCGGTACTTGGTCAGTTCCTCGCGCACCGCGATCGAGTCGGTCTCGCGGAAGCGCCGCTCGAGGTTGGGAATGATGCCCTCGAAGGGGTGCTCCTTGAGCACCATGCGGCCGTTGTCCGCCATGTAGCGGAAGGCGATCTTCTCCTTGCCCGAGCCGTGCAGCACGACTTCGCGTACGCGCTCTGGCAGGGTCTCGAACGCAGCCTCGATGTCGAAGGCGTAATGCGCCGCCAGGCTGGCCAGCATCTGGAAGTAGAACTGGTTGCGACGGTCCCAGCCGCGGATCGCGCCCGCTGCCAGCGACAGCTCGGGGTGGGCGACCACGCGCGCCGGATCGAAGAAATCGACCTGACCCAGGCCATCGCATTTGGGGCAGGCGCCGGCCGGATTGTTGAACGAGAACAGCCGCGGTTCGAGTTCGGCGAGCGCGAAGCTGCACACCGGACAGGCGAAGCGGGCCGAGAACAGGTGCTCGCGGCCGGAGTCCATCTCGACCGCGATCGCGCGTCCGTCGGCATGCGTCAGCGCGGTCTCGAAGGACTCGGAGATGCGTCCGCGTACGTCGTCGCGCACCTTCAGGCGGTCGATGACGACCTCGACGTCGTGGCGCCGGCCCTTCTCCAGCGGCGGCATCGCATCGAGCTCCATCACTTCGCCATCGACGCGTACGCGCACGAAACCCTGGGCGCGCAGGTCGGCGAAGAGGTCGTGCTGCTCGCCCTTGCGGCCCGCCACGACCGGCGCCAGGATCATCAGCCGTGTCTCGGCGGGCAACGCCAGCACGTGGTCCACCATCTGTGCCACGCTCTGTGCTTCCAGCGCGTGCTCGGGGTGATCCGGGCAGTGCGGCGTGCCGGCGCGGGCGTAGAGCAGGCGCAGGTAGTCGTGGATCTCGGTCACCGTGCCGACCGTGGAGCGAGGGTTGTGGCTGGTGGCCTTCTGCTCGATCGAGATCGCCGGCGACAGACCCTCGATCAGGTCCACGTCCGGCTTTTCCATCAGCTGCAGGAACTGGCGCGCATACGCCGACAGCGACTCGACGTAGCGGCGCTGCCCTTCGGCGTAGAGCGTGTCGAACGCCAGCGAAGACTTGCCCGAGCCCGATAGCCCGGTGATCACCGTCAGCCGGTTGCGCGGCAGATCGATGTTGATGTTCTTCAGGTTGTGGGTTCGGGCACCGCGGATGCGGATCTCGTCCATGGCGGCAGGGCTGGCGGTAGGTAACCCGAAACTATAAGAGAGAACGCCGGTGCGGGCCAACGCAATCCGTCAGCCAAGGGTGGGGAAATGTTAGAATTCGCCGCTTTATCGCAACCGGCCTTTTGCATGTCCGTTCCGTCGCGAGATCCGATGACTTCCGCCGAACGTCGCGCAGGCATGAGCCTGGCCGCGATCTTCGCGCTGCGCATGCTCGGCCTGTTCCTGATCCTGCCGGTGTTCGCGGTGCACGCGGCGGGCATCCCGGGCGGTGACAATCTGACGCTGGTGGGTCTGGCGATCGGCGCCTACGGGCTCACCCAGGCCTGCCTGCAGATCGCCTATGGCGCCGCGTCCGACCGGTTCGGCCGCAAGCCGGTCATCGTCTTCGGCCTCGTGCTGTTCGTGCTCGGCAGCGTTGTGGCAGCCCTGGCCGACAGCATCCACATGATCATCGCCGGGCGTGTGCTGCAGGGCGCGGGTGCCATCTCGGCCGCCGTCACCGCCCTGGCCGCCGATCTCACGCGCGACCAGCATCGCACCAAGGTCATGGCGATGATCGGGTCTTCGATCGGCCTGGTGTTCGCGCTGTCGATGGTGGCGGCGCCGCTGCTGTATGCCGCCATCGGCATGGACGGAATCTTCTGGCTGACGGCCGTCCTCGCATTCGGTGCGATTGGCGTGCTGCTGTGGGTCGTGCCGGAGGCGCCGCCGGTGCCGCGTGCCAACGGCGGACGCTTCATCGACGTGCTGCGCGATGGCCAGCTGATGCGGCTGAACTTCGGCGTGTTCGCGCTGCACCTGATCCAGACCACGATGTGGGTGATGGTGCCGGCCGCGCTGGTGTCGAGCGGCGGCCTGCCGGTGCCCGAGCACTGGAAGGTCTACCTGCCGGCGGTGCTGCTGTCCTTCGTCGTCATGGTGCCGGCGGTGATCATTGCCGAACGCCGCAACCTGATGAAACCGGTGTTCAATGCCGCGGTCGGATTGCTGGCACTGGTTCAGTTCGGACTGTGGCTGATCGGTGATGGGCTGATACCATTGGCATTGTTGCTGACGCTCTTCTTCGTCGCCTTCAATGTGCTCGAGGCGACGCAGCCGTCATGGATTTCGCGCATCGCGCCCGCGCATGCGAAGGGCACCGCGCTCGGGGTTTACAACACCCTGCAGTCCGTCGGACTCTTCCTCGGTGGCCTGCTCGGCGGCTGGCTGGGGCAGCGCTTTGGCGCGGGTGCGGTCAGCCTGTTCTGCGGCGTGCTGGCGCTGGCCTGGCTGGTGCTGTCGACCAGCATGAACCCGCCGCCGCTGCGTGTCGTACCCGCACCGACGCGGGACTGAATTTTTCGCTGCGCATCGCGCAGCCACTTGCACACCTAGGAGAAACCCGATGGCATCCGTCAACAAAGTCATCCTGATCGGCAACCTCGGCGCCGATCCCGAAAGCCGCTTCGCACCGTCCGGCGACGCCATCTGCAACATCCGCCTGGCGACCACCGAGAACTGGCGCGACAAGAATACCGGCGAACGCCGCGAAGCCACCGAGTGGCATCGTGTGACGTTCTACGGCAAGCTCGCCGAGATCGCCGGCCAGTATCTGCGCAAGGGCAGCCAGGTCTACATCGAAGGTAGCCTGCGCACCCGCAAGTGGCAGGACCAGAGCGGTCAGGATCGCTACACCACCGAGATCCGTGCCGACGAGATGAAGATGCTCGGCCGCCGCGAAGGCGGTGACGCGCCGATGCGCGGCAACGACGGCGGCTACGACGCTCCCGCAGCGGCCCCGCGCCAGCAGGCTCCGGCTGCCGCGCCGCGTCCGCAGTCGCAGCCTGCGCCGTCCTCGTCCGGCTTCGGTGATTTCGACGACGACATCCCGTTCTGACCTGACACGAGTGCGCTGCACAACGTGACGTGTGTCCGGGGCGCGGGCGTATCTCGCGCCTAGGATTGAATTTGGGCGTTCTAACCCAAAGTTGCGGTACGAGGAGGGAGAACAATGAACGAACTCATCAGCCAGCCCGACGGCATTCATGCCCTCGAATCCGGCTATGGCCGGCCGCTGCTGGCCGCCATCCATATCGTGGTCGAGGAGGGGCGGGCGGCGGTCGTCGATACCGGCAGCAACGACTCCGTGCCGCGCGTGCTCTCGGCACTCGCTGCGCTGGGCATCCCGCCGGAGAACGTCGACTGGGTCATGCTGACCCACATCCACCTCGATCATGCCGGGGGGGCCGGCAGCCTGATGTGTGCGCTGCCCAATGCGAAGCTGCTGGTGCACCCGCGCGGCGTGCGTCACATGGTCGATCCGAGCAAACTGTGGGAAGGCACTTCGGCCGTCTACGGCGCCGAGCGCGCCTATCAGCTGTATGGCCGGCTGGTGCCGGTGCCCGCCGAGCGCATCGTGCCCGCGACCGACGGGCTGGAGCTGCGCCTGGCCAGCCGTCGCTTCCGCGTCTTCGACACCCCGGGTCATGCGCGCCACCACATCTGCATCTGGGACAACACCGCCCGCGCCTTCTTCACCGGTGACACCTTCGGCTTGTCCTATCGCGAACTCGATGTGGACGGGCGCGCCTTCGTCGTGCCGACCACCACGCCGACGCAGTTCGATCCGCAGGCGATGCACGAGTCGATCGACCGCATGATGGCCATGCAGCCGCAGGCCATGTACCTGACCCACTACAGCCGCATCACCGATGTGCCGCGCCTCGCGGCCGATCTTCATCGCCTGATCGATGCCATGGTCGCCGTGGCGCAGGCTGCGCGTGGCGACGGTGTCGCACGCCACGTCGAGATCCTCGCCGGTCTCGAACAGGTGATGCGCGAGGAGACCGACCGCCAGAAATGGGCGCTCGACGAGGAGCAGACGCTCGAGCTGCTGCGCATGGACCTCGAACTCAACGCGCAGGGTCTGGGCGTGTGGCTCGACAGCCAGCGCGCCGTCGAAGCCCAGCCGGCCTGAGCAGGTCCGCTGCCCGATGTCGTCGGCCCCCGCCTTGCCTGCCACTGCGTCCGATCCGCCTGAGGTCGATGCCGAGCGTCGCTTCGGCGGCATCGATCGTCTCTATGGCCAAGGGGCGGCGCACGCGCTGGCCGCGTCGCATGCCTGCGTGATCGGGATCGGCGGCGTCGGCTCCTGGGCGGCGGAGGGGCTTGCCCGCAGCGGCGTGGGGCGCCTCACGCTGATCGACCTCGACCACGTTGCCGAGTCCAACATCAATCGACAGGTGCATGCGCTCGACACCACGCTGGGCCAGGCCAAGGTGCAGGCGATGGCCGCGCGTATCGCGGCCTTCAGCCCGCACTGCCGTGTCGACACGGTCGAGGACTTCCTGACGGTCGAGAACGCCGGGGCCCTGCTGCGCGGCTTCGACGTCGTCGTCGATGCCATCGACAACGTCCGCGCCAAGGTGGCGATCGCCGCCACCTGCCGCGCGCGCGCGCTGCCGCTGGTCATGGCCGGCGGCGCCGGGGGCAAGCTCGATCCGGCGCAGATCCGTGTGGATGATCTGGCCCGCACGCTGCAGGATCCGCTGCTGTCGAAGGTGCGCGCGCGTCTGCGCAAGGAGCATGGCTTCACGCGCGACCCGAAGAAGCGGTTCGGCATCGAGGCGGTGTTTTCCACCGAACCGCTGCGCTATCCTGCCGCGAGCGCCTGCGACGTCGGCGAGATCGCCGCAGCGGACGCGCCCGCCACGCGGCGCGGCCTCCACGGGCTGGCCTGTGCCGGCTACGGCTCGAGCATGGCCATGACCGCAAGCGTCGGGCTGTTCTGCGTGTCGCGTGCCATCGAGCACCTGCTGCGCGCGGGGCGGGCACGGCTGGCCGGTTGAGGATCACGAACGATCACGGGTTCCGCCAGTCGGAGCTCACTTTGACCGGAGTTGAAGCATGAGCCAGACCTCGCCTACCGAATCTTCTGCCGTGGTGCTGTTCGGCCATGGTGCGCGCGATCCCGAATGGGCCGGGCCGATGCGGCGCATCCGTGAGCGCATGCTCGCCCAGCCCGACGCGACCCCGGTTGAACTCGCCTTCCTCGAGTTCATGCAACCCTCGCTGCCCGAGGCCATCGCTACGCTGGCGGCCGCCGGTGCGCGCCACATTGCGGTCGTGCCGATCTTCCTGGCGCAGGGCGGCCACCTCAAACGCGACCTGCCGCTGCTGCTGGACGAGGTGCGGCAGGCGCATCCCCAGTGCGCGATCACGCTCGCGACGGCGGCCGGCGAGGCCGAACCGGTTGTCGCCGCAATGGCCGATTACGCGCGCAGCTGCGTTTCCTGAGCGCTGACCGCGCTGGGCGCGCGTAGCGCTGCTACGTGCTTGATCTTCATAAATATAAGCATATACTTATTCGCATGAAGATCTCCCTGATTCCCATGCTTGCGCGTGCGGGCTTCGCGCTCGCTGGCGTGTTCGCGATCGCGTCGGCGCACGCCGAGCTGCCGACCGTGCGTATCGAGTCCCGCGCGCAGGCGGCCAGCCTGGGGGCGGAAGCCAGCATCGAGGCCGTGCGCCAGTCCACGCTGGCAGCGCAGGTGCCCGGTCGCATCGTCGAGCTCGCCGTCGATGCCGGTGACCGCGTGCGAAAGGGGCAGGTGCTGCTGCGCATCGACCCTGCAGAGGCCAGTGCGGCGGTGGCGGCGGCCGATGCCAATGTCGCCCAGGCACAGACCGCGCTGATCAACGCGCGTGCCGAATACGACCGCGCCCGCAGCCTGGTCGAGCGCAAGTTCCTGAGCCAGTCGGCGCTCGATGCCGTTCGCACCCGCTTCGAAGCGGCCGAGGCCCAGGTGCGCGCCGCGGGCGCGGCGCGGTCTCAGGCGTCGACGGTGCAGGGCTATGCCACGGTCGATTCGCCGCTCGACGGTCTGGTTGCCGAGCGCCACATCGAGGCCGGCGAGATGGCCCAGCCCGGCCGGGCTCTGCTCACGGTCTACGATCCTGTGCAGATGCGCGCCGTGGCCGATCTGGCGCCCCAGCGCCTCGCGCTGCTGGGCGACGGACCGCTCAAGGCGAGCGTGGAGCTGTCGGACGGCCGCCTGATCGAGGCGGCCGCCATCACCGTGCTGCCGGCGGCCGATGCGCGCACCCATACCGTCAGGGTCCGCGTCGATCTGCCGGGCAGTACCGGCAACGTGTTGCCGGGCAGCTTCGCCCGCGTTCACTTCCAGTCCGCTGCAGTCCTGCCGCTCGCATCGCAGCCGCTCGTGATTCCGGCCAAGACGGTGCTGCGTCGCGGCGAACTCACCGCGGTGTATGTCGCTGCCGGCCAAGACGGTTTCGCGCTGCGCCAGATTCGCCTCGGCCGTGTCCTGCAGGGTGGCGAGACGGTGGAGGTGCTGTCCGGCCTCAAGGGCGACGAGACGCTGGCACTCGACCCGGTGCAGGCCGGCATCCAGGCCCGCTCGGCCGCGGCCGCGCGCTGAGCCGGGGGGCGATCATGGAAAACCGCCTCGGCATTTCCGGCCGCATCGCGGCCGCGTTCCAGCGCAATGCGATCACGCCCTTGCTGGCCCTGGTGCTGTTGCTGGCCGGCATCTTCGCCACGCTGATCACGCCCAAGGAAGAAGAGCCGCAGATCGACGTCACCATGGCCAACGTGCTGGTTCCCTTCCCGGGGGCCTCGGCACGCGACGTCGAGGCGCTCGTCGCGCGACCGGCAGAGCAGGTGCTGTCGCGCATCGCTGGCGTGGAGCATGTCTATACCGTGTCGCGCCCCGGCATGGCGGTGATCACGGTGCAGTTCGAAGTGGGCGTGCCCAACCAGACGGCGCTGGTCCGCCTCTACGACACCGTGCATTCGCACGCCGACTGGCTGTCGCCGCAACTGGGGGTGGGAGCGCCGCTGATCAAGCCCAAGGGCATCGACGACGTGCCCATCGTCAGCTTCACGTTCTGGACGGCCGACATCGAGCGCGCCGGCTTCGAGCTGCAGCAGGTCGCGCGCGCCACCGAGACCGAGCTCAAGCGCATCCCCGGCACGCGCGACGTCGCCACCATTGGCGGCCCCGGCCACGTGATCCGGGTGAACATGGACACCGAGCGCATGAACGCGCACGGCATCACCGCGCAGGACCTGCGCGCTGCGCTGCAACTGGCCAACGCCTCGCAACCGGCGGGCAGCCTGGTGTCCGGCAACCGTGAGGTGCTGGTGCAGACCGGCACCTACCTCGAGTCGGCAGAGGACGTGCGTAGCCTCGTGGTGGGCGTGGAGGACCGCAAACCGGTGTTCCTGCGCGACGTGGCCGAGGTGAGCGACGGGCCGGACCAGCCCTCGCAGTACGTCTGGTTCGGCACCGGCGCCGCGGCCCAGCAGCGCGGCATCGATCAGCACGGCCTGTTTCCGGCGGTCACGTTGGCGCTGTCGAAGAAGCCCGGCGCCAACGCCGCCGACGTCGCCCGGGCGGCGATGCAGCGCCTCGACAAGCTGCGCGGCAGCCTCATCCCGGAAGGCGTGGAGGTCACCGTCACCCGCGACTATGGCAAGACCGCCAACGACAAGGCCAACCAGCTCATCGGCAAGCTCGCCTTCGCCACCGCCGCGGTCGTGGCGCTGGTGTTCTTCGCGCTCGGCCGGCGCGAGGCGATCATCGTCGGCATCGCGGTGTCGCTGACGCTGGCCGCCACGCTGTTCGCGTCCTGGGCCTGGGGCTTCACGCTCAACCGGGTGTCGCTGTTCGCGCTGATCTTCTCGATCGGCATCCTGGTGGACGACGCCATCGTGGTGGTCGAGAACATCCACCGCTGGCACACGCTCGAGCCCGACACGCCGCTGTGGCAGCTGATTCCGAAGGCGGTCGACGAGGTCGGCGGACCGACCATCCTCGCCACCTTCACCGTGATCGCGGCGCTGCTGCCGATGGCCTTCGTCACCGGTCTGATGGGGCCCTACATGAGCCCGATCCCGATCAACGCCTCGATGGGGATGTTCATCTCGCTGGTCGTGGCCTTCGTCGTGACGCCCTGGCTGGCGCAGAAGATGCTGAAGAGCGTCGATGCCCATCACCACGAGGGCGAGGACAAGATGACCCGGCGCCTCGACGGCGTCTTCCGCCGCATCATGACGCCGATGCTCGACGCGCAGCGCGGCGCCCGCAACCGGCTGATGCTGTGGCTCGGGGTGATGGCGCTGATCGGCGCCTCGGTGGCCCTGCCGGTGGTGCAGCTCGTAGTCATGAAGATGCTGCCCTTCGACAACAAGAGCGAATTCCAGGTCGTGCTCGACATGCCGGTGGGCACGCCGGTCGAGGACACCGCGCGCGTGCTCAACGAGATCGGCGCGCACTTGGCGACCGTGCCCGAGGTCACCGACTGGCAGTCCTACGCCGGCACCGCCGCACCGATCAACTTCAACGGGCTGGTGCGCCAGTACTACCTGCGCAGCGCGCCGGAGCAGGGCGACATCCAGGTCAATCTGGTCGACAAGACCGCGCGCAGCCGGCAGAGCCACGAGATCGCGGTGTCGGTGCGCGAGGCCGTCACCGAGATCGCGCGCCGCAACGGCGGCAACGCCAAGGTGGTGGAAGTGCCGCCCGGTCCGCCAGTGCTGTCGCCGATCGTCGCCGAGATCTACGGCCCGGACTATGACGGCCAGGTCGAGGTGGCGCGGCGCGTGCGTGAGGCGTTCGAATCGACTGCCGACATCGTCGGCGTGGACGACACGGTGGACGAGGACGCGCCCAAGCTGGTGCTGCGCGTCGATCAGCCCAAGGCCGCGCGCATGGGTGTGGCGCAGGCCGACATCGTCGAGGTGGTGCGCCTCGGCCTGTCGGGCGAGAACGTCACCCCGGTGCATGGCGGCGACAACAAGTACGAGATCCCGGTGCGTATCCAGCTGCCGGCGGTGCGCCAGTCCGAGGTCGGCAACCTGCTGGCGATGCAGGTGCGTGCCCGCGATGGCAAGCTGATCGCGATCTCCGAACTGGTGCAGGTCGCCGAAACGCGGCGCGAGCAGATCCTGTACCGCAAGGACCTGCTGCCGGTGGTCTATGTCACCGGCGACATGGGCGGCAAGCTCGATTCGCCGCTGTACGGCATGTTCGACATCCGTTCGCGCGTCAATGGCATGGCGCTGGAGGGCGCGCCGGGGCTGCACGGCACGCTCGGCGAATGGTTCATCCGCCAGCCCGACGATCCCTACGCCGGCTACCAGCTCAAGTGGGACGGCGAGTGGCAGATCACCTACGAGACCTTCCGCGACATGGGGGCCGCCTACGCGGTCGGCCTGGTGCTGATCTACCTGCTGGTGGTGGCGCAGTTCCGCAGCTATCTGGTGCCGTTGATCATCATGGCGCCGATCCCGCTCACCATCATCGGCGTGATGCCCGGCCATGCGCTGTTCGGTGCCCAATTCACCGCCACGTCGATGATCGGCATGATCGCGCTGGCCGGCATCATCGTGCGCAACTCGATCCTGCTGGTGGATTTCGTCAATCAGCAGGTGGCTGAGGGCATGGCGTTCGGCGAGGCGCTGATCCGCGCCGCGGCCGTACGCGCCAAGCCGATCGGCCTCACCGCGCTGGCGGCCATGATCGGCGCCATCTTCATCCTCGACGATCCGATCTTCAACGGTCTGGCCATCAGCCTGATCTTCGGCATCTTCGTGTCCACCGTGCTCACCCTGGTGGTGATCCCGGTCCTGTACTACGCGGCCATGCGCGGCCGCATCGCCCGCCTGCAAAACCCCGAGGAGAACTCCGCATGACCACCAATGAATACGTCCGCGCCTTCGCCGGCGGCTTCGTCCTGATCTCGCTCGCGCTCGGCGTCGAGGCCTCGCCGCTGTTCGTCAGCCAGCATTTCCTGTGGTTCACCGCCTTCGTCGGCGCCAACCTGTTCCAGAGCGCCTTCACCGGCCTGTGCCCGCTGGTGAACATCCTGCACAAGCTCGGCGTCAAGGACGAGAAGGCAAGCTGTTCGAGCTGAGGCGGGCCGGATGCGCCCGCACGGCGTGATGTTGTGCACGCCGGCGCGCAAAGCCCTGCGCGCGGCAGCGCTGCTGGCGGCTGGTGGCGCTAGAATCGCGTAATTCTGATCTGCCCCGTACGCACATGAACATGAAGGACATTCCGCCGTACCAGGATCGACGCCTCGACCGGCGGCTGCCGCTGGGCTGTCCCGCCTTCATCGCGCTGCGTAACGGCGAACGGGTCGATGCGGTCTGCGTCGAGATCGGGGTTGGCGGAATGACGCTGCATGCGGCCTATGTGCCGGGGCGCAACGAAGTCATCGACGTTGCGGTGCTCGGGCCGCAGGGGTCGCCCACGCCCGACCGGCCGCCGCTCATCACCAAGCTCGAAGTGATCCGCTGCAACGCCCTCGGTGATGGCCGGTACGAGATCGGCGGGCGGATCGTGCGCGTGGTCGATTAAGTCCGGCGCGGCGGTTCAGACCAGAGGGCGCGCCTCAGCGGGCCGGCTCACGCCGGACCAGCATCCACAGCGCGAAGGCCACGGTCGCCGAGAAGGTCACCAGCGACCAGTTGGCGATCGACAGGCCGAGGAAGGTCCAGTCGATGGCGGCGCAATCGCCTGCGCCGCGGAAGATCATCGGCAGCGCCTCGCCGAGCGGAAAACTCTCCAGCATGAACTCCAGCCCGGGCCCGCATTCCGGGATTTCGGGCGGATACAGCTGCATCCAGGTCTGGCGCGCGGCGATGCTGCCGCCGGTCAGCGCACCCAGGCCGATCAGTGCCGCATAGACGCGGCTGCCGGTCTGTCCCGGTCCGTGCAGCCCACCCACCAGCGCGATCAGGGCGACGCCGAGGAAGGCATAGCGTTGCATGATGCACATCGGGCAGGGTTCGAGGCCCTTCACGTGCTGCAGATAGAGGCCGAAGCCGAGCAGTCCGATGGCGCTGACGAAGAGGGCGAGGTAGAGCACGCGCGCCGGCAGGCGCAGCAGGGTGTGGAGCAGGGGCATCGTGTTTCGCATTCCGGGGCGGGCGCCCATTGTAGGTCATGCTCCCTCGGAGCGCGGCGTGCCGGCAGAGGTTCCCAGCGCGGTCTGCAGCATGTCGAGGAAGGCGCGCGTCTTGGCCGGCATCAGCCGGCGGCCCGGAAACACCGCCCAGGCGCTGTGCGACGGCAGGCACCAGTCCGGCAGCACGCGGCGCAGTTCGCCCCGGCGCACATAGGGTTCGGCGAAGTAGTCCGGCACCGCGGTGATGCCGGCGCCGCCCCGGGCCAACCGGATCAGCAACTCGGGCGAGTTCGCCGTGATGCTGCCCGGCGGCGTGCCTTGCCAGCGGTCCTCACCGCGTATCAGCGTCCAGCCGACCGGTTCGCCGGTCCGAGCCAGCAGCCGCAGCGCCCGGTGCGTGTTGAGCACCTCTGGTCGGTCGGGCTCACCATGCTCGGCGAGATAGGCGGGCGAGGCGTACAGCCCGTTGGGGAAAACGGCCAGGCGGCGTGCGGCGAGCAAGGCGTCGTCCGGCAGCTCGCCCATGCGGATGGCCACGTCGAAGTTCTCGCCCAGCAGGTCCACCCGACGTGGCGACAGATCCAGTTCCAGCGACACCGCGGGATGCAGCGCCGAAAAGGCCGCGAGGGTGTCGGTCAGCAGCAGGTTGGCGAAGTCGCTCGGCATCGACACCCGCAGTCGTCCGCTCGGACGCGCCTGTCGGCTCTCGGCCAGCGCCTTCACCGCGTCGATCTCGCTCGCGACCTGGCGCGCGTGCTCCAGCAGCGCCTCGCCGAAGTCGGTCAGCGTCAGGCGGCGTGTCGTGCGAAGCATCAGCCGTTCGCCGAGGCGTTCTTCGAGCTGCGAGATGCGCCGCGAAACCGTCGATTTGGGCAGGCCAAGGCGCTCGGCGGCGGCGGTGAAGCTGCCGCCTTCGGCCACGCGGGCGAAGATCAGCAGGTCGTTGGGGTTGTATTGTTCCGCCTGCGGGACAATGTTGCGCATAAAGGTGGGTTAATGATTATGGTCGGCACGATTAGACTCTCATCACCGTCCTGGAACAAGACCCGGACCTCAACAGCCCCCTCGGAGAGCGAACATGAACATCTTGCAGATCAACGGTAGCGCCCGCAGTGAAGGCGCCAACTCCACCCGCGTCGCCAACGACATCGTCGCCCGCCTGAAGGTCGCCAATCCGCAGGCAAAGCTGGTACTGCGCGACCTGGCCCGCAATCCCGCCCCGGTGGTCGACGAAGCCGCGCTCGGCGCCCTGTTCACCCCGGCCGAGCAGCGTACGCCCGAACAGGCCGCCCGCGTCGCGCAGAGCGATGCACTGATCGCCGAGGTGCAGGCCGCCGACGTCATCGTCATCGGCGTGCCGATGTACAACTTCAGCATCTCGGTTCAACTCAAGAACTGGATCGATGCCATCGCCCGCGCCGGCGTCACCTTCCGCTACACCGACAACGGCCCCGAAGGCCTGATCAAGGGCAAGAAGGTCATCCTCGCCTTCGCCCGCGGTGGCCGCTACCGTGGCACGCCGGCCGACACGCAGACCCCGTTCCTGCAGACCGTGCTCGGCTTCCTCGGCATGACCGACCTTCGCCTTGTCTATGCTGAAGGCCTGAACATGGGTGAGGACGCGGCGCAGCAGGGCTTTGCCGAAGCCGAGGCCGACATGGCCGCAGCGCTGGCCTGATCGCCGGGCAGCCGTCCCACCAGGATGAGGCCGGGCGCCACGGTGCCCGGCACATTTCCGATACCCGTCCCGACTCGAGGAGAGCCGTCATGTCCATCCGTCCCACCGAAACCGTCATCCGCCCGCGCAACGTCGAGCGTCTCGTCGCCGGCCAGGCCACCTCGGATGGCGCGGGGGTCAAGCTCACCCGTGTGCTGACCCAGCCGCTGCAGCGTCGGCTCGATCCGTTCCTGATGCTCGATGCCTTCGGCAGCGACAGGGCAGATGACTACATCGCCGGTTTCCCTGACCATCCGCATCGCGGCTTCGAGACGGTGACCTACATGATCGCCGGCCGCATGCGGCACCGTGACAGCGCTGGCCACGAAGGCCTGCTGGAGAACGGCGGCGTGCAGTGGATGACGGCAGGGTGCGGGGTGATCCACTCCGAGATTCCGCAGCAGGAAGAAGGCCTGATGGAGGGCTTCCAGCTGTGGTTGAACCTGCCGGCCAAGGACAAGCTGTGCGCCCCCTGGTACCGTGATTTCGCGGGTGACGAGCTGCCGCGCTTCGCGACCGGGGAGGGTGTCGAGGTCACGGTCATCGCGGGCGAAAGCCACGGCGTCGTCGGGGCTGTCACGCGCGAAACCACCGCCCCGCTCTATCTCGACCTGCATCTGCCGGCCGGTGCGCGCTTCACGCAGGCACTGCCTGCGGGGCACAACGCCTTCGTGTATGTCTATCGCGGCGAATTGACGCTGGGCGACACGCCGGTGCCGGCCAGGCGCATGGCCATCCTCGCCAACGACGCGGGCAGCGACGGTGTGCACATCGTGGCCGGACCCGACACCCGCGCCCTGCTGATCGCCGGCCGTCCGCTGAACGAGCCGATCGCGCAGTACGGACCTTTCGTCATGAACACCGAGCAGGAAATCTACCAGGCGGTGGCCGATTACCGCGCCGGCCGCCTCGCCACCTGACTGCCGCGGGCGGTGTCGACGTCAGCGCTGCGGTCACTCGCGTCGCAGCGCGACGAACTCCCGCTCGAGCAGGCTTGCGTCGCCCAGGTTCAGTTCGAGCAGTCGGCGCAGATGGGTGATGCTGTCGATGTCGATCGAGGACCACACCAGGCCCAGGCGGTCCGCTTCGGCATGGGCGACCGACCCTTCCATGCGCACCACCGAATCGCCGTCGTCGAGTACGAGCTCCAGGGTACAGACTGCCCCGGTCGCCACCGCGAGCGCCTGCTCCGGCCGTAGCAGCGCGCCCTTGAGCGACAGGTCAACGACTTCGCAGCCCGTACGCCTGCCGTCGAGGACAAGCTGTGCGCCGTGGTGGAACTGGATGCGGGCAAAGTGCCGCTTATCCGGTGTGTGCATGTGCTGCCTCCGGGGTCGATCCGTTGAAATGAATGTCGCTCAGGCGGTCGCCAGTTTCCTCAGCGTCGCCACCTGCGCCAGGATGGGCGCGGGGATGGCAGCTTCTCCGCGCAGCATGGCGTGGATGAGTTCGGCGTTTTCGCGCACCGATGGTGCATCCGGCAGCCCGGCCAGCGGCGGCGCGCCGCCATCCTCGCCCGCCACGCCGATCGACGCCTTGCCGTCGACATACACCTGCATTTCCGGGCAGCGTCGCGGATTGGCATAGATCTCGCCCTCGGTGCCGCGCAGCAGCATCGACCGCCCGCCATCGACGCGCAGGAAGGCATCCATGCGCTCGAGATATTCCGGATGCGTCACGGCAACCACGCGCACGCTGCGTCCGCGGCAGGGGTCGAGCAGCTTGGCGACGATGTGGCCGCTGGCGCGCACCCCCATGCGCGTGCGCAGCGCCAGCAGCGGATCGAGTCCGGGCAGCAGCTTGTCGACGCCGATGCAGGCGAGCCGGTCCGTCGCCAACCGGCGTGATGCCTCGTCCGCGCTGGTCGCCGGCTGCAGGCCGAGGGCCGCGAGCAGCTCGAAGGGACTGACGCGGGTCTCGAAGTCGTGGCGGCCCTGGATCAGCACCGGCACGCCCTCGCGCGCCAGCAGCATCGCCACCAGCGGCATCAGGTTGGCCTGCCGGCGTGCGCCGTTGTAGGTCGGCAGGACGACGCAGCGCGGGCCGTCGGGCACGGCGACCTGCACCGTGCGCGCATCCATCGCCTGCTTGAAGCCGATCAGTTCGTCGAGCGATTCGCTCTTGATGCGGAAGGCGATCAGGATGGCGCCGAGCTCGATGTCCGGGACCTTGCCGTCGAGCATGTCGCCGAACAGCGCGGCGGCGGTGGCGGTGTCGAGCGAACGCGCGCCCTTGGCGCCCCGTCCGATTTCCTTGATCATTGGGCCGTAGTTCATGGCGGCGATTATGGGCAGGTTTGCACCGCCCTGCCAGCCCGCCGCGCGTGTCGCGCATCGAACCCCGGACAAGGAGATACACCCCAATGGATGTCGGATTCATCGGCCTCGGCCTCATGGGGCGGCCCATGGCACTCAACCTCATCAAGGCCGGCCACACGGTACATGTATGGAGCCGGCGGCGTGCGTCGATGCAGCCGCTGCTCGAGGCCGGCGCGGGCGACTGCGCGAGCGCCGCCGAGCTTGCGCGCCGCGCGCCGGTCACGATCAGCATGGTGGCCGATGCGCCCGATGTGGAGCAGGTGACGCTTGGCGCGGATGGTGTCGCCGACGGCGCGTCGGCCGGCCACATCCACATCGACATGAGCACGATTGCGCCGGCCGCTGCGCAGTCCCTCGCCGAACGTCTGGCCGCGCGCGGCGTGACGGCGCTCGATGCCCCGGTGTCGGGTGGCGAGATCGGCGCGATCAACGCGACGCTGACGATCATGGCGGGCGGCGATGTTGCTGCGTTCGAGCGCGTCCGGCCCCTGTTCGAGGCGATGGGGCGGTCGGCCACCCACATTGGCGCGGCCGGTGCCGGCCAGGTCGCCAAGGCCTGTAACCAGATCATCACCGGCGTGGGCGTGGCTGCGGTGGCCGAAGCCCTCAACTTCGCCCACAAGAGTGGCGTCGATGCGGCCAAGGTGCGCGAAGCGCTGCTGGGCGGCTTCGCCTACTCGCGCATTCTGGAGAACCACGGCCAGCGCATGCTCGATCGAAACTTCAAGCCCGGTTTCAAGGCCTGGATGCACCAGAAGGACCTGCGCATCGTCATGGACGAGGCCCATCGCCTCGGCCTGGCGCTGCCGTCGTCGGCGGCGACGGCGCAGATGTTCAACGCCATGGTCGGCAGCGGCCTGGGCGAGGACGATTCGATCGCGATGCTGAAACTGCTCGAGCGCATGAGCGGCAGTGCGGACGAATGAGGGCGTAACGAATGAAAGTCGGATTCATCGGGCTCGGCGTGATGGGCGAGCCGATGGCGCGCCACCTGCGGGCTGCGGGGCACGACCTGGCGGTGTGGGCGCGGCGCCCGACGTCAGCGGTGGCGCTGGTCGCCGAGGGCGTGCCGCTGTGCGCGACGCCGGCCGAACTGGCCGCGCGCAGCGAGGTGGTGATCACCATTGTCACCGCCAGCGCGGACGTCGACGCCCTGGCCTTCGGCCCGGACGGACTGGCCGCGGGCCTTGCGCCCGGTGCCATCCACGTCGACATGAGCACGATTGCGCCGGCGATGGCGCGTTCCTTGGCCGAGCGCCATGCCGCGCGTGGCATCGGTTTTGTCGATGCGCCGGTGTCCGGTGGCGGCCAGGGGGCTCGCGACGCGACGCTGGCGATCATGGCGGGCGCCGAGGCGGACGTGCTTGAACGGGTGCGCCCGCTGCTCGCGGCGATGGGCAAGCGCATCGTCCATATCGGCCCGCCGGGTGCCGGCCAGGTGGCGAAGGCCTGCAACCAGATGATCATGGTGGCCGCCATCCAGGCCTGCGCCGAGGCCATGCGTCTGGCCGACGCGCACGGGGTGGATGTCGCTGCGGTGCGCACGGCGCTGTCGGGTGGTTCGGCAGGATCGCGGGTGCTCGAGGTGATGGGGGCGAAGATGGTGGAACGCGATTTCGCAGCCGGGGTCGAGGCACGGCTCCATCACAAGGATTTCGCCCTCCTGATGGACGAGGCGGCACGGCTTGGCGCGCCCTTGCCGGTTGCCGCCCAGGTGTGGCAACAGCTCAATGCGCTGATGGGGGCAGGCTGGGGGCGGGACGATACGTCCAGCCTGTTGCGCGTGCTGGAGGCCGCTTCGTCGCGCGGCGCGGGCTGAGCGGCTTGCCGGACGCGGCGGCTGCGCTCAGCTGCGCGGCTTGCCGTACCAGCGGAAGCGTTCCAACACCTCGGCCATCTCGGCCGCCGACAACAGCACGGGCGCACCGAGTTGCAGCGTGCGCCAGTACTGTTCGCACAGGGTCTCGAACTCGATCGCCAGCGCCAGCGCGTGCGTGAGGTCGCGACCGAAGACCACCATGCCGTGATTGGCGAGCAGGCAGGCGCTGCGATCCTGCAGTGCGGCGACGGTCGCATCCGACAGCGCCTGGGTGCCGAAGGTGGCATAGGCGGCGCAGCGGATGGTGCTGCCGCCGAAGCGCGCGATCATGTAGTGGAAGGGCGGGATCTCGACGCGCTGGCAGGCGAGTGCGGTGGCGAAGGGCGAATGCGCGTGCAGCACCGCGCCCGCGGCCGGGAAGGCGGCGTAGATGTCGCGGTGCAGTTGCCACTCTGACGAGGGCGCGAGCGGACCGTGGTAACTGCCGTCGGCCTCGGCCACGGCCATGTCCTCCGGCCGGCAACGCTCGGCCGGTACGCCGCTGGGCGTGATCAGCATGCGTACGGTCGCGTGTGCAGCGCCGGGCAGGCGCACGCTGGCGTTGCCGGCAGTGCCGACGTTCAGGCGTGCATTGCCCATCGCGCGCAGGGTGTCGAGCAGCGCGCTGCGCAGTCCGGCATCCTCCCGGTCGTCTTCCTTGTCTGCGCTCATCGTGCCGCCTCCGGATACAGGGTCGCCAGCTCGCCTGCGGCCGCGATGCCGCGCTCGGTGACGATGCCGCTGATCAGCGCTGCAGGCGTGATGTCGAAGGCCGGGTTGGCCGCGCGCGTGCTGGCCGGTGCCAGGCGGACCTCGGCCAGCGTGCCGTCGTCGGCCAGGCCGCGCAGCACGCAGACTTCGTCCGCGCCGCGGTCCTCGATCGGGATCGCGCGGCCGTCGGGGCAGGCGAAGTCGAGCGTGGAGTGGGGCGCGGCGATGTAGAAGGGCACTTCCGCGGCCTGCGCGGCGAGGGCCTTCAGGTAGGTGCCGACCTTGTTTGCGGTGTCGCCGTTGGCGGCGATGCGATCGGCGCCGGTGATCACCATGTCCACCTCGCCCTGCATCAGCAGCAATCCGGCGGCGTTGTCGGCGATCAGCGTGTGCGGCACGCCGGCCGCGCGCAGCTCCCATTCGGTGAGCAGGCCCTGGTTGCGCGGGCGGGTCTCGCTGACGAAGACCTCCACCACGATGCCGGCGGCCTGCGCGGCATAGATCGGCGCCAGCGCCGTGCCGGCGCCGCAGGTTGCCAGCCAGCCGGCGTTGCAGTGGGTCATCAGCCGCACCGGGCCGGGGCGGCGCGCGGCGATGCGTTCGATGATCGCTAGGCCGTGGCGGCCGATGGCGTCGCAGGTCGCGGCGTCGTCGGCGCGGATGGCCTCGGCCTCGGCCCAGGCTGCGTCGAGGCGTTCGGCGCGCGCCAGTGGCCGCAGGCGGCGCGCCATGCGCGCCAGTGCCCAGTGCAGGTTCACCGCGGTCGGACGGGTGGCGCCCAGCACCTGCAGCGCACGGCCCAGGGCGGCGTCCTCGCTGCCCTCATGCAGCAGCGCCAGGGCTACGCCGTAGGCCGCTGTGGCACCGATCAGCGGCGCGCCGCGCACCTGCATGCTGCGGATGGCGTGCGCGGCATCGGCGAGGGTGCGCAGCGTGCGTGTCTCGGTGCGGAAGGGCAGCAGCGTCTGGTCGAGGACGAGGACCTGATCGCCTTCGCGGCGCAGGGTCGGGATCGGCTGGACAAAGGTGGGCGGTGTGAGGGCTGGCTGGGCGGTCATGGGCGGCGGTTCATGCGGGTAAGGGGCAAGGGTGCGTGGCAAGCGTGTCCTGCGCGCTCACACGCGCAGCAACCGCTCGCAGGCGGCACTCAGCGTGGCCTCGTTCTTGGCAAAGCAGAAGCGCACGATACGGTCGTCGCGGCCGTCGGCAAAGAAGGCCGACACCGGGATCGCGGCGACGCCGACCTCGCGCGTCAGGTGCTGGCAGAAGGCGGCGTCGCCGAGCGCCGAGATTCCGGTGTAGCGCGCGAGCTGGAAGTAGGTGCCGCGCGAGGGCAGCAGCTCGAAGCGTGAGCCGGCCAGCGCGTCGCGGAAGAAGTCGCGCTTGGCCTGGTAGAAGGCCGCCAGCCCGAGGTGGCGCGAGGCGTCGGTCATGTAGTCGGCGAGCGCGAGCTGCACCGGGGTGTTCACGGTAAAGACGTTGAACTGGTGAACCTTGCGGAACTCGGCCATCAGCTCGCGCGGCGCGATGATGGTGCCGACCTTCCAGCCGGTGATGTGATAGGTCTTGCCGAAGCTCGAGACCACGAAGCTGCGATCCGCCAGCTCGGGGTGGGCAGCGCAGCTGGCATGCGTGGCGCCGTCGAAGACGATGTGTTCATAGACTTCGTCCGCCACGACGACGATGCCGGTGTTGCGCGTCAGCGCGGCCAGGTGATCGAGGTCGGCCGGCGTCCAGACCGTGGCCGTGGGGTTGTGCGGGGTGTTGATCATGATCATGCGCGTGCGCGGCGTGATCGCGGCGGCCACCGCCGCCCAGTCGGGTCGGTAGTCCGGTGCGGCCAGCTGCAGGCGCACTGGCGTGCCGCCCGCGAGTTCGATCGACGGCACGTAGGCGTCGTAGACCGGCTCGAACACGATCACCTCGTCGCCCGGCCGCACGCAGGCCGTCACCGCGGTGAACAGGGCCTGCGTGGCGCCCGCGGTGATCGTGATCTCCGATTCGACGTCGTAGCGCGTGCCGTACAGTGCCTCCACCTTGGCGGCTACCGCCTCGCGCAGGGGCAGGCAGCCCGCCATCGGCGCGTACTGGTTGTGACCGGCACGCATCCAGTGTGCGACGCGCTCGAACAGCAGGTCCTCGGCGTTGAAATCGGGGAAGCCCTGCGACAGGTTGATCGCACCGCATTCGTGCGCAAGGCGCGACATCACTGTGAAGATGGTCGTGCCGACGCCGGGCAGGCGGGATGCGACCGGGGCAGGAAAGTGGGGCATGGCGTAAGCGATTGCGGAAGGATCGGGCATTGTCGCAAAGACCGCGTGGCGATGGCAGCCGGTGACGCCCTCGGCCCGATCCGCTGCCGGGGGCGCAACCCTTGCGCATGTTAGAATCCGGCCGTTCCAATCCAGCCCGCGAGTGCCTTCTCGCCCCCTGAATCGTGCGCAATCTGCTCATCCTCATCCTCGTCGTGGCCGGTATCTGGTGGGTGCAGCGTGCGATCGCCCGTGCCAAGGAGCGGGCCGCGGAAGCGGGCCGGAACGGCCGCAAGAAGGGCGGGCGTGCCGTTGCCGCGCCGGAGCGCATCAGGGAATGCGCGCACTGCGGCCTCAACGTCCCCGAGTCGGAGGGCGTGCGCGATGGCGACCGCTTCTACTGTTCAGATGCGCACCGTATCGCCGGACCCCGTGCCGACTGACGTGCGCGAGGCCACGGAGCGTTCGCGGCGCCTTTCGCTGCGCTACTTCAACCTGTTCCGGCTGCTCCTCGCCGGCCTGTTCGTCGTCGCCGGGCGTGAATTCGGCCTCGGCAACGAAGCGCCGCTCGTCTTCAACGTCATCTCCATCGGCTATCTGGCCGCGGTGCTCGCGCTCGGCTTCCCCGATGCCCAGCGCCGCTTCGGCGTCGATCGCGTCATCGCGCTGCAGGCCATCATCGACATCCTCGCGCTGTCGGCGATCATGTGGGCGAGCGGCGGCTACCGCAGCGGCATGCCGGTGCTGATGATGGTGATCCTGGCCGGGGCCGGGCTGGTCGCCGAAGGGCGCATGGTGCTGTTCTTCGCCTCGATCGCCACGCTCGCGGTGCTGGTCGAGAATGCGTGGCGGCTGGCGGTGGGCGGCCATTCGGTGGATTTCCTGCAGGTCGGAATCTTCTGCACCGGCTTCTTCGGCATCGCACTGGTCGCGCGCCTGCTTGCCCTGCGCGCGCAGAACAACGCCTCGCTGGCCGCCGAGCGCGGCGCGCTGCTGGCCAAGCAGCAGGCGGTGAATGAACGCATCATCCGCGACATGCAGGACGGCGTGATCGTCGCCAGCCAGGATGGCCGCGCGCTGCAGGCCAACCCGCAGGCTGCGGTGCTGCTGGGCTTGTGCGAGGCGGGCCCGGCGATGATCGAAGGGCGTCGCCTGACCGACATCGACGCGGCCTTCGACGAGGTGCTGCTGCGCTGCGATGCGGACGAGGGCCGGCTGCTGCGCATCGGGCCGGCCGGCCGGCTGCTGCGTTGTCGCGCGGTGTGCGGCGAGCCGGGAAGCGCCGCGGCCGGCGACACGCTGATTTACCTGACCGACTTCGAGGACATCCAGCGCCAGCTGCAGCAGATCAAGCTTGCCGCGCTCGGCCGGCTCACGGCCAGCATGGCGCACGAGATCCGTAATCCGCTTTCGGCCGTCACCCAGGCGGCGGAGCTGCTGGCCGACGAAAAGCGCGCCGCGATGCAGGGCCGCCTGGTGCGCATCATCAACGACAACGCCCTGCGCATCGAGCACATGATTCGCGATGTGCTGGCGCTCGGGCGCCGCGAACAGGCCTTGCCCGAGGCGCTGCCGCTCGCGGCGTTCGTGGCCGGGGTGATCGACGAGCGCGTGTTCCGCCACCCGGAGGAGCACAATATCGTCGACGTCGACATCGACCCGGCGCTGACCTTCGCGATCGACCGTGCCCATCTGCATCAGATCCTCGACAACCTGCTGGCCAATGCCTGCCGCCATTGTTCGGGCAAGCCCGGTGCGGTGCAGCTGCAGGCCTTGCCGCAAGCAGGCGGGCGCATCGTGCTGCACGTGCGGGACGACGGGCCGGGACTGGACGAAGCGACACGGCGACATCTTTTCGAACCCTTTTTCACGACGCATCCCAAGGGCACCGGGCTCGGGCTCTACATCGCGCGCGAACTGGCCGAGGCCAACGATGCCACGCTGGAGCTTGCGGCAGCCGGGCCGGGTGCGAACTTCATGCTCAGCGGGCGCCAAAGACCATGACCGTCAACGAACGCCGCAATCGTCCCGATTCGATCGACGTCCTCGTGGTGGACGACGAGGACGACATCCGCGAACTGATCGAGCTGTCCCTGATGCGCATGGGGCTGGGCTGCGACACGGCCGGTTCGGTGCAGGAGGCACGTGCGCTGATCGAGCGTCGTCGCTACCGCCTGTGCCTGACCGACATGCGCCTGCCGGACGGCGACGGGCTCGAACTCGTCGAGTTCATCCAGGCGCGCCAGCCGAGCACGCCGGTGGCCGTCATTACCGCGTTTGGCAGCATCGAGACCGCCATCCGCGCACTCAAGCTGGGTGCGTTCGACTTCGTGACCAAGCCGGTCGAGCTCAAGCGCCTGCGGGAGCTCGTCACCCATGCCCTCAAGCTCGAGCCTTCGGCTGCTGTCGTCGCGCCTGGCGGACGCACGCTGATCGGCAGTTCCCCCGCCTTCCTGCAGCTACGCGCGCAGGCCGAGAAGCTCGCGCGCAACCAGGCGCCGGTCTTCATCCACGGCGAATCCGGCACCGGCAAGGAGGTCATCGCGCGTCTCATCCATGGGCTCGGCGCGCGCGCCAACGGCCCCTTCGTGCCGGTGAATTGCGGTGCGATCTCGCCCGAACTCATGGAAAGCGAGTTCTTCGGCCATCGCAAGGGCAGCTTCACCGGCGCAGCGACCGACAAGGAAGGGCTGTTCCAGGCCGCGAGCGGCGGCACGCTGTTCCTGGACGAGATCGGCGAGCTGCCGCTGGCCATGCAGGTCAAGCTGCTGCGGGCGATCCAGGAGCGGGCCGTGCGGCCCGTGGGCGCACATGCGGAGGAGCCCGTGGACGTGCGCATCCTGTCCGCCTCGCACCAGGACCTTTCCCGGCTCGTGGCCGATGGCAAGTTCCGTCAGGACCTCTTCTTCCGCATCAACGTGATCACGCTGCGCATCCCGCCGCTGCGCGAGCGCGCCGAGGACATCCCTGCGCTGGCCGAGCACATCCTGGCCCGGGTCGCCGAGCGCGAAGGCGGCCCGCCGCGCCGGCTTTCCCCAGCGGCGATGACCGCACTGCAGCGCCATGATTTTCCGGGCAACGTGCGCGAGCTCGAGAACCTGCTCGAGCGCGCCTGCGCCCTGTGCGAAGGCGACGAGATCGGGCCGGACGACATCGACCTGCAGCCGGCCTGCTTTTCGTCTGCGACCGCCAGGCCCGACGCAACCGCAGCCGAGGCTGGCTCCACGGCTGGGGTGGATGCTGTCGAGCATGACGGCCACGACACCGAGGTCGAGCGCATGCGGGTGCTCAAGGCGCTGGAGGATACGCGCTGGAACCGTTCGGCGGCGGCGCGCAATCTGGGCATGACCCTGCGCCAGTTGCGCTACCGCCTGCAGAAGTGGGGCATGGAGTAGTCAGGCCAGCACGCGCACCTGGCTGCCGGTCGCCTGCCGCAGGTGCGCGGCGAAGGCCTCGCGCACTGCGTCCTCGCCATGCACCAGCCGCACTTCGGCGGGCAGGTGGCGCATGCGGGTGATGAAGCGGGTGAGGTTATCGCGGTCGGCATGGGCCGAATAACCCGACAGCGTGTGGATGCCGGCGCGGATCGCGATGCGCTCGCCGTCCAGGTCGACATGGCCGCCGCGCGGGCCGTAGGTCTGGATTGCATGGCCCGGTGTGCCGCGGGCCTGGTAGCCGACGAACAGCACGTTGTGGCGTGCATCGTTCAGCATCGCCTTCAGGTAGTTGACGACGCGCCCGCCCGTGCACATGCCGCTGGCGGCGATCACGATCGCCGGTTCCCCGCTGCGCGCGAGGCGGCGGACGTTGGCGAGATGCGCGTCGTGCGCATCGATCGCGACCAGTTGCGCGTCGTTCAGGGGTTCGCGGCCGGCGCGCGCCCTGGCCTTCGCTTCCGCATCCCAGAAGGGCTGGAGTTCGCGGTAGAGCATGGTGAAGCGGCTCGCCAGCGGTGAGTCGAGATAGATCGGAAGCCCCGCCCAGCGCGCCGCGTTGCGACCGGGCTTCTGGCGCTGGCGATGCAGGATGTCCTCGAACTCGTACAGCAGTTCCTGGGTGCGGCCGATGCTGAAGGCGGGGATGATGACCGTGCCGCCGTCTTCCAGCGCGCGCTCGACCACGGCGCGCAGGCGTTCGCGGCGCGACTTGCGGTCTTCATGCACGCGATCGCCGTAGGTGCTCTCGAGCACGACGATGTCGGCTTGCCATGGCGGTTGCGGGGCCGGCAGCAAGGGCGCATGCGGCGCGCCCAGGTCGCCCGAGAACAGCACGCGTCGGCGCGTGGGCCAGGCACTGCCAGACAGTTCGATCTCGACGTAGGCCGAACCCAGGATGTGTCCGGCGCGCTGCAGGCGGATGCGGCAGGTGGCCGTGGCGCTGCGGTAGAGCGTGTGCCACTGGCGGTAGGGCAGGGGGCGCAGGCGTGCTTCGATCATCTGCAGGTAGCGCTCCACCAGGCGCTTGTCGCGGGTTACGCTGATCTCGAATGCGTCGGCGAGCACGGTCGGCAGAAGGCGCGCCGTGGGTTCGCTGCACAGGATCGGCCCCTTGAAGCCTGCGGCCAGCAGCCAGGGCAAGCGGCCGCAATGGTCGATATGGACATGGGTCAGGATCAACGCCCCGACGTGGTCCACGGGAAAGGGAATCTCCAGCTGGTCGGGACCCGACCGGCCGTCGGGCGCCGTTTCCGCACCCTGGAACAGGCCGCAATCGACGAGCAGGCTGTTTGTGCCTTCGATGAAAAGCTGATGACACGAGCCGGTGACGCCGTGACGGGCGCCGTGGTGGAGAATGGTCGGGTTCATGACATCATTTTATATGTCATGTGAGATCGCAGGGGATCCCTGCAGATTGCCGCAACGATTTGCCGTACAAATGCTGATATTTGCTTGTATTGTTTTTCAAACGGCAAATACGTTGAAATCTCCGTTACTTGCGCCGATTTTTGGGTAATCCGGTCGAACCGTTGTCACGTCAGTGTGCAATTGTTCCTGCCGGCTGCATTTGGCGACTTCGTAGGATGTAAAGGCGGCATGTCGACGTATCATATGGCGCATTCAAAACAGGGAGCCCCGATCATGAAGATGTGTGTTTCGTCCGTGTGTGGCCGTGTCTGGCAGGTGGTGGCCTTGGGGCTGGCCGGGCTGCTGCTGTCTGGATGCGCGACCTCTTTCCCGCCCGCTCCTGCGTCGGCAGCCGATTCGGAATACAACTACGTGATCGGGCCGGGCGATAACGTCAATATCGTCGTCTGGCGCAACCCCGAGCTTTCGATGTCCGTGCCCGTGCGCCCGGACGGCAAGATCACCACGCCGCTGGTGGAGGATCTCCCTGCAATGGGCAAGGACGCCACCACGCTGGCGCGCGACATCGAGAAGGAACTGGCGAAGTTCATCCGCGACCCGGTCGTCACGGTCATCGTCACCGGTTTCGTCGGGCCTTACAGCGAGCAGATCCGGGTGGTCGGTGAAGCCGCTCAACCGCGTATCCTCCCTTACAACCAGAAGATGACCCTGCTCGACGTCATGATCGCCGTGGGCGGCATGACTGAGTTCGCCGACGGCAACAGCGCCACCATCCTGCGGACCGCTGAGGGCAACAAACAGTACAGCGTCCGCATCAAGGATCTCGTCAAGCGTGGCGACGTCTCGGCCAACGTCGAGATGCGCCCGGGCGACGTCCTGATCATCCCGCAAAGCTGGTTCTGATTCGCCAGTCCACCAACCTCCGGGGCTTCGCTCGTCCTGCGCACGTGCGCGACGGCGGGCTCCGTGTCGATTGAAGAAACTCGATGGAAGAACTCGTAACACAGATCGTCGGATACCTGCGCGGCATGTGGCGCTTCCGGTGGTGGGGGCTTGCGTTCGCCTGGGTCGTCGGGCTCTCCGCAGGCGTGGCCATCTACCTGATGCCGGACCGCTACGAGTCCACCGCCCGCATTCATGTCGATACACAGTCGGTTCTTCGTCCGCTGATGTCCGGGCTGGCGGTCCAGCCCAACATCGACCAGCAGATCGCCATGCTGAGCCGTACGCTGATCAGCCGGCCCAATGTCGAGAAGCTGATCACCATGGCGGATCTCGATCTCGACGTACGCACGCCCGAGCAGCGCGAGGCCTTGATCACCCGTCTCGCAAGGGATCTGCAGATTCGTTCGGCGGATCGCACCAACCTGTTCGCGCTCGCGTACTCCGATACGAAACCCGAGCGGGCGCAGCGTGTCGTGCAGTCGCTGGTTTCGCTGTTCGTCGAGTCCGGGCTGGGCAGCAAGCGGCAGGACTCGGACGCTGCCCGCCGCTTCATCGAGGAGCAGATCCGCAACTACGAGCAGAAGCTTGTCGAAGCCGAGAACCGGGTAAAGGAGTTCCGGCTGCGCAACATGGGACTGCTCGGCGACGGCGGACGCGACTACATCACCCAGATCGCCCAGCTCAATGCACAGCTCCAGCAGGCGCAACTCGAGCTTCGCGAGGCCGAGAACGCGCGCGACGCCATGCAGCGCCAGCTCGTCGGCGAGGAGCCGGTCCTGCTGCCGCAGACGCCACCGAATTCGGCGGTGTCCATTCCCGAGATCGACGGGCGCATCGAAGCGCTCCAGCGCAACCTCGACGGCCTCCTGCAGCGTTACACCGATCAGCATCCGGATGTGATCGGCGCCCGCCGCGTGATCGAGGATCTCGAGGCGCAGAAGCGCCAGCAGATCGAGACGATGCGGGCTGCGGGCGGGGGTTCGCAGTTCGGGGCGCTGAACTCCAACCCGGTTTTCCAGCAGATGAAGCTCGCGCTGGCCGAGTCGGAATCGCGGGTGGCGTCGATGCGCGCGCGCGTGGCGGAGTACCAGGGGCGCCTCGACCAACTGCAGGAGCTCGCCAAGCGGGTGCCCGAGATCGAGGCGGAGATGGCGCAGCTCAACCGCGACTACAACGTGAACAAGGCGAACTACGACAGTCTCGTGTCCCGACGCGAGTCAGCGGCGATTTCGGTCGAAATGAACACGCAGGGCGGGATTGCCGATTTCCGCGTGATCGATCCGCCGACGCTGCCGACCGCGCCGTCGGCGCCCAATCGTCTCCTGCTGCTGCCACTTGCGGCCCTGGCAGGCCTGGGTGCCGGTTTCGCGCTGACTTTCCTGATCAGCCAGCTCCGCCCGGCATTTGCCGACGGGCGCATGTTGCGTGAGGTCACCGGCCTTCCGGTGCTGGGGGTCGTGTCGATGCTTCAGACCGATGAGCGCAGGCGCAAGCGGCGGAGGGGGCTGCTTGCGTTCGGCGGGGGGGTTCTCGCGTATGCAGCGAGCTTTGCCGTTGCCGTCGTCGCACTCAAACTGATCCAGGGCTGAATGGAAACGCTACGATGAGCCTTATCGAAAAAGCCGCACAGCGGCTAGACCAGCTGAAGCAGGCCTCGGCCGAGCCCGAGGACGAACTGCTCGTCAAGCCCGCCGCGACTGTGCCTTCCTCCACGCCGGCAGCGCCGGCACCCGCGACGGAGGCTGCCGGTGTGCAGTCATCGGAGGTGCCGAAGGCCGACAGCCACACCTTCAGCCGTGTCGTATCCCGCGTTGCCCAGATCGATCTCGGACGGCTTCACTCGCTCGGAATGGTGACGCCCGACCGGCCGCGCAGCACCACTGCCGAAGAATACCGGGTCATCAAGCGCCCGCTGCTTCGGAACGCCACGGCCACGGGGGCCGCGAAGATTGACGACGGCAACCTGATCATGGTGACCAGCGCCCTCCCGGGCGAGGGCAAGACCTTCAACTCGGTGAACCTCGCCATCAGCATGGCCATGGAGCTGGACTACACCGTCCTCCTCGTGGATGCGGACGTCTCGCGGCCTTCCGTCCTCCGGCAACTCGGCCTGCCGCCCGAGAAGGGACTGATGGACGTGCTTGCCGGTGACGTCACCGACCTCAGCGATGTCCTGCTTCGGACCAACATCGAGAAGCTCTCGATCCTGCCTGCCGGCATGCCGCACCAGCGTGCGACCGAACTGCTCGCCTCCGAGGCGATGACGCGCCTGCTCGAGCAGATGGCGACGCGTTATCCCGACCGCATCATCATCTTCGATTCGCCGCCGCTGCTGGTCACGACCGAGTCCCGTGTCCTTGCCACCCACATGGGGCAGATCGTGATGGTCGTGGAAGCCGAGCGCACCACGCACGCAACGATCAGGCAGGCACTGGCAACGATCGAGAGTTGCCCGATCAAATTGATGGTGCTCAACAAGTCGCGCGAGCGCAGTCCCGGCTCCTACTATGGCTATGGTTACTCTTATGGCGATACTCCGCGGGAACAGGCAGCCTGAAGTGCGCGCACGCATGCAGGCCATGCCGCCGTTGCTGTCGGTGCTGACGCTCGCTGTCGTGGCCGCCGCACCTGCGTTCGCGCAGACGGTGACCGTGACGCCGACGCTCAATACGCGGCTCACGTGGACCGACAACGTCGACACCGATGGCGAAGATCCCAGGCAGGACTGGATTGCGGAGGTCTCTCCCGGCGTGTCGGTGTCGCGCGCTTCGGGCCGGTTTCGCGGCTACCTGGATGCGAGCCTGCGTAACCTCGTTCACGCCCGTGAAACCGACCAGAACGAAACCTTTCTCGCGTTTCAGGGCAACGGCGAGTTCGAGGCCATCGAAGACGCGGTGTTCATCGCGGCGTCGGGCTCGATCAGCCGCAACAGTACCTCCTCGTTCGGTCGTCGCTATAGCGGCGATGAGCTGAGTGCCAGCGAGGACAACGAGACGCGCGTATGGTCCATTGCACCGCGCTACGAGTTCAGGTTCGGCGATGCGGGGGCGGGGCGGCTCGGCTATGAGTCGCGCTGGCTGCAGGGTGGAAGTGCGAGCATCGGCGACCAGCACCAGAAGCGCTGGACCCTCGGCCTGTCCGATCCGGGTGCGTTCAGGCTCTTCGGCTGGGGTGTCGATTACGTCCGCACCGACAACAGCTACGACGACGACCAGGGGCGCGACGTGACGCAGGACGTCGGTCGTGCCACCTTGTTCGTCAATATCGACCCCCAGTTCCGAGTGCGCGCGATCGGGGGATACGAGTCGAATGATTACGCGGTCGCCGACGGCGAAGAGGGTGCGATCTGGGGGATGGGGTTCGACTGGTACCCAACCGAGCGGACCAACATCTCGGTCACGGGCGAGGATCGGATCTTCGGCACCGGTTACGACGTCCAGGTCCGCCATCGCATGGCGCGCTCCGTCTGGAATGTTTCCATCAGCCGCGACATCACCTCTTCGCTCGATGAGCTGGCGGGTGGGTTCGTCCTTGACCCGGTTTTCCAGCTTTTCTATCAGCTGACCGACCCGGCGTTGCCGGAAGCCGAGAGGGTTCGCATCGCACGCTCGGCCTACGAGCGGGCCGGAGGTGTGGGTATTCGCACCAACGCCTATTTCGTCCAGCGCTCGGCGCGCGCGGGCGTGACGTTCACCGGTGCCCGCAACACCCTGTCGGTTTCCCTCAATCAGACCGAGCGCCAGCGCCTGAATACCTTCTCGGGTTTCCTGCTGACCGACGACTTCAGCGAGTTCGACTACATCAAGACACGCTCGGCCTCTGTCTCGCTGACGCACAAGCTCTCGGGCCTCGCGACGCTGAACGGCGCGCTCACGCGCTCCAGGTCAGAAGGGCAGGGTGACAGCAACCGCGAAATTGATCGCTCCATCTACACCCTGGGTGTGACGCGCAAACTTGGCCCCGACACCACCGGTGGTCTCAGCTACCGACACCAGAAGGCCGAGGGAAGCGACGACTACACCGAGAACGCCGTCACCGCCACGCTGGGCATGCGTTTCTGACCGGACACCCGATGTACGAATCCTTCTTCAAGTTCAAGGGCAAGCCCTTCCAGCTCAACCCCGATCCGTCCTTCTTCTACGGTAGCCGCGGGCACAAGCGCGCGATGGCGTATCTGGAGTACGGCCTGCACCAGAGCGAGGGCTTCATCGTCATCACCGGCGAGATCGGTGCGGGCAAGACCACGATCGTGCGCAGCCTGCTCGAGCACCTCGACCCCGCAAAGGTCGTGGCAGCCAACCTGGTCAGTACCCAGATCGACGCCAGCGACATGTTGCGCATGGTTGCCGCCGCATTCGGCGTGCCGAGTCGGACGCTGGACAAGGCCGGCCTGCTGCTGGCGCTGGAGACCTTCCTGGTGTCCGTTGCCGCCTCCGGCAAGCGTGCGCTGCTGATCGTCGACGAGGCGCAGAACCTCACCCCGGCGGCGGTCGAGGAGTTGCGCATGCTGTCGAATTTCCAGCTCGAGGACCACGCGCTGCTGCAGAGCTTCCTGGTCGGGCAGCCCGAGTTCCGCGACATCATGCAGAGCGGCGAGATGCAGCAACTGCGCCAGCGGGTGATCGCGTCCTACCACCTCGGGCCGCTCGATTCGCAGGAGACGCGTGGCTACATCGAGCACCGGCTCGGCCACGTCGGCTGGAACAACGACCCCGCCTTCGAGCCCGGCGCCTACACCGCCATCTACGGCTACACCGGCGGCATCCCCCGCAAGATCAACACCCTGTGCGATCGTCTGCTGCTGGGTGCCTACCTGTCCGAACGGCATACGATCGGCGAAGCCGACGTGCGCGAAGTCATCGAAGAGCTCAAGGAAGAGTTCGCGGCGGCGGGTGCACGTGCAGTGCATACCGCGGGCGCGCCACACCATCCGCAGGGCCTGGCGTTCGATCAACTGGCGCTGGAGCGCCTGCAGGTCGCGCCCGAGCTGGCGGATCAGGTTGCGGGCATGGCGGCCGGGTTCGACATGCAGCGCATCGAGGCCCGCCTGGCCGGCCTCGAGCATTCCGTCTCGGCCACCTTGAATGTCCTCAACCAGTTGCTGCAGGCCGTGCGTCGCGATGCGCCTGCCAGCGAGAAGACGCAATGAGCCTCTCGACGTTGACCGCCCCGCCGTTTTCCATCGCTCCGTCCGCCGCGCCGGTCATCTGCATCGTCGGTGCGCGCCCCAACTACATGAAGGTGGCGCCGATCATCAAGGCCTTCGCGGCCCACAATCCGCCGATTCCGACGCTGCTGGTGCACACCGGGCAGCACTACGATCCGGCGATGAAGGACCGCTTGTTCGCGGACCTCGACCTGCCTGAGCCCGACGTCAACCTGGCGGTCGGCTCCGGCTCGCACGCGGTGCAGACGGCCGAGGTCATGAAGCGCTTCGAGCCCGTCATCGACCAGCATGGCGCCCGTGCGGTGCTGGTGGTGGGTGACGTGAATTCCACGCTGGCCTGCGCGCTGGTCGCCAGCAAGCGCCACATTCCGGTGGTGCATGTCGAGTCCGGCCTGCGCAGCTACGACCGCCGCATGCCCGAGGAAATCAACCGCATCCTCACCGACCAGCTGTCGGACGTGCTGTACACCACCGAGCGCAGCGCACACGACAACCTGGCGCGCGAAGGCATTCCTGACGAGCGGGCGGTCTTCGTCGGCAACGTCATGATCGACAGCCTGCGCGCCAGCCTGCCCAAGGCCGTGCCGGCCGCCGAGCTGCTCGCCGCCGCAGGCCTGGATGCCCGCCGCATCGCGAGCGGCTACGGGGTCGTCACGCTGCACCGGCCGTCCAATGTGGACAGTGCCGACACGCTCGGTCCGATCATCGACGCCCTGCGCGAAGTCAGCCAGGCGCTGCCGCTGATCGTCGCCCTGCATCCGCGCACCCGCAACAACCTCGAGCGCTTCGGCATGCTCGATCGACTCGACGGCGATGGCTTCCTGATCCTTCCGCCGCAGGGCTATCTCGAGATGCTCGGCCTGATGTCGGGCGCGCGCCTGGTGCTCACCGACTCGGGCGGCATCCAGGAAGAGACCACGGCGCTGGGCGTGCCCTGCGTCACCATCCGCGAGAACACCGAGCGCCCGATCACGGTGGAGCAGGGCACCAACACGCTGGTGGGGATCGCGCCCGAGGCCATCGTGGCGGCGGCGCGCACGATCCTGGCCACCGGTGGCAAGGCCGGTCGCATTCCCGAATACTGGGACGGCCATACCGCCGAACGGATCGCGGCCCACCTGTACGACTGGCTGGACGCACAGGCCAGTGCCGAACCCCAGGCCGCAAGGGTGTGACCATGAGCAGCAGCCGCATCACCAATGCCTTCACCTGCGATGTCGAGGACTACTTCCAGGTCTCCGCGCTGGCGCCGCACTTTCCGCGCGAAGGCTGGGACGCCGTGCCCTGCCGGGTCGAGCGCAACGTCGACCGCATCCTCGCGCTGCTCGATGGCCACGGTGCCCGCGGCACCTTCTTCACGCTGGGCTGGATCGCCGAGCGCTTCCCGCAACTCATCCGCCGCATCGCCGACAACGGTCACGAGGTCGCCAGCCATGGTTACGGTCACGAACGCGCCAGCGCCATGACGCCCGAGGCCTTCACCGCCGACATCCGGCTGGCCAAGGCCGTGCTCGAGGACATCACCGGGCAGGGCGTCAGCGGCTATCGGGCGCCGAGTTTTTCCATCGGTACCAACAACCTGTGGGCGCACGACTGCATCGCCGAAGCCGGCTACGCCTACAGTTCGAGCGTCTATCCGGTCAAGCACGACCACTACGGCATTCCCGACGCACCGCGCTTTCCGTGGCGCCTCGAGAACGGGCTGATGGAAGTGCCCGTCACCACGCTGCGCGCCTTTGGCCGCAACTGGCCGGCCGGCGGCGGAGGCTTCTTCCGGCTGCTGCCCTACACGGTGTCGCGCTGGCAGATCGCCCGCGTGAATGCGGCGGACAAGCGCCCAGCGATCTTCTACTTCCATCCATGGGAGATCGATCCCGGGCAGCCCCGCGTGCGTGAGGCCACGGCCAAGACCCGCTTCCGTCACTACATCAACCTCGAGCGTACCGAATCCCGCCTCGACCGCCTGCTGTCCGACTTTGCCTGGGGGCGCGCGGACGACGTCTTCCGCGACGCGGCCTGAACACGACCTGAGTTCGCCCTGAGGACGCCATGGACAGACTGCCGATCAAGGTCCGCACACTCACGCCCGCCGATGTCCCGCGCTGGGACGCCTTCGTGCGCGCCTGCCCGCAGGCGACCTTCTTCCACCTGTCGGCCTGGCAGGGCATCGTCGAGGACGTGCTGCGGCACCGCTGCTTCTTCCTGTTCGCCGAGCGCGCGGGCGAGATCATCGCCGTGCTGCCGCTGGCCGAGGTCAGGAGCCGGCTCTTCGGCCATGCGCTGACCTCGCTGCCGTTCTGCGTCTATGGCGGCGTTGCCGCGGCGGACGATGCCGGACCCGAGGCCGTGTCCGCGCTGGAGGCCGAGGCCGACGCGCTCGCCCGCAAGCTGGGCGTTCAGCACCTCGAGTACCGCAACCTGCAGGTCCGCCACGAAGACTGGCCGCGGCAGGACCTCTACGTCACCTTCCGCAAGGCCATCCTGCCCGAGGTCGAGGACAACATGCTCGCCATCCCGCGCAAGCAGCGAGCGATGGTGCGCAAGGGCATCAAGAACGCGCTCGTCAGCGAGATCGACGCCAACGTCGACCGCTTCTTCGCGCTCTACGCCGACAACGTGCGGCGCCACGGCACGCCGGCGCTATCGAAGAAGTTCTTCCAGCGCCTCAAGGACAGCTTCGGTGAGGCCTGCGAGGTGCTCACCGTCACCGACCCCGTGGGCAAGCCGCTGTCCAGCGTGCTCAGCTTCTACTTCCGCGACGAGGTGTTGCCGTACTACGCCGGCGACGACCTGGCCGCGCGCGACCTGGCCGCCAATGACTTCAAGTACTGGGAGCTGATGCGCCGCGCCTGTGAACGTGGCTGCAAGGTCTTCGACTACGGCCGCAGCAAGGTCGGCACCGGTCCCTACAGCTTCAAGAAAAACTGGGGCTTCGAGCCGCAGCCGCTGTCCTACGAATACCGCCTGTACAAGCGCGACAGCGTGCCGCAGAACAACCCGATGAACCCGAAGTACCGCGCCTTCATCGCGCTGTGGAAGCGCTTGCCACTGGGCGTGGCGAACGCGATCGGGCCGCACATCGTGCGCAACCTGGGGTAGGGCTTTGGCTGATCCGCGCGCTTCCCTTCCTCCGGTCCTGTATCTGGTGCACCGCATCCCGTACCCGCCCAACAAGGGCGACAAGGTGCGCTCGTTCAACATCCTGCGCCAGCTGGCGCGCACCCGGCGCGTCTTCCTCGGCACCTTCGTCGACCATCCCGACGACCGCCAGCATGTCGCCCGGCTTGGCGAATGGTGCGAGGACGTCTGCGCGGTCGAACTCGATCCGCGATTCGGCCGCATCAAGAGCCTGCGCGGCCTGCTGACCGGCGAGGCGCTGAGCCTCCCGTACTACCGCAGCGCGCGCCTCGCGCAATGGGTGCGCACCACAGTCGCGCAGCATGGCATCACTCAGGCGGTGGCCTTCTCGGGGCCCATGGCACAGTACCTCGACGCGCCGGGCCTGCAGCGGCGCATCGTCGATTTCTGCGACGTCGATTCGGCCAAGTGGACGCAGTACGCCGCCGACCGGCCGTGGCCGATGTCCTGGCTGTATCGCCGCGAAGGCGAACACCTGCTGGCCTTCGAGCGCAAGGCGGCCATGGACAGCGATGCGAGCCTCTTCGTCACCGAAGCCGAAGCGGCCCTGTTCATCCGCTCGGCGCCGGAGGCGCGCGAGCGCACGCAGGTCATGCAGAACGGGGTGGATGCGGACTACTTCTCGCCGGCCAACGGTGGAGAATCACCCTATCCCGCGGGTGGCCCGGTGATCGTGTTCAGCGGCGCCATGGACTACTGGCCCAACATCGACGCCGTCACCTGGTTCGCCACCGAACTGTTGCCGCAGATCCGCCGCAGCGTGCCCGAGGCGCGCTTCTGGATCGTCGGCATGAATCCCGCCCCCGCCGTCCAGGCGCTGACGGGCGAAGGCATCACCGTCACCGGTACGGTGCCGGACGTGCGTCCCTACAGCGCCCACGCCAATGTCGTCGTCGCTCCGTTACGCATCGCGCGCGGCATTCAGAACAAGGTGCTGGAAGCCATGGCGATGGCGCGGCCGGTGGTGGTGTCGGCGGAGGCCGCCGTTGGGCTTTCCGCCCGTAAGGGGGAGGACTGCGAGATTGCACAGAATGGCGAGGAGGCCGTCCGTATGGTCACCCGGCTTCTGCAAGATCCAGACGTCGGCTGCGTGATGGGCGCCGCCGCGCGGCGCTGTGTGGTGGAAAACTACAGCTGGCAAGCCCACCTTGCCCGGCTCGATGTGCTCGCAAAGGATGCGCTCCCACGAGCGCGCTGATCCGCCATGACCCATACATACCGTGCCTTTTCTGCTGTCCCCCTCGCGCTCACCCTCACGTTTCTGTGGGTGCTCGGCTGGTACTGGCAGACTGCGCAGGGTATCGCGGGTATCTGGTGGCACTCCGAAACCTTTGCGCACGGCTTGGCAGTCTTGCCCGCTTTCGGCTGGCTGGTGTGGCGCGCGCGGGATCGTGTCGGCAGCCTGCAACCACAGCCCACTGCCTGGATGACGCTACCCATCCTCGCCGCCGGATCGCTCTGGCTGCTCGGCGGCATGGTCAGCGTCGCAGCGGCACAGCATTTTGCGCTGTTCGCGTTGCTGGTTTCGGCCTTCGTCGGTGTGCTCGGCTGGCGGCTGAGTCGGGTGCTGCTGTTCCCGCTGTTGTTCCTCTTCTTCGGCGTGCCGATCGGCGAGTTCATGCTGCCCACGCTCATGCACTACACCGCCGAGTTCACCGTGTGGGCGTTGCGCCTGTCCGGCGTGCCCGTGTACCAGGAAGGGCTGCATTTCATCGTGCCCAACGGACGCTGGTCCGTGGTCGAAGCCTGCAGCGGCGTGCGTTACCTCATTGCCTCGCTTTTCGTGGGGGCGCTCTATGCCTATCTGCACTACACCAGCTTCAAGCGCCGCCTGCTGTTCATGTTCGTCGCCGTTGCAGTGCCCATCCTCGCCAACTGGCTGCGGGCGTACTTCATCGTCATGCTTGGCTATCTTTCCGACAACAAGATCGCGGTTGGCGTCGATCACATCCTCTATGGCTGGGTCTTCTTCGGCGTGGTCATCTTCCTGATGTTCTGGATCGGCGGCAGGTGGCAGGAGGCGCCGGCGGCCATGGTGCCGCAAGGCGAGGCGGTCCAGGGTGATAAGACGCGCGTCATGCGCGGGCTCGCGGTCCTGCCCTTGCTGGTGGCCGTGGCCCTGTTCCCACCCGTGCTCAAGCTGCTCGATGCCCCGGTTCCCGAGTTTCCGGTCGCGCTGTCCGCGCCCGCGCCCGCAAATGGGTGGATCGAATCTCCTGGCGCGTCCTTCGACTACCGCCCCGTCTATGGGGGGGCTCGTGCCGAGATCTCGCGGAACTATGCAACCCATGAAAGCGCAGCGCCGGTGCTGCTCCATGCCGCCTGGTACTTCGACCAGCGCGAGAACAGTGAAATGGTGGCCTGGGGCAATGGCCCCGCCTCACCCTCAATGAAGGACGTCAGTCTGCTGCGTACCTCGCGCACGCTTGTATTCGCGGGCCAACCGGTGCGCGAGAACCTCATCTCTACGCCACAGGGGCGCGTGCTCACCTGGCACTGGTACCGCATCAACGGCCGCAGCCTGGTAGGCGATGTCGAAGCCAAACTGCGGCTGGTGCTCGACCGGCTGCTCGGAATGGCCGACGACTCCGCGGTCGTCGTGCTCGCTACGCCCGAGGGGCTGGATGAAGAAGCCGCACGCGCTCGCCTTCAGGCGTTCCTTTCGAGCCACGCCGCCGCGATCGAGCAAGCGGTGGAGGCGCCGGCACAGAGCATTCCGAGATGATCGTCCGGGGTTCCGTCGGCAAGGGTGACGAGCGTCCGCTGGTCATGCATGTGCTCTACAGCTTCGACGTGGGCGGGCTCGAGAACGGCGTCGTCAATCTCATCAACCACATGGCGTACGACCGGTTTCGCCACGCCGTGGTGGCGATTGCGCAGTGCGCACCGAGCTTTTGCCAGCGAGTACGACGAACGGATGTCGAGTTCATCTCGTTACACAAACCCCCCGGCCACGGCGTCAAGCTCTATCCGCGCCTGTACCGGCTGTTTCGCCAGACGCGCCCGGCCATTGTTCATACACGCAATCTTGCCGCGCTGGAGTTTGCGGTGCCGGCCGCGTTTGCGGGCGTGCGGGCGCGTGTCCATGGCGAACACGGCTGGGATACCTCCGACCCCGGCGGTACGCGGCGCAAGTACCAGCTGCTGCGCCGCGCCTACAGCCCTTTCGTCAATCGCTACGTGGCCCTTTCCGGCCAGATCGAGTCTTATCTGACTGATCGCGTAGAGATCGCCCGCGGCCGTGTCGAGCGCATCTGCAATGGCGTGGACACCCAGCGCTTCCGGCCTGCGGTGCAGCGGGCGAGTATTGCTGGCAGTCCGTTTGCCGACCCGGCGGCGGTCGTTATTGGCACTGTCGGCCGGTTGCAGACGGTCAAGGACCAGGTAAGCCTCGTGCGTGCAGTCGCCATCGCGCGCAAGCAGGGCGTGGACGGGTCGGCGTTGCGGCTACTCATCGCCGGTGACGGCCCGCAGCGCGCCGAGGTCGCGTCCGAAATCCGCGCTACCGGCATCGCCGACATCACTTGGCTCGCCGGTGAGCGCAGCGACGTGCCCGAGGTCATGCGCGCCATCGATGTGTTTGCATTGCCTTCGCGTGCCGAGGGTATCTCCAACACCATCCTCGAGGCCATGGCCAGCGGCCTGCCGGTGGTCGCCACCGACGTTGGCGGCAATGCCGAGCTCGTCGTTGCGGGGCAGACCGGGGCGCTCGTACCCGCAGAAAATCCCGATGCCATGGCACAGGCCTTACTGCGCTACACTTCCGATGCTGCATTGCGGCAAAAACACGGCGCCAGCGGACGGCAGCGCGTCGAGCAAAATTTCAGCATCGACAACATGGTCACGCGCTACACGCAACTCTACGAATCCCTGCTGCGCCCGACGGGCGCCCGATAACAAGGACTCTCGCTTATGTGCGGCATCGCCGGCCTCTTCGACACTCGCGGCAAGCGCGACTTCGACCGCGCGCTGATGCAGCGCATGAACGACGTCCAGCACCACCGCGGTCCGGACGAAGGCGGCTACCACTTCGAGCCCGGTGTCGCGCTTGCCCACCGGCGGTTGTCCATCATCGACCTCGCCACCGGCCAGCAGCCACTGTTCAACGAGGACGGCTCGGTTGCGGTGGTGTTCAACGGCGAGATTTACAACTTCCAGGAACTCGTCCCCGAGCTCGAAGCCCTGGGCCACGTCTTCCACACCCGCAGCGACACCGAGGTCATCGTCCACGCCTGGGAAGCCTGGGGCGAGGATTGCGTGCAGCGCTTCCGCGGCATGTTCGCCTTCGCCCTGCACGACCGCAACCGCGACACCTTCTTCATGGCGCGCGACCGTCTCGCGGTCAAGCCGATGTTCTACGCGCTGTTGCCGGACGGCACACTCGCCTTCGGTTCAGAGCTCAAGGTGCTGATGCAGCACCCCGACGTCGATCGCCGCATCGACCCGCAGGCGGTGGAGGAGTACTTCGCGCTCGGCTACGTTGCCGAACCACGCACCATCTTCCTCGGCGCCAGAAAGCTCGGGCCGGGCGAATCGCTCTGCATCCGCCGCGGTCAGCCCATCCCCGAGCCCCGGCAGTATTGGGACGTGCGCTTTACCCTCGACAACAATCTCTCCCTTGCGGAGGCCACCGCCGAGCTCACCGAGCGTCTGCGCGAGTCCGTGCGCCTGCGCATGATCTCCGAGGTTCCGCTGGGCGCCTTCCTGTCGGGTGGGGTGGACTCCAGCGCGGTCGTCGCCACCATGGCGGGGTTGTCGGACGAACCGGTCAACACCTGCTCCATCGCCTTCGACGACCCCAAGTTCAACGAGTCCGAGTTCGCGCAGAGGGTCGCGGACCGCTACCGCACGAATCACTTCGTCGAGACGGTCAAGTCCGACGACTTCGACCTCATCGACACCCTGGCCGCGCTCTACGACGAGCCCTTCGCCGACAGCTCCGCCATCCCCACCTACCGGGTGTGTCAGCTCGCGCGCAAGCACGTCACCGTCTCGCTGTCGGGCGATGGCGGCGATGAGAGCTTCGGCGGCTACCGCCGCTATCGCATGCACCTGATGGAAGAGAAGATGCGCTCGGCCCTGCCGCTGGGGCTGCGGCAGCCTATGTTCGGACTGCTGGGCCGCGTCTATCCCAAGGCCGACTGGGCGCCGCGTGTCTTTCGCGCCAAGACCACCTTCCAGGCCATGGCGCGTGACGCCACCGAGGCCTACTTCCACAGCGTCTCCATTTTACGTGGCGACATGCGGCACAAGCTGTTCAGTGCCGACTTCCGCAACAAGCTCGGCGGCTACGACGCGCTCGACGTCTTCCGTCGTCATGCGGCGAATGCCGGCACCGACGATCCGCTGGCGCTGATCCAGTACCTCGACCTCAAGACCTACCTGGTCGGCGACATCAACACCAAGGTCGACCGCGCCAGCATGGCGCATTCGCTGGAAGTGCGCGAACCGCTGATGGATCACAAGCTGGTCGAGTGGCTCGCCACGCTGCCCTCCGGCCTCAAGATCCAGGGCAACGAAGGCAAGTACCTGTTCAAGAAGGCGATGGAGCCCTTCCTGCCCAATGATGTGCTCTACCGGCCGAAGATGGGCTTTTCGGTGCCGCTCGCGCGCTGGTTCCGCGGTCCGCTCAAGCAGCGCGTGCGTGACGCAGTGCTGGGCGAGACGTTGGCCGCAACCGGTATATTCAACCGCGATTACCTGCAGCATCTGGTCGACGCCCATCAGTCCGGCGCGCGTGACTACAGCGCGCCGCTGTGGACATTGTTGATGTTCGAGGCGTTCGTGAGGAACAACGGATCAACGGGGGCAGACCCTATTGAACGCTTGGGCAAGCCCGCTCCCACGGCGTGGTGAGTAGCCGCAAGGAATCGGTGGAAGACTTCTTTTACTTGAACAAGCAGGTCGGAGAAATGAATTGCAAACGACTCACGCCGTTTCGAAAACCCCTTTATATCAGCAGGAGTGCCTTGCTGACGAATGCCGTCGGCAATCCAGCCTTATGGCGCTAGACCCGCAGGAGGCAGAAGTGCTCGACTGGCTCGAGCAGGTTGCGGATACGGATGGTTGGGGCTTGGTGAAGGAGTAGCGCGTGTATCGGTTGGAGACGGTAAAAAGACTGATCGAGTCACTATCTGCGCAGGAGTTGGCAGAGTTTCGGGAGTGGTCCGACGACTATTTGAGATCGATCGGGTCAGACTCCATTGATCCGCCGGAGCAATGAATGAAACCCTCTGAAGCCCTTCGCCTTTATCGCGAGCAGGTCAGACGCATCGTCGCTGCGCATCATGCTAGAAACGCCTGCGTCTTCGGTTCGGTCCTCAGCTGCGACGAGGAGGAGGGTCGTGATCCTGACCTCCTCATTGGCCCAACGCCAGAGGCGACCATGATGGGCATTGGAGCCATCCGGTACGCGCTTCGTAAGCTGCTGAACCTCGACGTCGATGTGCAGACACCACGCGCACTCCCTGCGAGGCTCCGCGTGCAAGTGCCCTCCGAAGCGATGCCGCTATGAATCGAGCTCTGTCCATTGGCACTGCCGACCGCCCCCAATCTGGCGATGCAAATGCTTTCGTTCGCTTCGTGTCAGGGGGGTGGCTCCACTGGCTGCTCGTATTCTTTGCGGCGCTGGCGCTCTTTGCCACGCCGCTCCAGATGATGCGGCTGGTCGAGGTATTCTCCGAGCCGGTGCGCGTGGGCATCTCTGCGATCTTCGCAATCGGGGCTGGGGGCTTTGCGCTGCTCTTTCATCGTCGGTTTCCCAACGCATTGGCCGGGCTCTTCGTCGCGCTCTCCAGAGTTCGCGTCTGGCAGGTGGTGGTCCTCGGCCTGGTTCTGCGTATGGGCTGGATTGCCTTGTTTCCCGCACAAGCTGGCTCCGACGGCGCTTCATACCTCGGGCTGGCCGAACGACTGGCAGAGGGCGGTGCTTATGAAGCGGGGGGCACAAAGGCTTACTGGCCCGCGGGCTACCCGCTTTTTCTGGTCCCCTGGGTCGCGATCTTCGATGATCCACGCACCGCCTATCTCGCCTCCAACCTGGTGCTTTTCGTTGTCGGCGCGTTTGGTGTGGCCGCATTGGCACGATTCCTTGCCGGTGACCGAGCGGGCAGCTTTGCTGCCCTGCTGTTTGCGGTCTGGCCGAACCTCGTTTTTCTGGCGGGCACGCCCGAGAAAGAAGTCCTCGTCCTCGCGCTTTTGCCTTGGGCAACCTTCTGGATGCTTGCTGCCCTGAACCGTAGCGGCCGTGGCCTCAGCGTTTTTCGTGCAGGGGTGCTGCTTGGCGCATGCACCTTGGTGCAGCCTTCCCTGCAATTCCTGCCGTTCGTTGCAGCGGTCCTTTTGGTGGGCTCGGCGCGGCAGAAGCGCATTGGCTTCGCCCAGGCGCTTCTGGTTGTCCTCGGGGCTGCGCTCGTTGTTGCACCGTGGACGTACCGCAACTACATGGTTTTCGACACCGCGGTTCTTGTCGCGACCAACGGCGGCAGCAATCTCTATCGCGCCAACAATTCGCTCGCGACCGGGGGCTATACCCCCCGTGGAGAAGTCGACCTCAGCGGTCTCGATGAGCTCGCGCAGGACAAAGAAGGGCGCCGCCTCGCGGTCGAGTGGATCAAGGCGAACCCGGGGCCCTTCGTCGATCTACTCGTCGAGAAGCAGATCCGCTTCATGGGCGATGACGCAGTCGGCGCCTACAGCACGTTCAAGGTTGGTGGGGGCGTCGCAAGCGACGCGCTTTATGCGGCGCTAAAGGTTTCTGCAAATGCCTGGTGGATGCTCGTCTGGTTGCTGGTCGGTTTGTTCGCATGGTTGCGTCTGGGCGAAAAACAATCCCCCAACCCGCTCTGGCTGACGCCGACCTGGATCTGGCTATACCTGTTCGCGATCCACAGCGTCTTTGAAAGCGCGGGCAAGTACCACGTGCCCGTGCTCTGGGTGCTTTGTGTGCTCGCGGGCGTGCTGATGACGGGGGGGGCGCGACAGGAGAAGTTGGCGTGAGCCTGTCTCGGCAGTTCTCGGTGTTCCTCTTCATTGGTGGCGTCTGCACCGGGCTGCACTACGTAATTCTCATCGCGTTCGTGCGGCTCGGTTTGCTCGATCCCGTGTGGGCGAGCGCATTGGGGTTCTGCATCAGCGCGGTGCTGAATTACCTTCTCAACAGGCGCCTGACCTTCAGTTCGACGAGAACACACCGATCGGCCGCCCCGCGCTTTGTCGGGGTCGCCCTAAGCGGGCTCGCAATAAATACAGGCCTAATTGCCTTGCTCAATGGAGTGATGGGCTGGCACTACCTGTTTGCTCAAGTGATCGCCACTGGCGCGACCCTTGTGTGGAATTTCGTACTTCACAAGATTTGGACATTTGCTGGGTCGAAGAACGACCAGCTTCATCCGGGGGAGGGAAGCGTGTGAGGCTGTCGATTGTTGTTCCTTGCTACAACGAAGAAGCCGTATTGCCCGAGACGATTTCGCGCCTTTGCGCACTGAAGCGCGAACTGATCGCGGAGCAGCACATCGCGCCTGACAGCGAAATCATTCTGGTCGATGACGGCAGCCGCGATCGAACTTGGGCGCTGATCGAACAGGCGTCTGCGGCAGACCCGTGCGTCCGGGGCATTAAGCTCTCGAGAAACCGCGGCCATCAGGCTGCGCTCATCGCAGGGCTTTTCGGCGCAGAAGGGGAAGCGGTGGTCAGCGTCGACGCCGACCTCCAGGACGACCTCAACGCAATTCGTGAAATGGTGGCCGCGTGTGGTAAAGGCGCGGACGTCGTCTACGGCGTTCGAAAGCGGCGCGACACAGACACCTTCTTCAAGCGCTTCACTGCCGAGTCATACTACAAGCTGCTGGATGTTCTGGGTGTGGAGATCGTCTTCAATCATGCCGACTATCGTTTGCTGAGCCGGCGTGCGCTCGAAGCGCTCAAGCAATATGGCGAGTCGAACCTCTTCCTGCGCGGCATCATTCCGCAGCTTGGGTTCCCGTCGGCGATCGTTTACTACGTCCGGGCCGAACGTTTCGCAGGCGAGTCCAAATATCCGCTGAAGAAAATGCTCGCCTTCGCCTGGCAGGGCGTGACCTCTTTTTCTGCCGCACCGCTTCGGGCCATCACGGGCTTAGGTGTAGCGGTTTCCGTCGCTAGCTTCGTGGTGGCGTTGTGGGCGCTTTGGGTTCGCCTGTTCTCCGAATCAGCCGTTCCCGGCTGGGCGTCGACCGTCGTGCCGATGTTCTTCCTGGCAGGCATTCAGCTCTTGTGTATCGGCATCATCGGCGAATACCTCGCGAAGATTTATCTCGAGGTAAAGCGCCGGCCGCCCTACTTTATCGAGAAGACCTCCGGTGGGCTGAATCGGCCGCTCGACATCGTTGACCCGCCGGCATCGGGGCCCCTTGCCACAGACATGCAGCGCAAAACTCGATAGCGTTTCACCATGCGAATCCTCCACATCCTCGACCACTCCATCCCGCTGCATAGCGGCTACACCTTCCGCACCGCGGCTATCCTGCGTGAGCAGCGGGCGCTGGGCTGGGAAACCTTTCATCTGACCTCGGCCAAGCAGGGCAAGACGGCGGCTGACGTCGAGGACGTCGACGGCCTGCGTTTCTACCGATGCCCGGTGCCTGAAGCAGGGCCGGCCGGCATCAACGAATTGCGCCTGATGCGTGCTACTGAAGCGCGGCTGGAGCAACTTGCGCGCGAATTGAAGCCTGACGTCCTGCATGCGCACTCGCCAGTGCTCAATGCCATCCCCGCCATCCGTGTCGGCAAGCGCCTGGGCATTCCCGTGGTGTACGAGATCCGGGCCTTCTGGGAGGACGCCGCGGTTGATCACGGCACCACTGCCGAGGGCAGCCTGCGCTACCGTGCCACCCGCGCCATGGAAACCTGGGCGCTCAAGCGGGTCGATCACGCCTTCACCATCTGCGAAGGTCTACGTGCCGACATCGTAGCGCGCGGCATTCCGTCGACCAAGGTCACGGTCATCCCCAACGCCGTCGATGTGGAAGGTTTCCAGCTCTCGGGCGAGGCCGACCCAGGGCTGCGCTGCCAACTCGGCCTGGAGGGATGCACTACGGTGGGCTTCGTCGGTTCGTTCTACGCCTACGAAGGGCTTGACCTGCTGCTCGACGCCTTCCCCGTGCTTTTACAGAAGCGTCCCGATCTGCGCCTGCTGCTGGTCGGCGGTGGTCCGCAGGAGGGCAATCTGAAGGCGCAGGCGCAGCAATTGGGTATTGCCGACAAGATCGTCTTAACCGGGCGCGTGCCACACAGCGAGGTCAGCCGCTACTACAACCAGATCGACCTGCTGGCCTACCCGCGCCACTCGATGCGCCTGACCGAGCTCGTCACGCCGCTCAAACCGCTCGAGGCCATGGCGCAGGGGCGGCTCTTCGTCGCGTCCGACGTCGGCGGCCACAAGGAACTGATTCGCGATGGCGAAACGGGCAAGCTGTTCAATGCGGGCAGTGCCGATGCGCTCGCAAGCGCCATCGACGACATGCTCGATCATCACGAGCGCTGGCCAGCGATGCGCAAGGCGGGGCGGCACTTCGTTGAAGACGTGCGCAACTGGAAGAACAGTGTGGCGAACTACATCCCGGTGTATGGCCGGCTCACTCGGCGGAAGGCCGCGTGAAGTTCGATGGTTTGCGCATCGCTCTCGTCGGTCCCTTGCCCCCGCCCGCGGGCGGCATGGCCAACCAGACGCGCCAGCTCGCCGAGTTGCTGCGCGGTGAAGGGGCGAGTGTCGAACTGGTTCAGGTGAATGCGCCCTATAGACCTGCCTGGGCGGGCCGCATCAAGGGCATGCGCGCCATATTCCGTCTGTTGCCTTATCTGGTGCAGCTCTGGCAGGTCAGCGGCCGCGCCGACATCGTGCATGTGATGGCCAACTCGGGCTGGTCGTGGCACCTGTTTGCGATGCCGGCGATCCGCCTTGCTGCGCTGCGGGGCACGCCGGTGGTGGTCAATTACCGAGGTGGCGAAGCGGGTCCTTTCCTTTCCAAGGCGGCGGATTCCGTACGCCGGACATTGCGCCACAGCGCCGGTCTGCTGCTGCCCTCGGGTTTCCTTCTAGACGTGTTTGCCCGCCACGGCATGCAGGGCAGGGTGGTGCCGAACATCATCGACCTGGTCCGCTTTCGCCCGGCGGAGCATTACCCCGTCAATCCGCAGGCGCCGCACATCATGGTGGCGCGCAACCTCGAGCCCATTTATGGCATCGATGTCGCGCTGCGCGCCTTCACTCTCGTCGCCGCAAAGCTGCCGGCGGCGCGCCTGTCGATTGCCGGTAGCGGGCCGCTGCGCGAATCACTCGAGCAACTTGCAGCCTCGCTCGGCGTGGCCGACCGGGTCCGCTTTACCGGCAGGCTCGACCGCGAGCAGATGGCCGCGCTGTACCGCGAGGCGGACCTCAGCCTCAACCCCAGCCACGTCGACAACATGCCCAATTCGGTGCTCGAATCCCTGGCCAGCGGGGTGCCCGTCGTCAGTACCGATGTTGGCGGCGTGCCCTTCATCGTCGAGCACGATCGCACCGCGCTGCTTGTGCCGGCCAACGATGCGGAGTCCATGGGCGCTGCCGCCTTGCAGATCCTGACCGATCCGGTCTGTGCCAGCGCGCTGCGCGCCACCGGCCTGCAAGCCGTGCAGCGCTACCGCTGGGCGGCCGTACGCGACACCCTGCTCGCCGCTTACCAAGACGCCATGCACCTGCCTGCCGAAACCATGCGGCCTGCAGCCCGAGAGAAAACACCATGAGCGACCTCTACACCCGCTTCGTCTCCGGCGTGCTCTTCCCGCTGCAGGAACGCCTCAAGAAGCACGACACCGTGCGCGTTCATCGCGAGATGGACGCCTCGCAGTGGTGGCCGCGCGAGCGCATCCAGGACTTGCAGATCCAGCGTCTCAAGGCGCTGCTGAATGACGTGGCCGTGCATGTGCCCTACTACCGCACGCTCTTCGCCCGCATCGGCTTCGATCCCGCCTCTGTGCGCGGCGTGGCCGACCTGCAGGCGCTACCCTTCCTCACCAAGGCCGAGATCCGCGCCCATAGCGACGCCTTGCGCGCCGAAAACGCGGTGGGTCTGGCCCGCTTCAACACTGGTGGCAGCAGCGGCGAGCCGCTGATCTTCTTCATCGGCACCGAGCGCGTCACCCACGACGTCGCCGCCAAATGGCGCGCCACGCGCTGGTGGGACGTCGACATTGGCGATCGCGAGATCGTGGTGTGGGGCTCGCCGATCGAACTCGGCACGCAAGACCGCGTGCGCCTGGTGCGCGACGCCCTGATGCGCACCGAGCTGCTGCGTGCCTTCGAGATGTCCGACGACAAGGTCGATGGCTTCATCGCCCGCATCCGCGAACGCCGGCCGAAGATGCTGTTCGGCTACCCCTCGGCCATCAGCCACATTGCCCTGCGCGCCGAGCAGCGTGGTGTCCGACTCGACGACCTGGGCATCAAGGTGGTGTTCTGCACGTCTGAAAGACTCTACGACCACCAGCGTGAGACCATCAGCCGGCTCTTCCGCTGCCCGGTTGCCAATGGCTACGGCGGGCGCGACGCCGGCTTCATTGCCCACGAATGCCCCAGCGGCAACATGCACATCACCGCCGAGGACATCGTCGTCGAGATCGTCGACGAGGCGGGCAGGGTGCTGCCGGCAGGCCAGTCGGGAGAGATCGTCGTTACGCACCTGGCCACGCGCGACTACCCCTTCATCCGCTACCGCACTGGCGACATTGGCACGCTGGGTGACGAGGCCTGCCCCTGCGGGCGCGGGCTGCCCATCCTAAGGGACATCCAGGGGCGGAGCACGGACTTCGTGGTTGCCGAAGACGGCACGGTGCTGCACGGCCTGTCGCTGATTTACATACTGCGCGACATCCCCGCGGTGCGCGCCTTCAAGATCGTGCAGGAAACCCGCAGCCACACGCGGGCGTTGATCGTGCCGGAGTTGGGGGCGAGCACCGATGGGCTGGACTGCGCCGTGATTGAAGGCTTCCGCCGCAGGCTTGGGGCAGGTGTGCAGGTGTCGGTGGAGTTTGTTGAATCCATCCCGGCCGAGAAGTCCGGGAAGTTCCGCTACGTGGTCAGCCACGTGGCCGTCCGGTAAGGAAGCAAAGCCAGATGCGTGACTTGCTGATTGTCTCGATCGTGGGCGTGATGGCGCTGATGGCGCTGAAGCGCCCGTGGATCGGTGTGATGCTGTGGACGTGGATCAGCATCATGAACCCCCACCGGTATACATACGGGTTCGCGTATTCCGCGCCGCTGGCCGCGGTTGCAGCTGGCGCAACGCTGCTGGGTCTCCTTTTTACTCGTGAACGGCAAAGCCCCTTCCAAGGACCGCCGATGGTGTGGTTCTTTGTGCTTTCGCTTGCGATCACGTTCTCGTGGTTGTTCGGCATGGATCCCGTTGGAGACTTTCCGCAGTGGGACAAAGTCATGAAGATTTATCTCATGACCTTTGTCGCGGCGATGCTGCTTTACACAAAGCATCACATCATCGCGTTTGCGTGGGTGACTGTGGGCTCGCTCGCACTCCTGGGATTGAAGGGTGGTATTTTCACGATCCTTACCGGTGGAAATCACCGCACCTGGGGGCCGATCGGCTCATTCATCCAGGACAATAACGAGTTCGCTCTGGCGATTATCATGGCGATCCCGATGCTGCATTTCCTCCAGCTTCAGTTAAAGAGCGGCTGGATGCGGCATGCGGCGTCAATCACGATGCTGCTGTGCGCCGCGTCCGCCCTGGGGTCGCATTCTAGAGGCGCACTACTGGCGATCAGTGCAATGGGACTGCTGTTCTGGTGGCGCAGCCAGAGGAAGGGGCCAATCGCGCTGATGATCGGCGTGGTGGTGCTGGCCCTGTTACCGATGATGCCCGAGCACTGGTGGGACCGGATGCACACCATCCGGACTTACGAGGAAGATGCATCCGCGATGGGGCGGATCAATGCATGGATCGTGGCTTGGGAGGTCGCCAAGAACCACTGGTTCGGTGCTGGCATGAGCTACCAGCACGAAATCCTCTTCATGCTGTACGGGGTCTACGACCAGAAAACGCTTGCTGCACATAGCATCTACTTCCAGATCCTCGGCAACCACGGCTTTCTCGGACTGTTCCTCTACCTGGCGATGTGGGTGTCGGCCTACCGCGCGGCTGGCTGGCTCAACAAGCATGCTCGCAACAACCCGGAGACACGCTGGGCGGCCGACCTGGGCGCGATGGCGCAGGTCTGTTTTGTCGGCTTCGCCGTGGGTGGGGCATTCCTGAGTCTTTCATACTTCGACCTGCCCTATAACGTGATGGTGATGGTGGTGCTCGCCAAGCGTTGGGTCGTCACCCGCGCCTGGGAGCGGGAGGCGCCGGTGTCTTTCCTCGAGTATGCGGGCCTGGGGCGCTTCCAGCGCAGGAACAGCGCGCGGGAGATTACAGCACGCGCGCAGGGGCAGCGATGATGTTCAGACTCCTGAGTGGGGCCCTCTCTCCTGCAGGGCAAAGCGCCAGGCTTTCGATCCTGATCTTTCATCGCGTGCTTCCCGTGCCAGACCCGATTAGGTATCTGATTCCAGACGTTTCGCGTTTCGACGCCATGCTTGGCTGGGTACGCGCTGCATTCAATGTTTTGCCGCTCCCAGAAGCGATTGATCGACTGGCCGCAGGAACACTCCCAAGCAGTGCCGCAGCGATCACCTTCGATGATGGATATGCGGACAACTACCTTCATGCATTGCCTGTGCTCAAGAAGCACGGCATGCATGCCACGTTCTTCATTGCCACTGATTTCCTGGATGGGGGAATCATGTGGAACGATGCACTTGGTTTTTCTATCCGGGGCACGCGACTCCCCGCGCTCGATTGCTCAGCAGTGGGCCTCGGCGTCCATTCACTCGCCACGCAGACAGAGCGTGCAACAACGCTTGGAACGCTAAACGGTGCAATCAAGCATCTGCCTTACGCGGAACGTAAGCAGGTGGTTGAGTATATTGCGAATATTGCCGAGGTTGATCTTCCCCGAGATTTGATGCTGAGTACTGAGCAACTTAGAAGGCTACGCGCCGAAGGTATGAGCATCGGTGCCCATACCGTTACCCATCCGATACTCGCCGCCTGCGATGATGGCCTTGCCTTACGTGAGATCGCCGACGGCAAGCAAGCGCTCCAAGAGGTTCTTGGCGAGAAGATTGACTTGTTTGCCTATCCTAATGGCAAGCCCGACACGGATTACCGTCGGAGACATGTCGACATGGTGCAAGAGCTTGGGTTTAGTGCCGCGGTTACGACTGCGCCAGGGACCGTCGGATACGGCGATGATCTCTTCCAGATCCCGCGGTTCACCCCTTGGGGCGGTGGCCGTTATCGATTCTCGATGCAGATGATCAAGAACCTGCACCATTCGCGCCAGGCTCCTAGCATGAAGGCTTCGTCATGAAGGCGCTTGTTCTTCATTTGGCACGCGCATGCGGGCTCTTTGCGCTCAGCCGCCTGCTTACACGTAAGCATCTGCGCATTCTCTGCTACCACGGCATCTGGATTGGACCCCCTCCGCACTATGGAGATTGCCTGTTCATGGACGCAGACGCCTTTGCCAAGCGCATGCAATTGATTCGTCAGCTTGGCTACAGAGTTATCTCATTGGATGAAGCGGTTGCACGTCACCGCCGCGGTGAGAGTTGCGCGAGGGACATCGTGATCACTATCGACGACGCATGGCTTGGCACTTATCGCCACATGTTGCGGGTACTTGAGAGATACCAATATCCCGCAACGATCTACGTCACCACTTACTATACGCTGGCCCAGCGGCCGGTCCTCAATGTCATGCTGGGCTATTTCGTCGCGAGGACTAAGGTAGCAGTGCCGTGGGAAGAGCTATTGCCCGATTGCGATGCATCCGAAGCGCCAGAGGTTTTGCTGGCCAAACTTGTAGAAAGCGTCGAGGGACTGCCGACGCTGGAGGGGCGTTATGATGTGGTTCGCACTATCGGCAAGCGACTCGGTTTTGACGTCGATGACCTAGAGGCGCGTGGGACTTTCATGCTCATGAGCCCTGAGCAAGTTAGAGAGGCTGAGCAGAAGGGCTTCGATGTTCAACTTCACACCCATACGCATCGCATGCATGGTTTTCATTCGGGACGCGTTGCAGAAGAGATCGTCAAGAATCGCGAATACCTTTCAAAGATCACAGGTCAAGACGCGAAGGATTTGATGCATTTTTGTTATCCGAGCGGGGAGTATGACGGCAGCCTTTTCGCCACGCTTGAAAAGGAAGGCGTCGTTTCCGCGACGACCACAGAGTTTGGCCTGAACCCACCCGGTAGCCATGCGCTTGCGCTGCGCCGTATTCTCGATTGCCAAACCATGTCAGCGTTGGAGGTTGAGGCGAAGCTGTCAGGTTTTTGGTCTTTGAAAAATGTGCTGCGCCGTAGATCCGGAGCGTGATTACCATTTTTGGCACTAGGGAATTATTGAGTTGAAGCCTGCGAACACGGTCGTGTTGCTTCAGCGCCTACGAAGGCGGTTCGCAAATTCCGGGCCGATGCGTTGGCTGCGCAGCGAGCGTTACCTGCTGCTGCACGCCATTGAGGTCGCGCAGGTCCGGCCGGTGGGCGCCGACGAACTGCACGTAAATGCGCTAGACGACCTAGCCTACTTCCAGCAAACCGAGCGCTGGCTGCCACGCGAGGCCTTCGTCGCTGAAGCGCGCCGCCGCATCGAGGAAGAGGGTATGCGCCTTTACACTGCGGTCGAGCAGCGCGTGCTGGTGCACTACGGCTGGCTGGTCCCGCGCCAGAAGCGCTCATGGTTTCCCTACGTACGTCAGCATTACGACTACCCCGAAGGCACCGCCGTGCTGTTCAACGCCTACACTCACCCCGCGGCCCGCGGCACCGGCCTACACACTCGCTCGATGATGCGGCGCATCGCGGACGGCGCCGCCCAGCCTGGTGCGCACTGGGTGTACACCGCCATCGAGTCGCACAACCAAGCCTCGCGCGCCGTGGCGGCGCGCTGCGGATTCAAATGCGTGGATGTGCTTTTCGAGCGCATCCACTTCGGTCGCGTTCAGCGCGGTCGCATGTCGCCTGCCGACTACTTCACCACCATCGAACATCGTGTCTGAACCACTATCCCAAATGACGCCCGCGCAACGCGCCGGACTCCCCGTGCTGGTGCCCGATGCCGGCGCCATCGGCATGATCGGCGTCATCCGCTCGCTGGGCCGCGCCGGCTACCCGGTGCACGCCTGCGCCAGCAATCCCGACGCGCTCGGCCTGCAGTCGAACTTCGTCACGCGCAGCGAATGCTGCCCTGCGTACGACGACCCCAAGTTCCTCGCTTGGCTCGACGCCTATGTCGGCGAGCACGACATCCGCTGTATCGTGCCGAGCGAGGGCTTTCTGCTCGCCATCCGCCCGGTCTTTGACCGCTACGCGCCGCTGCTCCCGATCAAGTCCGATCCCGAGCTCATCTACGGCAGCCTGAGCAAGTCCGTAGCCATTGCCCGCCTGCTCGAGACGCCCGAAGCCGCAGCCAGCCTGCCGCCCACGCTGTTCATCCGCGAAGGCGACCCGCTGCCTGAAGAGGAAGAGCTCGCCGTCCTCGGGCTGCCCATCTTCGTCAAAGGCGACGGCGCCGACGACCGCGAAGGCAATGCCAACGTCGTCTCGCCCGAGCATTCCCCAGCCGATGCTCGGGCCCGAATCGCCGAGCTAAGAAAGCGATACACCAGCGTGCTGGTACAGGGTTTTGTGCCGGGCAAGGGCACAGGGGCGTATTTTCTGGTGCATCAGGGCCGCATCATCCAGGAGTTCATGAACCGTTGCCTGCATGAGGTTCCCCACACCGGTGGCTACTGCTCACTGCGTGACAGTTGGTGGCATCAGGCCATGATGGAAGATGCCCGCATCAAGATTGCCCATCTTGGCTGGGAGGGCGTGGCGATGCTCGAGTACCGTTGGGATCCCGACACGGATCAGTTTTGGTTCATTGAGCTTAATGCACGCTTCTGGGCGGCCCTGCATGTGGCGCTGTATGCGGGCGTCGATTTTCCACGGATGCTGCTGGACCTGTTCCACGGAGCCAGTGTGCAGAGCACGCAGTGCTTTCCGCTCGGTCTGCAGGTGCGCTACACGATTCCGTTCGAAGTGGGTTACGTGGCGTCGCGGTGGAAGGACAAGGGCCTGCCGCTCCTGAGCCGGCTTGGAAGCTTGGCAGGGTGGTTTGCGCGCTTCCTGAATCCATCGATACGGTCAGATCTTTGGTTTCCCAGCGACCGTTCGCTGTATTTCAAGCAATGGCGTAGATTCATGCGGGATCTCTTCACTACAGGCAATGCACCGGGAAAACGATGAGCGCGATCAGCAAGTTCAAGAGCTACCTGTAACGTCGCGCCGCTTTTGGCATCGTTTCGCGCGACTTTTGACACACGAGGACAGATGCACATGAGGGCTGAGTAACGGTGTTGAAAGTCAAGCAATCAAGGTCGTTTTTCTGAGCTTACGGGTGCCCACCAGGCGCTCGTAGAAGTTGAGGATGACGGGATAGAAGTTTACCGCGGTGGGCGCGCCTACGTACAAAGCCCGGTGCGCCGGATAGCACTTGCCGATGATGCATCAACGGCCTCTACTAGAACCCGAATCGCTGGCGTAGGGCGCCACGCCGACCGCCGTGCGGATCTGGCGGCGATTGGGCCCCAGCTTGCGAAGCCTGGCGATCAGGGGTGCGGCAGCGGTGTGACCGATGCTAGTCACGTTTTTCTGCAGCGCGCCCATCACTACGTGATGTGCCCCTCGACACGGCAGACCATGCCGGATTCGACGTTCTCAAGCTAGCGGCGATGGCCACAAACTGGCGCCTACGGCCCCCAAATCCTGCTGAACGATCTTGCTGACCGGACGCGCGAGACGCCCGCCGTAGGGTCACCGGAGCAGCGCAGCTGAAAACTCAGCCCAAGTCGCGCGCCAGCGCCGCTTCGTAGCCGCCGGTAGCTTCCAATGGCTCTTTTCAGCTACCGCTTAGGCCATGAATGAAAAAGGCGGGACCGCAGCGACGCGCCCGCCTTTCGTGAAAAAAATCCTCAATGGCGAGAATGGGAGCTAGATAAATCGACGCCCAGATCAACTTGCGCCGCCAGCAATTCAATCACGGCTAGAATGTTCAGCACAATGATCTCTGCCTGCCCTTCATCGTCTAGCGTCGAGCCCGTGCGAACTATGTCTGCAGCGATGGCGAGCGAGCGGATTCGCCCTAGGGCGATTTGCATATCAATGGGTCGCATTGGGCGGCAACATAGTTTGCGAGAGTTGCACCAGAGCATTGAAAATCTCGTGGTTAGCATCGCCAATTAGATGGGTAATCATGACCAGACGGTCATTGCCTGGAGATTGGTCGACTTCGATCTCCATCGACGCCTCCATCACTAGGCGCTCCACACGCTTCAATGAAATTAGCAACTCTGTTTGAATTGCAGAGAAAGTTGCGTGGGTGTAAGAGCCCTTTAAGGACGTAGAGGTGAGCTGACTCATGATGAGCCTCCTTGTTGCGGTTTGAGCTTCCGCAGCCCCCGACCAAAGGGGCGGGCGGAACCGAGCGGGTTGGTCGACCGGAACAAGGAACCGGCAGGGCTTGCGCCCTCCCGCCCGGACCGCCCATAGGAGCAACACCGAGCGCGCATAAAAAAAGCCGCGACAATAGAAGGGCGCGGCTTTAATGCGCCTTGTTTACCGGGCGACCAAGCCCGCACTGCCGTTGATGCGACAGTACATCCAGTTTGCACGTCTTTTGTCATTGCCGTCAAGGCTCCAGAGTAGTTACTTCATCTGCGCGCCATTCTCAGCTTGCAAAAATCATCAGCAAGGCCGTTACAGGTGCGTTACCAGCCGCTTTCAAGTTAGCGGCCATGCCTGACCATTACTGAGGACCTAAAAAGGTCTCAAAGCCTCGAAAACTGTCTATCGCCTTCGCCCACGCTGGAGCGCGGCAGTCCTGAACAGGCGCACCACCTGATCTGCGACATCAGCCGACGCCGCCATCGGCGATCGTGACCCGTCAGGCCATTGCAGCACGATGGGCGTCTTGCTGCCCGCGCCCTCGTAATCGGCCAGCGCCTGCCGCTGGTCGGCCCCGAGTTCGCCGCCGTAGGCGAAGCGCGGCATGCGCATCTCGTTGATAGCCTGTAGAAAGTTGGCTCCCCAGTACCGAACGGCAGGGCGCTGAATGACCCACTCGCCGGGCGTGCCGCGGTAGATCACGTTGTCGCTGCGGTCGCTGAATGCGCGGCCCGGCAGCGGGCCACCGTAGGCGCGACCGGGGATCGACTCGATCAACTCTTCGCGCGTCATACCGCTGGTGTCCGCGGGAGCAGTGCTGACGGTGTTGACCGTGATCGTCACGGTCTTGTCCTTCAGCCCGTCCAGCTGCTGCTTCAGTGCGGTAATCTGCGCTTCGGCCTGGGTGATGTCCGCCTTCAGCGTCGCCGGCTTTTCCAGTTCGGCGCGAAGTGCTTGCAGGCGCGCCTCGTTCGCCGCGATCTCCTGCTGGATGCTCTGCGCTTGCTGTTCCTGTGCATCCCCCTCTCGCTCGCGAATCTTACCCTGAGCGTTCAATGCGGCTTTCTCGATCTCCCCGATGCGCTCAAGAAACTTCGCGGCAGATGAGTTGTCACCGATACCGTTCACATACTGAGCCGCTTCTCCGGCGAGATCCAACGCTTCTTGCGCATACTCCTTAGCGGCCTTTGCGCGACCGTCGATGGCGGCATTTTGGGCGAAAACGGATTGCGTCTGCGCCCTGTCGATCAAGCCCTTCGCTGCCCTGTAGTTGTTTTCCTCCCGCTCCTCCGGTGAAAGATCGCGGTCGCGTCGAGCCTGAGCCTGCTGCTGCCGCGAACTGAAAGCTGCTTTCGCTTGAGCGAAGAAAGCGGCGGCCTCGTCGCGCGCTTGGCGCGCAGCCTCGATGCTCGCCTGCCACGCGCTCCTGAGCGCTGTTTGCAGCTCCTTCGCACCATTTATCTGCTCGGAGATGGATGAGCGCCACTCCCGCATCCGCTTCGCTGCGACGGCCTTATCATCCAGCAGGATCTCCGCATTGGCCTTCCCTGCCTCGATCGCGCGCAACTTCTCCAGACGCGCAATCTCGTCGACGAGCTGGCCCTCGAGCGCCAGCCGCCTTCGCTGTCCATCCTGCTCTTCGGGAGTGGGCTGGGCGGCCTGTTCCCGCTTTCGAACCCAAAATGCAAGCTGCTGCTGCAAGTCGGCGAGAGCCTTCTCAGGCGCAAGATTCTCCAACAGGCTCTTGGATTTCCAGTCGCCGCGCTGGAATGCCTCGATCTCCCTCTTGATGCGCGCGATTTCCTCAGCCGGATTCTTTGTGGGATCGTCGAAGCCGCGAAAGATTGAGCCAAACAGCCGGTCGAACACCGACATATCGGTGGTGGCCAGCTCGATTAGGCCCGCAGCAAGTTCGTTGAGCGCTGGCACCAGAACTCGGCCAACCGCGATAGACAACCCCTTGGCGCGCCCTTCGAGCTTCTGCAAGGAAAGGTCGAGCTCAACCCCGTCGCGCACGAGATCCTCGCCAATGATCGCCCCTAGTGTGCGCGCCTCCTCCGCGAGCCTGGCCAGGGCCGTGCCGTTGTTGCGCAACAGCGGTAGCAGTCGCGCAGAATCATCGGCGATCGCCTCAAGGAAGAACGTCATTTCCGCCTGGGAAACGTTCGCTTTCTCCAGCGTCGAAACGTAAAGCTGCAGTGCCTCGGGACCCGACAGACTGCGAAACTGCTCAGCAGTCACACCTACACGCGGCGCAAGTTTCTCGAAGAAATCGAGCAGCTCGCCTCCGCCTGTACTCAGGAAATCACCTATCTTGTCTTGCGTATCCTTGAAAATATCGCCGAGCTTGTCCTGGCTGATGCCGACCGTCTGCGCGGCATATGCCAGCGACTGGAACGTCTCGACACTGGTGCCGGCAACCTGCGCGGAAGCAGTGATCTCGCGAGACAGATCTGCGAACCCGCGAATCATGTTGGACACCAATGACACCGAGAGCACCCCGCCGAGTGCCACGAACGCTGCATTAAGCGGGCGTAGGGCCGTTTGAAGCGCGTCCACACCTCCAGTTGCAGTGGTTACGGATCGAGTAAAAGGGTCGAGCGCTTTCTCGCTCGCCTTCCCGCTTTCGTCGATGGCTTTGTTCAGCGCCTTTAAGGCTTGCTGGCCGTCCTTCGTATCTCCCGTGATGCGAAGCGCAAGCTCTAGATTCCTGTCCGTCATGGTCTATCTCCCCAGGGAGAGGGCGTCGATGATTTGAAACGTCGCAGGGGCAAGGTTTGAACAGTTGCCCGTTGCGTCGTGGAAGGGAAACGGGCCGACGCCAACCTTTGATGGTGATAGGGCGGACACACAACAAACGATTCGCTTCCCTGAGTTCGTCAGCTGGTTACTCGGCATTCCATCAGCCATGAAAACTGATGCGCTCTCCGTCCTCAGGAGGGACATCCTTCAGCACGATAGATACCCATCGCGTCGACACACGGAATGCAGCCGCAACCTCTTCGAGGGTTGCACCTCTGTCATAGAAGGCGGCCATCGCGCGTTTGCTACCCTTTGCAAGGGCTTGCCTGCAGTTCGGGACAAGAAGAATTTCATCCGCATACTCTTGAACCAGACGCAGGGCTCCGTCCTCGCCCAAGATCTCTGCGAGGCGTTCATATCGTGCGGCGCCTTGAGCATTGTTGTTCGGCCCCTTGGGGATTGGAAAAGGAATGCCGCCAAGCTCGCGAATCAAGGTCAGCGCTCCATCCCATCCGAGCAAGCGCGCGAGATTCCTTGCCGTCTCTGGGAAATCGGATTCGAACAAGAAATCTTCGCGGCGCGGCACGCCCGAACCGGCGACTTCTACACCGGGCGAATCCATTGGATTACGCTCCCAGCCACGGGCAGACGATGATCTCGGCGGTGCCGTTCATCGCGCCATCGTTGTACTTCGGGGTGAGAAGAAGGTCGCGAGCCTCGGCCTCGTAGTCGGGCGATACCAAGAGCACATCCGGAACAATGCCGAGCGGGTTCCCGTTGGGAGCTTTGAGCTTCATCATCGCAGCGCGCGCGGCGGCATAGTTGGCGTACGAAAGATCCTTGTTCGATCCGTAGGCCAGTTGCCACAGTCCGTATCCTGCGTTGACCCGTGCCTCGACGCCATAGACGTACTCATTGCGCATGAATACGTTTTCGTCGCTGTCCTGGTCCTTAGCGACGAATGTGTAATCCTTACGACGCTGGAAAATGAAGGGCTTGATCACTTTCGATGCGTCCAAGAGCACCCACTCAGGCGCATCGCTCGGATTCACCATGTCGCAGTTAGACACGGTGCCCGCGCTCGGACTGTCGATATTGATTGGGTGATCCGTATCGAAGAAGTTCTGGCCGTCATAGCAGGTCGACGTGGTACCCGCGCGCAGCAACTCAAAGATGAGTTTATCGGGGTGCATGGCGGCATCGGCGCCCATCAGTTGGAACGCGCCCGAATAGACTCCGATCATGTCGTCTTCGATGTCTTCACGCGACACACTGACAGTGTTCTCGAAGGTGCGATTCTTGATGGTGAAGCCGTGTGCGACCAAGCCATTGAGTTGCCGGTCACCAATCCACTCGCGGAGGGAGTTGTAGGCCCCCAGCCAGCCGTACGTCTCTTCTCTCGTCGAACTCTGTGAGGTCATCGCAAAGCGATCCTTCAGAGGTCTCGCGGCAAACATGCCTGCCTGGTAGTCGGCGCGGAAAGAGGTAAAGATGCCGTCGAGTGCAGCGCGGTTGATGATCATGTCGCGGATCTCCGTTAATCAGTCAGGCCGCTGTCTTCAGCGGCAAAAGTACGTTTTAGCTCTACGAACTGCTGCGGGGTGCGCCCGGTCAATGCGCAGATGCGCCGTTCCTCCGTCGTGAGCCCGGAATTATTGGTGGTGCCCCCCGGGTCTCGCATGCGGCTCGATTGCATTCCGAGCAGAGCCGGGAAGATTGGAGGGCGATCGAGCAGGGTCTTCAATGCTTCGACGTCGGTCGATGCCAAGCGGCGTGCGGCCTCCACATGTGCAGGTAGAATCCGCACATCGTTGAGTGCATCCTCGATCAGTGCCTCGATTTCGCTCGCTCTCATCTTTTGACGAATGGCGGTGACTTCGCGCTGTGCCTTTGCGGCCTCGTCAGCCTTGGCATGAAGGGCGACCATGATTTCCCGGTTCTCCCTCATGAGGGCATCTAGGCGAACGAACGGATCGGGGTCGGTAGTCTTCACCGCCGCATGAGTCGCCGACTCCGCTTTGAGAGCGGAAAGAGGTGCGATGCTGTCCAGGCCGGGGGTGTTCGTGATGCCGGCCCCCAACAAGTTGGTAATGACGCCGGTCTCGGGGTGATAGCTGAATACTGGGGAAAGATAGCGGTACTCGCCGGTCTTGATCATCTCCCTAGCCTTGTCCGTCCACTCGACATCCACCGCAAACAGGCCCTCGCCCTCTCGCCACTCCAGATTCTTAAACCAGCCTGCGGCGGGAGCAGGTTTGCCGTTAAATGCTGAGAGCATACTTTGATGCTCGTAATCGATCGGCAGGCGGACGTTCCGCATTTTGATCTTCTCGTTCAGCTCGGCGGCGATCTCCGCATCGATGAACCAGCCGTCCAATCCCTCCGGGCGTCCAGTTCCGTCGTTTGAAGAGAAACGACCAGCCGGACAAATTTGAATCGTGTTTCCATGGCTTTTGAGGGCGATCGAGAAAGGCGCTGGAGTGGAAATTACCGCGTCATCCTTCTTTTCGCTGGGGCTGCTAGCGCCCGCCTGGCCTTGCTTGTTCATTGGTGCCTCCATTAACGATGGAAGCACGTTATAGAAAGGTTTCAGGGGGGCGGGTCTGAATCCATTCGGTGGGATGGGTCAGAATGGGAGATTCGGGAATCTGTTCCGCTCGGCAGTGGAGGGCGACATTCCGGAAGCGCGACGGCTTCAATGTCATGCGTCATGCAGGTTTTTTATTGCCTTGCGTGCCAAGATTCTTACTTTATGTTCGTTGTTTTCTATTCGGCACGTTGAGAGCTGGGCTCCTAACTGTCAAAGAGTTCCATACTCGTTGACATGCTTATTTGGCTTCGAACGCGGCAACGCAAGGAATATCAGGGCCTTTCAGGTGTTCGCTACTTATATTTGGCCTGCTACTAGGAGTTCGTTACTGTGTCAGTGAGTACCGAACGTGCACAAGGCTGGTTCTCGGCTGCAGAACTTGCTGGATTTGGGGAAAAGGTCGGCCTCCCCACCTCCGATCGGGGCTGCGCGAAGAGGGCTGCGCGGCAGGGGTGGCCTGCCAAGGTGGTTCCCGGCAAAGGCGGCAGGCGCGGCGAACTCACGCTCTACAAGCCGCCAGCGCCGATCCTCGCTGCGATATCAGCGCTCGACGGAGTTGTGATCGCGGACGAGGCCCATTCAGTGGGTGGGTATGGAGACCTCAGGGCCATGTCGACGGACCTCTCCATCCAGGAAGACCGCGTGCCGTATGGGATGACTGCCACCCCAAAGCTCGACGCCCCAGAAGACGAAGTGCGCCTTGAAATGCTCCTGGCGCTACTTCGGACAATGGAGGATCGGCTTCGCGACCCTATATCCGCTGAAACGGCTGTGCGCATGCTCGAGGTGGTCGAGGCGTGGCGTGAGTTCGCCGCATGCTCTCCCCATCTCCAGGCTCGTCTGGAGGCTGTGCGCGTCGCCGCTCGTCTCTACAAGGCTCTCGGACTCCAGGGCGACCCAAAGTAGCGCCGGACTGTGCCAATTGACGCGCAAACCTGCGCACATTGCGTGCGAAATGTTCGCTTCTCGTTCCGGCCCCCGCCAGCCTCGAAACCCTTGCTGCGCCTAGCCTTCTCGCTGATTCCGCCGCGCTAACTCAGGTGTCAAAACGATCACCCCCCCACACTACCTGCGGCTTTCCGCCGAGAACCGTGCGGAGACAGGGCGTAGCCTTGTCGATACGATTAAGGATCTTATCCCGATCGTCCGTTATGGTTTATCTCCTTCCGAGTATTACTTCAGTCCCCTCTACGAAGGCGTCTCCGCGGACTACCTTTCGATCCGAGAGTATGCGCGCATAGAAAAGATCCTGAATCCGCGCCAGACAGGCGTCGTCAACTTCGATAAGTGGCACCAGTACTGCTTCTTCAAGGCGCTCGATCTGGCGACCCCCGCGGTGTTCGGCTTCATCACGGGGCGGCGGGGGATGTTGGGTGGACAGCCGTATTCGGGCGACCCCGATGAGCTGCTCACCTTTCTTGCAGCGCTGGACAAGCCGATCGTCACCAAGCCCTATGGTGGAGGTCATGGGCATGGGTTTGACCTCATCGTCGCCAGCGATCCTGCTTCGCGCACGCTGACGTTGCGCCGTGGCGGCCCGGTTGGGGTAGGGGACTACCTCGACCGGGTGGCGGGCGATCCGGAGGGGCTGATCTTCCAGCAACATGTCAAGCAGCATCAAGGACTGACGGCGTTTTCGGCGACAGCAGTCAATACCCTGCGCATCCTGACTACACTTAAGGACAGCGGTGACGTCGAATTCCCCGCCGTCATTCTCAAGATGGGGCGAGGTTCGTCGTTGATTGACAACGTGGGGGCGGGAGGGCTTGCAGCGCACCTCGACCTTGAAACCGGGGCCTTAAGCAGCGGTTTCGTGTGGCCGGGCAAGGAGACCTACGAAACCCATCCCGATTCCGGTGCGCGGATTGACGGATTCGTCGTCCCTTTCTGGCGCGAGGCACTCGCCCTCGCAGCCCGTGCCCACCAGAACCTCACCTCGGCCCGCAGTCTCGGCTGGGATGTGGCAATCACCGAGCGCGGCCCGCTGCTCATCGAAATGAACAGCTACGTCTCCATTCCCGTGTACCAGCGTCTCGGGCACTCGGTGCGGCACGGGGTGTTCCGGGCGCTTGCACGCGAAAACAACGCTTGACCGCCGTCCCGTCGGCGCCATGCAGTACAGACTCGAAGCCGATGGCCTGCGCTCCCTCTCGGTCCTCCCGGTAACCCTGTTTCATGCAGCGTTTGAGGCCTTTGCCGGCGGCCTCGTCGGTGTCGATGTCTTCTTTGTGATCAGCGGCTCTCTGATCACCCCTATCATCCTCGCCGAGTCGGCTGCAAGGCAATTCCCCCTGCCGCAATTAACGAACGGCGCGCTCGGCCTAAACTTGTGCAGGGAGAGTTGTTGTGTCAGCGATTGAGGCGACGAAGGGCTGGGTAGGCGAGCCGCTCAAGAACAAACGACTCTGCACCTGACTTGCTCCCAGATATGCGCCAGGCGAGCAGGACGGAAACTGCGTAGAGTAGTGCCCCGGCTGTGATCTTGATGACAAGCCCCAAGAATAAAGGTAAGTGCAGCAGCGGCTCGATTGCCACCACACCGCCGTACATAACCGCTGCACCAAACGCCGGCCTTGCGATGGAGCGAGCCATATCTGACGCGTTGAGCCCTGGCAGTTCGCGACACAGAAAGACCGTGAAGGCGATCAAACCGAAGGCCGCAAGAACTAAGCGCAGGCGAGCAACGGTATCCGCTCCAGCATCAGGGAAGACAAGGTAGGCCAGTGCGGCGAACAGTGCGACTTGAATCCACGCATACATCGCGATGATGCGGAATTTGCCCAGTGTCGAAAGAACGTAGAAGCCACTGCTGGTAATCGCGGTGAAACAGCCCAGAAGTGCGAGAACTTCAATGACTGGAGCCGCTGTGAGCCACTTTTCCCCTAACAGTATGGTGACGATTTCCCGTGCGACGAGGGTCATGCCTACCGCAGCTGGAACAGCGATGAGCGCTTGGACGCTCTGCGCGAGCAGGAAGACTCGCTTGAGTTCAGTGAGGTCTTCTTTCACCTTTACGAACGCAGGGAATAGCACCCGGTTGAGCGGAGCAAGCAGTTCCGATGTAGGGATCGCAGCGATCTGTCCCGCAAGGGTGTAGGTGCCCATGACGCTGGATGACTCCCGGCTGGCGACGACGATCTCATGTAGGCGAAACTGAAAGTATTGAGCAATGCTTTGTACCCACACCCACTGCGACAGTGAAAATATGTCGCGGAACTTCTCGAGGGTAAATCTGGGGTGGCGGCGATCCATGACGTAGCTGAGGATGACCCCGGTGAGGCGCCCGCCTAGCGTGCCGGCGATGAGTGCCCAGTAGGACTGAGTAATGACCGCGCCGGCCACGGTGATGACGAAGCCGGCGAAGCGCTTCGAGAACATGAAGCGGAAGTCGCGGGTGTATTGCTGGTCTTTCTGAAGCGTGATGATCCAGATGTTCTCGAGCCCCTCCAGCAGGAAGGTGAAGGCGAGGATGCGGATGACTGCAGTCAGTTCAGGGTTGTTGAAGTATTCCGCAGCGAAGGGCGCGGCCAAGAGCACCCCGACCGTCATGATCGAGGTCTGGATCAGGCGGATGGTCCATGCGGTGTCGTAGTGCGCCGGCGTGGGGGCTTTGGTCTGCATCAGCACCATATAGACCCCCATTTCCAGCAATACGTCGGCCAACGCGATGACGATGGAGGCGGTAGCGATGATGCCGAAGTCTGCCGGGACCAGGATGCGGGCCAGAATGATGGTGCTGAGCAGGCCGATGAGGCGGTCTGTCCAGCGCATGGCGATAGCGAGGAAAGCGCCATGAATGATGTTGGGTTTTGCCTGTGGCAAGAATAACTCCGGGGGTGTGAGCAGCGGTATGGGGCGGGTGGTTCGGGGCCTACTTGCCGTTGAACAGCAGACGCGCGAAGCGATTGCGGCGGATCAGCAGCGTGTGGACGAGTACCGAGAGGCCGAGGCTCACGCTTGCAATGAACAGGAACTTGGGCCAGGCGCCGATTGGATACTGCATCAGGGCGAGACCAAGTGCGACCACGATGATGTGGTGAAAGAGGAAAACCGAATACGCCGCATCGCTGAGGAAGCGGGTAAGGCGATTGTCACGGTGGAACAGGGCATGGATGAGCCGCAGGATGACGGCGACGCTGATCCAGATCATGAGGTACTCGACCGCGAGCGCCGCCTCGGCCGTCAGACCGCCGGGTCCGCGCGTGTAGTGGTCGGCAATTACCGCGAGCGGCAAGGCCCCGACGATGAACGCGACAGGCGTGCGCAGGAAGGTGTCGCGTGCTTTGGCGTGTGAATACATGAAGACGCCGACCACAAAGTAGGGGGCATAGGTCGCTAGCCGGAACAGCGACGTAAGGCCAAAGACGTCTTCGTAGGCGATGCCCGTTGCCCGTGCGGCAATGCTGAAGGACATGCTGAGCAGTGCGAGGGCTGGAAGCATCAGAACCAGAGGCGCGCCGTCGAGGCGTTGCAGATGGTGTGCAAGGGGGCGCGACAGGGGTAGCAGAAGAGCCGCCATGCCGGTGTAGAAGAGCAAGTCGACGAGGAACCAGAGATGGAACAGCGGAACGCCGTCGAGGATGGCGTCCGTTGCATCGCGGCCGCGTGCTGCCGCCATGAGCAGCTCTTGGCTGACGTTGAGGGTGAGCCACGCCGCGAGAAGGGGCAGGGCCAGGCGCGGCAGCCGCTTGCGGAGGAGTCCGTCGGCGCCGTTGCGCTGGAAGGTGAGGGCGCAGAAATACCCTGAAATCCAGAAGAAGGCTGGCATCCGGAATACGTGGATGAGTTCGGTGAAGGCGTCGAAGGCGCTGCTGCGCTGTGTGTCCCAGACGAGCCAGCCTCCGTTCGTACAGTAGATGTTTGCCGTGTGAAGGACAACGCCTAGCATCATCAGGATGCCACGTGCGGCATCGAGCGACGCGTTGCGCGCGATTGGCGTGCTGGTGGTTGGCTGGAAGGTCATGGGTTCAAATGGGGTGGGCTGACAAGGCTCGGATCGAAGGCGGCCAGCGCTTCGCGTAGTTGCAGGACCAATTGACGATAGCCTGCTGGCGAGAGATGCACGCCATCTTCTTCCCGAAGTGTTGCGAATTCAGGTGTCTGACCCGTTGCCGGGATGGGGTGCGGAACGAAACGGCACCCAGTACGAAGGGCGCAGGCGCGGACAAAGTCCTCGTTCAGACTGCTGATCAGTTGAGCGATGTGGCCTTCGCAGCGTGCGCCGTGTCGTCCGGGGTCAATGCCCTGCACGCCGAGTAAGATGACGGGCGTCGGCAACGGTACGTGATGCAGAATTTCGTCCACCGGGACGGCGGGGAGCGCGCATCGCTGCATCAAATCGTTTAGCCCGATGTTGATCAAGACTGCGCGGGCGTGGTCAAGGGACGCGTAGTCTCTCAAGCGCTGAAGCAAGCCCGGCACAGTGTCGCTGCCGAGTCCGAGATTGAGTCCGACCGGGGTCACGGACGAGACGTCGAGGCCTTGAAAGGTGCTGCTGCCGAGGAAGACGACTCGCCCGGGCGCGCTGGCGCCATCGAGCCGAGACAAGTGGCCGCGCTGCACCTGCATGAAGTCGGGCACCGGAGTGGAGCCTTTGCGCTCAATCCATACGCCCCCGAGAGCGCCCAGCACCACCCCAGCCAGGAGCGCGACTGCGGTGGCAATCAAGGGCGGCAGGGGCGGTTTCATGTGTCACCGGCTCGCTGCGGGGGCAGCAGGCGCAATTCAGGAATGGATGTCGCCGATAGCGAAAGGTGCACGTAAGGGGCTGTGCTCGCGATCATCAGTTGCAGGGTGCCCACCTTCAGGAAGGATGCGGAGAAGAGTGCCTCGATGCCGAGCCGCCGGTGGGAGTCGAGCGATTGCGGATTGGCTGTCGCGATTCTGGAATAGCTCCAGCGCACGCCCTCCTCTGCGAGGTGGCGGTTGGCGGTCGACCAGAGCCTGGCGAAGGTGCGCCCCATGCGGAAGTCGGGATGGACGAAGACGTCGTAGTCCCAAACACTCTGGCTGGGGTTGGCGAGGGTGTAGCGACAGCGCACCGTGTCTTCATCGTAATGCCCGCGTGCAAACCAGATGTAGCCTGTAAAGCGCTCGTCGGTTCGGGAGGCGATGCAGCGGTCACCGTTCGCGAAACGGCGGGCGATGATTGTCTTGGGGCGGGGAAACTGGGCGACGACGGCGTCCGCTGGCGTGATGAAGTCGATCGACGTGCGGGCGCCTTGCGGCAGAGGACGGTCTTGCGTCGTCGCCGGTACGGGTTGGGCGACGAAGTGATAGCGGATGAGTTGGATCTTGCCAGCCGAAAGCCGAGCGAGCCCCATTGCGAGCAGGTAGAGAAAGCCTTCCTTCCAGCCGAACTGACGAAGGGGGCTGGCCAGACGTGAGGCAAAGGACGTGCTCAAGGTGTCTCCGCAGGTGGGGCATGGGCGCCTGTCGCGTCTGCATGTCATACTCAGGACATGCTCCGGTCGAAGCGGCGTTTATAATACAGCGCGTTCAACGGTCGGCTGAGCCCCGAATTATGGCGTCGGCAACTATCAGCAGCTCTGGGAGTAGTCTTTGGATATCCAAAACGAAGTTCTTGCCATTCTTGACGACGTGCTGAGCCTGAAGGGCCGCGCACTTGAGTTCGATGCCTCCACCCCCTTGTTGGGTGCGGTTCCCGAGCTCGATTCAATGGCTGTGGTTGGTGTGATCAACATGCTTGAGGAGCGCTTCGGCTTCTATGTCGAAGACGATGAGATCGACGGTGCGACCTTCGCGACGGTTGGTACGCTGGTCGAGTTCGTAGCTGGCAAGACCGCCTGACGTCGTATGCCCCCGACGCAGCGTGAGGCCTTCTTCCTGTCCAGGCCGGGTGGGGGACAGTGCTTCTGCATTGTTACGGGTCCAGGCGCGTCCCAATCTCGTGGGGCAGTGCTCTACGTTCATCCCTTTGCGGAAGAGCTGAACAAGTCGCGTCGTATGGCGGCTTTGGCGGCTGCGGCGCTTGCGCAAAAAGGATGGACGGTCCTTCAGATCGATTTGTTGGGATGTGGCGACAGCAGCGGCGACTTCGAAGATGCAGCGTGGGACGCATGGCTCGCGGATATCGGTCTGGCGTATGGCTGGCTCGAGGCGCAGGGGTTTCTGTCGGTGGCGCTCTGGGGCTTGCGCGCGGGTGGTTTGTTGGCGTCGGACTGGTTGTCCAAGGCGGGGAAGACGTGTCCCGTGCTCGTGTGGCAGCCGGTCGTAAACGGCAAGCAGCACCTGCAGCAGTTCCTGCGTCTGAAAGGCGTAAGCGGAATGCTGGACGAGCATGACGCGAAGGCGGTAATGGCTGCGATGCGCGCCGAGATCGAGCGCGGTTCGGTCGTTGAGGTGGCGGGGTATCGTCTCGCGCCATCCTTGGTCGCGGGACTCGAGGCGGCGAGGCTGGATTTCCCCGATGAGTATGCTGCGCCAGTGAGGTTTCTTGAGTTGAATCCGGCGGTTGATGCGCCATGCTCACCGGCGATTTTGACACTGGCTCGGCGTTTGACCGCGCGTGGTGCAGACGTCCGCACCACGTGCGTGACGGGCCCGTCGTTCTGGCAGGCTCAGGAGATCGAGGTTAGTGAAGGTCTGCTGTGCTCGACCTCCCTTGCGATGGATGAGATGCATGGAGGTCGTTGAGCGGGCAGTCATGTTCGACTGCCGTAGTGAGAGCCTGATCGGCATCGTTTCGACGAATGACAAGCCGGCTTCGACTGGGGTCCTTGTTATTGTCGGCGGGCCGCAGTATCGCGTGGGCAGTCATCGCCAGTTTGTGAGGCTCGCCCGCCATCTAGCCCGAGAGGGCGTGCCGTGTATGCGATTCGACTATCGCGGCATGGGGGACGCTTCGGGGGAGCAGCGTAGTTTCGCCACGGTCAATGATGATGTCTGCGCGGCGGTGGATGCCTTCTTCACTGCCGTGCCCACCATGGAACGCGTGGTGCTATGGGGGCTCTGCGATGGGGCTAGCGCGGCATGCATGGCACTGTCGGCGAACGCCAAGGTCGCAGGAGTTGTTTTGCTGAACCCTTGGGTGCGGACGGGTGCCAGTTCGGCAGGGGTGATGCTCAAGCACTATTACCTGCGACGTTTTCTCGATGGGCGCTTCTGGCGTAAGCTGTTGCGCGGCGAGGTGCGGGTCCTCCGCTCGATTGCGTCGCTGGTAGCGACAGTCCTGGATCGGGCGCGGAACGAAGGGGCGTCGGGTGAATCCGCTGTGTCCGCAAGGGCGGTTAGCGTTCAGGCCAAGTCCGCGCACCTTGCGGACGTACCGCACCTGCCGCAGCGTATGCTGGTCGGGCTGACCCAGTCGTCCGTGCCGGTGGCTGTGGCACTAAGCGGACGTGACCTTGTCGCACGGGAGTTCGAGGAGCTTGCGCGGACTGATGCCGCATGGCGAGCCCTGCTTGGGTCTACACGAGTGTCTTTGAGACACTTCGAGGGCGCCGATCATACGTTCTCTCGTGCTGCGGACGTTGAGGCAGTGGAGCGCTTCACTGTCGAATGGTTGCTTGATCGCGGCTTCCTGACCGAAGTCAATGCAGCCTGAACGGCGATAAGGAGGAAGGACGGTGAATCAGCGTGTATCTCTGGCTCGATTGGCAACCATCGTAGTCGGAATTGTGTGTGCGACGGTCTCGGTGTTATCGATGCCGGCCTTCGCGCAGGATATGAGCGCCTGTGGCAGTCTGCAGTTCCATTTTGGCCCCTACGATTACCGATCGAACGCTGACAAGCACGATATCGTCGAGCGTTTCCATTTCAACCAGGATGTCCAGAACCTGCGTCGCGGGCAGACGGCCGAGACAGCGGCTGGTGATATCTCGTACGTGCTGAGGGTGTTCCCGAACCATCCACGCGCGCTCGATGCCATGGCGCGGCAGAGCCAGCGGGAGAAGAGGGCTACGCCGCGTGGAACGACCTATTCAATTGACTGCTGGTTTGAAAGGGGCATGCGGTTTCAGCCGGATGATCCGATCGTCAAGATGCTCTACGGCATTCACCTGCTGCGGATCGGCAAGCATGAAGAGGCCGTGAAGTATTTGGAACTGGCCAAGAGCACCGGGGAACCCAACGGTAATGTGCTTTATAACCTCGGTCTTGCCTATGTGAAGCTTGGCAGGTTCGAGCAGGCGCTCGAGAACGCTCATGCAGCTTATGACTTGGGTTTCCCTTTGGAAGGGCTGCGCAATCAACTGATGCGCGCAGGCAAGTGGCGAGAGGCGTCACCCGCGACGGCCGCGCAAGCACCGGTTTCCAGAGCGGCTGAAGACGCTACGCCTGAGCAGGCTGCCGAACCCTCGCCTGCCATAGAGACTGCGCCGGACCGCACCGACTGAAGCTTGGCTCCGCGGATGTTGAGCGACTAAAGAGACTCACTCTTGTCTTACTGCGTTCGGAACGGACGCAGTCGTTCCGGGTAGTTTGGAACGAAGGGCGGCCCACTCGGAAATGCTGGGTAAGCACCCGGCGAACTCACTTTCCCCCAGCCAGCTAGGCCATTGAAGATCGTGCCCATCAAATTCGATGGTGGACACTACGGATGTCGTCATCCTGCGCCGGACTTTGCGCACGCACAGCGAAGCCTTCAAGCTCGAGAACCCGATCCGGCCGATTGCGCTCCGGCGCAAGAACTGGCTGTTTGCGGGGAGCCTGCGGGCGGGCCAAGGTGCTGCTGCGATCATTAGCCTGATTCAGTCCGCGCAGCTCAACGGCCATGGGCCCTTTGCCTATCTAAAATCTGCTCGAACGGCTGCCGACCCTGAAATGCGCGAGGTCTTCGAGCGCATTGATGCGCAGTTCGTCGGTCAGCACCGGCTTGATCTGGCTGGCGTCGATGGGGTGCAACAGCAGATTGCGGTCGCTGCGCGCCCAGCTCACCGGACCTGAACTGCGGATGCGGCGCAGCGCGCGCTGCAGGAATCTGCCGCGTACTTCAGCCATAAAGGGGCCTTAGCACCTGACGCGCCCCGCAGCCGCTGGATGCCTGCACGCTGATGATGTCGGGGTTGGAGTTGGCTTCGATGATGACAATGCCGCCCTCCGATAGCGCGAAATCCCAGCCGAGGGCTGGCAGGCGGTTGAAGACCCTGGCGGCGCGCTCGACCGTCTGGCGAATCTCGGCCCATTGCGGCACCGCCATGCCGGCGATCGGCATGCGCGTGTCGGGGTTGTACTCAAAGCGCTCAAGCAGCCGGGGATAACGCGTGTTGCGCCGACCATAGGCCGCCCCGAGACGGCCCGTTGCGGGGTCGATCGTGGTGATCAAGTTGCCGGTGCTGCCACCGGAGAAGTTGTCGTGCGGGTTGTCGCCGCAGGGAATGCGGCACAACGCGTAAAGAATCTGCACCGAGTCGTCCTGCAGCCAGCTCATGATGCGCAAGGTGCCAAGCGCCTTGCCCGAGCCCAAGGCTGCCATCTGCGGATGCGGCCGGACGAATTCCTGCACCAGATAGTCGTCGCGCTGCATGTCGGAGTAAAGCTTGGCGGCGAACTCGGCAAGCTCGACCGGCTTGCCGGCGATATCGAACACCGCCCCGTGGCGTAGGCTGACGAAGCGCACACCCGTGCCAAGAGCGTCGCTCTGCGGCTTGAGGATCAGGCGCACTTCATCCTGGACGTGGAAGCGGTCGATGACGGCATCAATACTGTCGAGCAACGGGAAGTCATCGATGCCCTGGGTGCCACGCCGGGTGAGCACGGCGTGCAGCGTGGGTACCGGCAGGCCGGCTACGAGGCACAGGCGATGGAAGCGCAGCTTGTCTTCGACAGCCGGGCGTTCGGCGTGCGGGTTGATGCGGTCGAACAGCGCGGTGGTCTGCTTCTTGGTCTGGTAGTCGGCCAGTCGTGCGAACGGCTTCTGCTGCAGCTCGTACTGGGCGTATTCGGTCGCCGATAGGCCGAACGCGGCCTTGGCAGCGAGTATGCGCAGCAGGGTCAGCGGTTGGCTGACGTGCCCGCGCGCAGCGATCTGCGTCGCCGCGTCGACGTAGCTGGCCAGCCCGTAGGCGCTGGTGGTGGCGTTTGCCATGGTGCGCTAATCCTTGAGGAAAGAACGGGCGATATGCCACGGGAAGGTTACGTGAAGATCATGACGCAGTGAATCGCCCCGGGGTTCATAGGAAACCCGGGGCGATTCAGAGCCCGCGGGCGACCACGGCAGGAAAGGTGACTGCCCAAGAGAGCGATGCCTTTAGACGGTGCGGCAGTACCGGCCCCCAAGCAGCATAGTGAGCATGAGGTTGCGGTAGAGCCTGAGCGTGCCGTTTCGATTGCCGCTCAGCGCGACGTATAGGTAATCGCGCAGGAAGGCGGACAGTGTCGTGTGCCCGCGGCGCCAGAATTCGATGATCCTTGTCGCCTTGTTGGGCGAGCGGAAGCTGACCGGAAGCACGATGCCAAGCATGTGCGCTGCGCCGACGGCTATATCCGAATACCCCGAAAAATCGAAGTAGATCTAGAGCGTGTGGGCAAGCGTACCGCCCCATGCTTCGAAAAACGTAACCGACTCGCCCGCTGCTGCAGTGTTGAAGACGGGGGAGCGTATTGTTAGGCGACACCGAAAATTGCCCCCTAGCGATACGAGGCGCAGACCAAGCTGCGCCGGGTGGTGGATTTGTGCGTCCGTGCCGTTGCGCGCGGGTCCATGCCGTTGTCGAGGGCTGCCCGGACCATGGAGGCTGCAGGTGCGTCTTTCGAGGTGGTGTGCCGGGTGCTGCTGCCGTTCAAGGACGGTGTTTCAAAGAATGTGAGGATCGATGGAGTCTGACCCGATTGCCCCGTAGACTGGCTGCTCATTGAGGACAGGAGGAAGGCGGAGCATGGGGGCGCATTTGGGAGGCTTGAAGGGCAGCGCGCTGACATCGACGGGCTGGGGATTGCTGGCGCTGTGTGGTCTGACGGGCCTGGTGGTGTTTGCCCTGCGTCACCCCTTCGGCGTGGTCGCCGGGTGTGTGATCGCGACCGGCTTTGTTGCCCTGATGAGCGCACGCCGCGACGCCTGGCTGTTCTGTGTGCCGGCGCTGGCGCCCGTGGTCGATCTGGCCGGCTGGTCCGGCGCCATTCACCTGACCGAGAGCGATGCGCTGGTGATGAGCGCGCTGCTGGTGGGCAGTGTGCAGTCGATGGCCCCCATGCGTCGGGCGCGAGCCGATGTGGCGGGCAGGCGGCCCTGGCGGTTCGGCCCGCTTCAGCTCGGCGTGGTCGCATTGCTGGGTCTGAGTTTTCTGGTGTCGACGCAGTGGTCTGCGGTGGCCGAGGCGGCGGGCGATGCAGCGCTATGGATGGGGTACGGCACCGCCTTGAACGGGCCGCGCCTCGCCAAGGGTTTTCTCTGGGCCGTGTTGTTGCTGCCGCTGCTGGCGCAGGCCTTGCGCGACCGACCGCAGACGGCGACGCAGACGCTGGTGTTCGGCTTGGTGGCGGGGGCTGTGTTGGTTTCGCTGGCTGCGGTGTGGGAGCGCTGGGCGTTCACCGGTTTGTCGGACTTCGCGAGCGATTACCGTACCACGGCACTGTTCTGGGAGATGAACGTGGGCGGCGCCACGCTGGACGGCTGGCTGGCGTTGACGGTGCCCGTGGCCTTGTGGTGGGTGCTGGGTGAGCGTGATGCACGCCGGCTGGCGATCGGGGCGGGGGTGCTTGCCGTGCTGGCCTATGCGAGCTTCACGACCTTCTCCCGCGGGCTGTACCTGGGCTTGGCGGTGGGGGTTGCGGTACTTCTGCTCGCGATGCTGCGGCGTGGGGCGTGGCGGGTGTCGCTTCCGGCGGTGCTTGTGTGGGCCGGGTTTGCGGCGGCGTGCATCTGGCTGCTCGGCGGGGTGTTCCAGGCCGGCGGTTTTCGTGGGTTGGCGGCCATGCTGGGCCTTGCGTTGGCAGTCTTCGGGGTGGCACCGGTGTTCGCGCTGGCGTCGGGCGGTGCGCTGGGGGCTGCGCTGCTGCTTGCACTGGGGGGGACTGTCGCGAGCGCGATCGCCATCGTCCTTGTGCCGAAAGGGGTGTACCTCGCCTATGCATTCAATGCGGTGGCGCTGGGCTGGGCCTTGTTCGCGCATCTTCCGGTACGGCTTGAGCGTGTGGCGGTCGGTCTGGTGCTGGGCCTGCTCGGGTGGCTGGCGGCGAACGCGGTGCTGGTGAGTCACCACTGGGCCGAATCAGGCGGATTGTTGCCGGCCCTGCTGTGCGCGCTCTTCGTCCTCTTGCCGCTTGCGTGGGTGCGCTTGCAGCCCGCGCGCTGTTGGCGGCCGACGGTGCATGGTTGGGTGCTGGTTTCGCTCTGCCTGGGCGCGATGGCCCTGACTGTGGTGAGCCTCAACACCTACTACGCGGCCCAGCGCATGGAGCGTGCTGCTGCCGATCTGGAAGGCCGCTTTGCACACTGGTCCTATGCCGCATCGCTGCCGTCTGCGCAGGGGGCGCAGTGGCTCGGCGTGGGCGTGGGGCAGTTTGCCGAGGCGTATTTCTGGCACGCGCCGCAGGAGGTGTTCCCGGGGTCGCACACCCTGGGTTTCGATGCGGGGAATCCCTATCTGAAGCTGGGGGCGCCGCGTCACGTGCTGGGCTTTGGTGAGCTGTACCGGGTTTCGCAGCGCGTGTCGCCGGGCTTGGCTTCGCCCTTGCAACTGGCGGTGCGCCTGCGCGCTCCCGAGCAGGATGCCCGCCTGGCGGTCGAGGTGTGCCGCAAGCATCTGTTGTACGACGGGGGGTGCACAACAGCCGGTATTCGGGTGCCGCAGGGGAGCGCCTGGAACACCTACCAGTTGATGTTGCCCCCGGGGCGTCTCGGTGTGCCGGCTGCGGGCTTGCCACGGCTGACGGTGTTCTCGATTGCCAACGACAGTCGTGCCTTGCTCGAGGTGGACGAGCTGAGCCTGATCGATGCGCGTGGGCGTGAGCAGCTGGGCAACGGACACTTCGAGCAGGGGGCGGATTACTGGTTCTTCTCCAGCGATCGTCATCACTTGCCCTGGCATGCCAAGAACCTGTGGCTCCACTTTTTTGTGGAGCAGGGGTGGCTGGGACTGGTCGCGTTCTCGCTGTTGTGCTTGGCCGCGGCGTCGCGCCTGACGCTGGGGCGCGCGTCAGCGCACCCCTTGGCCCCGCCCTTGCTCGCCGGCCTGACCGCCTTCTTCATCGTCGGCGCCTTCGATAGCCTGGTGGACGCGCCGCGCCTGGCGATGCTCGCGTATCTGCTGATGTTCGCGGCGCTGGGGCTGCAGAGCGGGGGTGCGGCGGCACGGGCGCCTTAGCACTCGGCGCCCGGCGTCTTCCGGCGACTCCGGATTGGCTCGAGCGCTCGACGCGCGGTGCCTGCTCAGATGAGTACTTCGGTGACCGCCGGATGCCCCAGAAACCGCTGCGGACTGGCCGTGGCGCCATAGGCGCCCGACTGGTAGATGACCACCAGATCGCCCGGCTCGGCAGCGGCCAGGTTCATGCGGTCGGCCAGCAGGTCGAGCGGAGTGCATAGCGGGCCGACGACCGAGACGGTTTCCTGCACGGTTGCGTCCATGCGGTTGCCGATGGCCGCGGGGTAGTTCTTGCGGATGACCTGGCCGAAGTTGCCGGAGGCGGACAGGTGGTGATGCAGGCCGCCGTCGGTGACGAGGTAGGTGTGGCCGCGCGAGACCTTCTTGTCCAGCACCCTGGCGACGTACACGCCCGCTTCTCCCACGAGGTAGCGGCCGAGTTCGATGACGATCTCGGCGTGCGGTAGGGCTGCCTTTGCTTGCGCCACGATGTCGGCGAGGTTGGCACCGATCGGGGCGAGATCGAGCGGCTGTTCGCCCGGGAAGTAGGGGATGCCGAAGCCGCCGCCGAGGTTGAGGAACCTGACCGGCGACGGCGCGTCTTCGGCCAGCCGGCAGGCGAGCGCGAAGCTCTTCTGCTGGGCCTCGACGATGGCTTCGGGCTTGAGGTTCTGCGAGCCGGCGAAGAGGTGGAAGCCTTCGAAGGCGAGCTCGGCGCGGCCGATCGCGGCAAGCAGCTCGGGCACCTGTTCGGCATCGACACCGAACTGCTTGGGCCCGCCGCCCATCTTCATGCCCGAGGATTTCAGCTCGAAATCCGGATTGACGCGCACCGCGACGCGCGCCGGCAGGCCGAGCGCCTGCTGGGCGGCGGCGAGGATGGGCACCTCGCGGAAGGACTCGACGTTGACCAGGATGCCGGCGGCCACAGCCTGGTGCAGCTCGGCGTCGGTCTTGCCGGGGCCGGCGAAGCTGATCTCCTGCGGATCGGCGCCGACGTCCAGCGCCACCATCAGCTCGCCCGCGGACGCCACGTCGATGCCGTCGACCAGCGTCGCCATGTGGCACACCAGTGCCGGCATGGGGTTGGCCTTCATTGCAAAGTGCAGCTTGACCTCGGCCGGCAGGGCGGCGCGCAACTGCGCCACGCGGGCGCTGAGGAGGCTGCGGTCGTAGGCGTAGAAGGGCGTGCGTCCCACACGTGCGGCAATGCGGCTGAGGGGTTGGCCGTTGATGAGCAGTTCGCTGCCGGCAGCGGGGAACTGGGTCATCGGCGTGTGTTCGGGCAGCTTGCGGGTTTCGGTCATCTCGAGTCTCGATTCGGCAGGGCGGGGCGTTGCGCGTGATCCGTTGTCGGGTGGCGTGTGACGAGCGTCAGGCTGTCTCGTGTTCCCGCATCCAGAATTCCATGATCATCAGGATCCACACCATCTCGCCGTAGTAGCCGGGGTGGGCGGGCAGGTGGGTGTTCAGCAGTTCGTCGATGAACTGGGGGCGAACGATGCCGCGGCTGCGGAAGCTGCCCAGCGCGTCGGTCGCGAGCGCCTTGAGGCCCGCGTGCTGGCAGGCCCAGACACCGAAGGGCAGGCCGAAGCCGTGCTTCTTCTTGGCGATGATCTCGTCGGGCAGGAAGCCGCGCAGGGCTTCCTTGAAGAACCAGCGCAGGGTCAGGCGCTTGAGCTTCCATTCCGGCGGCAGCGTGAGCGAGAAGTCGGTGAGCTCGTCGCTGAGCAGCGGGAAGGCTACATCCACGCCGGCCAGCTGGGTGGTGCCGATGACCTTGGGCAGGTCGTTGTCGGCCAGCGTGTATTTCCAGTCGTAGTTGAGCATGCGGTTGATGTGGGCGTGGGCGTTGGTGGCCTGCCACACCTCGCGCTGCCCGCGGTAGGGGCGGTCGGTGTCGACACGCGCGATGAAGTCGGGCGCGAAGACCGTGTCCATGCCCAGTTGGACCAGCATGTTGTACATGTGGATGCGGTCGGGCATGGGCACGCGGGCCTGCTCGACGTAGCTGACGCCCTTCTTGACCACCGGAATGCGACCCATGCCGGGCAGGGCCAGCGTGGGCTCGAGCAGGCCGCGGCGCAGCAGGCCGGGCACGCCGTCGTACCAGCCGAAGACCCGCTGCTTGGCGTAGCGGGTGTTGCCGCCGAACAGTTCGTCGCCGCCGTCGCCGGCGAGCATGCGCTCGATGCCGTCCTCGCGCGCGCGGGTGGCGCAGATCCAGCCGGGCAGGGCGGACGAGTTGCCGAAAGGCTGGTCGTAGTGGGTGGCGACCTGCGGAATGCCTGCCACGAGGTCGTCCGGGGTGACGTAGTACTCGCGGTGGTCCGCGCCGAAACGCTTGGCGGCGATGCGGGCGTACGCCATCTCGTCGTAGCCGCTGGCGTCGAAACCGATCGAATAACTGCGTGCAGGCTGGCCGAGCACCTTGCACAGCATGCCGGTGACGGTGGAACTATCCGTGCCGCCCGACAGGAAGCAGCCCACGCTGGCGCCTTCGGCCTCGCGGCGTACGTCGTCCTCGATGATCTGCAGGAAGCGTGCTTTGGACTCCTCCAGGCTCGGGGTGTTGTCTTCCTCGAAGACCGCTTGCCACCAGCGCCGGCATTCGGCCTTGCCATCCTGCCACTTGAGCAGGTGGCCCTGGGGAAGCCGGAAGACGCCTTCGAAGATGGTCGTCGGCGCCGGGATCATGTGGAAGAAGAGGTACTCGAATACCGCCTGCGACGAGATCTTCCGCGGGACGCCGGGGAGCGTGTCGGCGCGGTCCGAGAAATGCAGTCGTCCCTCGTGTTCGGCATAGCAGATGGGCCAGGTGCCGAAGCGGTCGGTGGCGAGCAATGCCTGGCTGCCATCCCGGGCGATCAGGATGACGCTGAAGCGGCCGGCGGCTTGCTGCAGGGCGTCATCGCCAAGGGTGCGGAAGGCTTGCGCCCAGGCCGCAGCCGCGCCGCGCTGATCCTTGAGTTGCTGCAGGGCGGCGTCCTTGAAGCGGGGCGTGCCAAGCGCAAGGCAGACGCTGCCGTCTTCCTGGAAGACCGTTACATCCGTCCGGTAACCGATTGCACCTTGGGGAAACTGCAGACGCGCCAGCTTTTCGGGAAAGATCCGGCTGGTGTCGGTGACTGCGTCCGACGCGTGAAGAACACCACAGAACCGCTCGAGCACACTGAACTCCGTTGGCCGCGTAGGCTGGAAAGTTTCGAATCGACGGGATGATGCCGCATGAAGGCGGGATTGTCAGTGCCGAGTGCGATCCGGATATGACATAAGTGGGGAGCACGCATGCTTGGGCAGCGTCCTGGCACGCCTCGTGCATTCAGAAGTCGTTCTGCAAGGCGCCGGGCAACCCGCTTGGCGACGGGGCGAGCGGACGGGTGCCGATCGGCAGTGCGAACTCCGCTTCGGGCACGAGCGAGACGCCGCGTGCGCTGCCGGCCGGCGTGGTGAGGTGGCGCAGCAGCTTGGCGCCGTGAGGGCGAAAGTCGAGTGCGTCGGGCGCAAGGAGACCGCCCGGGGGAAGGGGCACGTTGCCCCGGAACTCGCCGCTCGCCGCCAGCGTGAAGGCACCGATGCCCGCAGTGATGTTGTTGATGCCCAGCACCTCGACATTGCCGGGCAACCTGTCGGTGAAGGTGCGCAGGAACCATGTGCCGGTCAGGCGATCGCTGAGCAGGGTGTTGTGTGACAGGTAGAGCGCGCTGTCGGGCCAGGCCTCGCCTTCTGCGCCGTAGGACACGACCGCTGGGTTCTGGGTATGGGCGCTTTGGCCGATGATGTTGCCGATGACGAAGGCCAGGCCGCCGTTGGGCAGGTCGATCTCGTAGGACGCTTCGCCTGCCGGACCGTCGAAGAGCAGGTTGTAGCGGATGTCGTTATGGCGCGCGCGCGATTTGAGCAAGTGGCCGTGATAGCCCTGATGGAAGCGGCTGCCGCTGATCTCGAAACGGGCGATGCGGCCGACGTAGAGCAGGTGGGGCAGCGAGTGCGTCTGCCGCGGGGCCTGTGCGAACAGACTGTCGCGGATGATGAGTTCCGCCTCTTCGAAGTTTGCCGTCAGCAAGCCGACCTGGTTGTCGACGAAGCTGCTGTTGCTCACTTCCAGTCGCCCACGCTCGAAGCGGACGCCGGCGCCATTGCCGTCAGCCGCGCGAGCGCCTTGGAATGCGATGTTCTCGATCCGCATGTCGCCGTTGCGGATCACCCAGATAGCCTTGCCCTCCGCGTTCTTGCCGTCGGCAATCAGCACCGGACGTTCGCCGACACCGCGGATGAGCAGGCGCTTCTGGTTCCACACCGTGACGTCGCCCCGGTACTCGCCAGGCAGGATCTCGACGATGTCGCCGTCCCGTGCGGCCTTCGCCGCATCGGCGATGCGCGTGAAGGCTTCGCCCGGACCGACGCGGATGATGGCTGCAGCGAGATCCGATGACAGGATGCAGGCGGTCATGAGAAGTGCCGCATGCGCAAGTCGGCCGGAGCGCGCAGCGATCGAAAGAAGGACTCGCCGGGGGGCGACTTCATGTGTGTGAGACATGAGCACCGCCGAGCTCGGTCAGACCTCGCTGGACAGCGTCTTGCGGTCGATCTTGCCGTTGGGGTTGCGCGGCAGCGGCCCGTCGCGCACCTCGATGCGCGTCGGCACCATGTAGGCGGGCATGCGCTGGCGACATTCGGCCAGCAGTGCCGCGGTGTCGAGCGACCCACCCTGCGGCGGCGTGGCGATGACGGTGATGCTCTGGCCCAGGGTGTCGTGCGCGATGCCGAAGGCCGCGCATTCACCGACGAGCTTGGTCGCGTACAGGATCTCCTCGACCTCGGTCGGACTGACGCGGTAGCCGGAGGTCTTGATCATCTCGTCGCGGCGGCCGATGAAGTAGAGGAAGCCCTCTTCGTCGCGCCGCACGGTGTCGCCGGAAAACACGGCGATCTCGGGCAATACAAGGCCGTTCTGCCGGCCCGGCGCGTGGCTGGGCAGGGGCTTGAAGCGCTCGGCGGTCTTCTCGGGGTCGTTCCAGTAACCCATTGCGACCAGCGCGCCGCGTTGCACGAGCTCGCCCGGTTCGTTGGGGGCGCATTCGCTGCCGTCCTCGCGCAGCACGACCACGTCGGAATTGGGGATGGCCTTGCCGATCGAGTCGGGCCGGCGGTCGGCTTCCTCCGGCGGCAGGTAGGTGGCGCGGAAGGCCTCGGTGAGACCGTACATCAGGAAGGGCCGGGTCTTCGGCAGCATGCCGCGCAGCGTGGTCAGGGTCTCGAGCGGCATGCGTCCGCCGGTGTTGGCGATGTAGCGCAGGTGCTCGGTGATGGTTTCCGGCCACTGCAGCTGCGAGAGCTGGATCCACAGCGGCGGAACGGCGGTCAGGCCGGTGACCTTCTCCTTCTCGATGGCTTTCAGCACGTCGCGCGGCAGCAGGTAGTTGAGCAGCACGACGCGGGCGCCGCTGTGGAAGGCGGTCGTCAGCTGTGAGAAACCGGCGTCGAAGGAGAGCGGCAGTGCCGCCAGCAGGGTGTCGTCGGCGTTGTTGCCAAGGTACTCGGCAACGCTCTTGGCGCCGGTGACCATGTTGCGGTGGGAGAGCACGACGCCCTTGGGCCTGCCGGTGCTGCCCGAGGTGTAGAGGATGGCGGCCATGTCGGCGTCGATGACGCGGTGGCCGGGAGCGGCCGGCGCCGCCATCAGGTCGTTGAGCCGATGCACGGATGCGCCGGGCAGGGCAGGGAGCTCTGCCGGATTGCCGGTCAGCACGACGTGGCGCAGGTCATGGCAGCTGCCCAGGGTCTGGGCGAGTGCGGCGAAGCGCTCGGGCGAGGTCAGCAGCACCCGGACGTTGCAGTCCTGCAGGATGTAGCCGACCTGTTCGGGCTTGAGGATCGGGTTCACCGGCACGAACACGCCGCCTGCGGCCGTGGCGCCGAACATGCCCACGACCGTCTCGATGCGCTTGTCCAGGTAGATGCCGACCCGCTCGCTGCGCTCCAGGCCCAGCTGGCGCAGTCCGGCGGCAAAGGCCTGCACCTCGGTGGCCAGTGCGCCATAGCTGCGCTGTTCGGCGCCGAAGCTCAGGGCGGCCGCTTCGGGCGTCTGCTGAGCGGAGGAAAGAATAAGCTGATGCAGCAAGTGAGTGGCGTTCATATCGAACCAGGGTCGGCAACAGTCGGTGAATGATGCAATGCCACAAGGTTAGTCGCAGAGCGTTGAGGCGACAACCGCCTGGCGTCGGAAAAAGGACCAGGAGGCGCGTCGCCGTGCTTTGCTCCACGGAGGCGCGCGCCTGCTCCGTCGAGGGCTGCGGCCTTCACGCGGACGGGGGCGAATCAGCCCGGGCGAAACGGAAACGCCAGCGGCACCAGCAGCAGCACGCCGATCGAATAGGTCAGGCTGATTGGCAGCCCCGCGCGCAGGAAGTCGCGCATGCGGTAGCGGCCCGCCGAATACACCATCAGGTGCGTCTGGTAGCCGAAGGGGATCAGGAAGCCTGCGCTGGCACCGTAGGCGACGACCATCACGAACGGGGTCGGGTCCACGCCGAAGGCGCGTGCGGTGCCCAGCGCGATCGGGAAGGCCAGCGCCGCAGCGGCGTTGTTGGTGACGAGTTCGGTGAGTGCAAGGGTGATCAGGTAAACGCCGACCAGTGCGCCGTATACGCCGTAGCCGTCGAAGAGCTGTCGCATCCAGCCGGCCATGAGTTCCGCGGCGCCGGAGCGCTCGATGACGCCGGCGATCGTCAGCGCGGAGGCGATCACGATCATCAGTTCGAAGGGGAAGCGACGCCGCATTTCGCCAAGCGTCAGCAGGCCGCTCGCGAGCAGGGCCGCCAGCAGGATCAGCAGCCCGCTGAACAGCGGCAGCCATTCCAGTGCCGACAGCAGGATGACCGCGGCGAAGCCCGACAGCGCCAGCGTGCTTTGCCGCGCCGTCATGCGCGGGCGCAGGCCTGCACCATTGAGCACGTGGAAGTTGCGGTCGAGGTTGCGGTGCTGGAAGAAGTCCGGTCCCGCGGCGAGCAGCAGACTGTCGCCGACGCGCAGCGGGATGCGGCCGAGCTGGCCGGTGAGGCGCTTGTCGCCGCGGCGGATGCCGACGACGCCGGCATCGAACATGGTGCGGAAGTCGACATCGCGTAGTGTGCGGTTGGCCAGCTCCGACTGGTTGGAGATGACGACCTCGACCAGGTTCGACTTGAGCAGGGCGTCTGCGCCTGCGCCGAATACCTGAAGGCCCGGAAACCGTTGCAGGGCCTGAACCTTGGTGAGCTCTCCGGTAAAGACGAGCACATCGCCCGCGAGCAGGACCTCGGCGGGGCCGACGGGCGAGATCAGGTGGCCGTCACGTTCGATCTCGACGAGGAACAGGCCCTCCAGGTTGCGCAGGCGGTTCTGCTCGATGCTGCGGCCGACCAATGGCGAGTCGGGCGCGAGGCGGGCCTCGAGGAAATAGGCTGAACGCGATTCCTCCTCGGTGGCCGCATTCGTGGGTAGCAGCCGCGTACCGAGTGCCATGACCACGATGCACATGATCGCCACCGGCAGGCCGACCACGGTGAACTGGAACATGTGCAGTGCGGGCAGTCCGGCCTCGATCGCGAAGGAATTCACCACGAGGTTGGTCGAGGTGCCCACCAGGGTCGTGATCCCGCCCAGGATCGAGGCGTATGACAGGGGTATCAGCAGTTTCGAAGGTGGATGGCGCCGCTGCTTCGAGATCGGCCCCAGCAGGGCCCCGACGACCGCGGTGTTGTTCATGAAGGCCGAGATCAGGGTGGCGAAACCGCCGAGTTTCAGTATTGCGCGCCCTTCACTGCCCCTGAGCAGCGAGGAGGACAGCCGGTCGAGCAGCGGTGAGCGCTCCAGCGCCAGCGACACCAGCAGCAGCAGGATCAGCGTGGCCAGCGCCGGGTTGGTGAAGCTGGACAGGAAAGCCTGCTGGCTCGACAGCCCCAGCAGGTGGTAGCCACCCGCCCAGGTGGCGAACAGGATGGCGGGGCTGATGCGCCCGTGCACGAGCAGGGCGAGCAGGACGGCGATGGAGCCGAGGATGAGGTAGGCCGTCATCTGCGGACTGTGCGTGTCATGCGGCGCCGCAGGCGACGAAGTGAGGGTTGTCGAAACCCGGCTTGCCGTAGCGCAGCGGTTCGCCGGACAGGGTCTCGACGCGGCCGCCCGCAGCGGCGAGCACGGCGTGGCCGGCGGCGATGTCCCATTCCATGGTGCGACCGAGGCGGGGGTAGAGGTCGGCCTCCGCACAGGCGATCAGGCAGAGCTTGAGCGAGGAGCCGGCATTCTTGAGCGCGGCGACCTTGCGCCCGCCGAGGAACGCCGCCAGCGCCGCGGCGTCGCCATGCGAGCGGCTGGCCACGACCGTGGGGCCATCGGCCGGCACCCCGCGGCAGGCGATCGGGCGGCGCTCGCCACCTTCTTCCACGAACGCGCCCGCACCGACGCGGCCGGCAAACAGTCGGCCGAGCGCCGGCGCGAGGACGGCGCCCAGCACCGGCGTGCCGTGCTCGATGAGGGCGATGTTGACCGTGAACTCGCCGTTGCGGCTGATGAACTCCTTGGTGCCGTCGAGCGGGTCGACCAGCCAGAAACGTTCGCCCACCTCGGGGAGGGCGCCGGCGGCGACGGCCTCCTCGGCCACGATGGGGGTGCCCGGCAGCAGCGCTTCGAGCGCGGGCAGGATCAGCGCTTCGGCACGTTCGTCGGCCTCGGTCACGGGCGAGGCGTCGTCCTTGCCGCGCACCGCGAAGTCCGTGCGGTATACCGCCATGACGACATCGCCGGCAGCGCGGATGACGGGCAGGAGATCCTCGAGCAAGTCGGCGTGGTGCTGGATGGTCACGGTGCTGGTCCGCAGGGGGCAAGGCGCTGCATTTTAGCGACTGCCTGTGCAGTCGGGGGCGGGCGATCCTGGTCCGGGGGGACTTTTGCTGCCGATCCAGCACATCCCATCCAAGTTTTCTGCCGGTGCGCGCTCAGGATGCGCGATCATTCGTGCTTCACGTTTTTCCGCTGGCAGATCTGCCTTCCGATTCCATGCAAGCCCTTCAGTCGATCAACCTGACCCACCTGCAACGGCTCGAAGCCGAAAGCATCCACATCCTGCGCGAGGTCGTCGCCGAGGCCGACAGGCCGGTGATGCTGTACTCCATCGGCAAGGACAGCGCGGTCATGCTGCACCTGGCGATGAAGGCCTTCTACCCGGCGGTGCCGCCCTTCCCGCTGCTGCATGTCGACACGCGCTGGAAGTTCCAGGAGATGTACCGCTTCCGCGACCGCATGGTGCAGGAGACCGGCATGGACCTGCTGGTGCACATCAACCCCGAAGGCGTGGAGAAGGACATCAACCCCTTCACCCACGGCTCGGCGATCCACACCGACATCATGAAGACCGAGGGCCTCAAGCAGGCGCTCGACCAGTACGGCTTCGACGTCGCCTTCGGCGGGGCGCGCCGCGACGAGGAGAAGTCGCGCGCCAAGGAGCGCGTGTTCTCCTTCCGCACCGCGCAGCACCGCTGGGACCCGAAGAACCAGCGCCCCGAGCTGTGGAAGCTCTACAACGCCAGAAAGCACAAGGGCGAGTCGATCCGCGTGTTTCCGCTGTCGAACTGGACCGAGCTCGACATCTGGCAATACATCTACCTCGAGAACATCCCCATCGTGCCGCTGTACTACGCGGCCGAACGTCCGGTGGTGGAGCGCGACGGCACGCTGATCATGGTCGACGACCACCGCATGCCCCTGAAACCCGGCGAGGTGCCGATGATGAAGAAGGTGCGCTTTCGCACCCTGGGCTGCTACCCGCTGACCGGTGCGGTGGAGTCTGAGGCCGACACGCTGCCGGCGATCATCCAGGAGATGCTCCTCACCCGCACCTCCGAACGCCAGGGTCGGGTGATCGACCACGATTCCGCCGCTTCCATGGAAAAGAAAAAGCAAGAGGGGTATTTCTGATGCGCCCCCACACTCACATTCGTTCGTTGCCCCCCGAGGGGGCGAAGGCCTCCTTTGGGGCGGCCCTGCAGGAGGCCTGACATGGCACACGTTTCCGACCTGATCGCCACCGACATCGAGCAATACCTGAAGGCGCACGAGCACAAGAGCCTGCTGCGCTTCATCACCTGCGGCAGCGTGGATGACGGCAAGAGCACGCTGATCGGGCGCCTGCTGTATGAATCGAAGATGCTGTTCGAGGACCAGCTCGCCGCGGTCGAGGCCGACTCGAAGAAGTTCGGCACCCAGGGCGATGCGATCGACTTCGCGCTGCTGGTCGATGGCCTGGCCGCCGAGCGCGAGCAGGGCATCACCATCGACGTGGCCTACCGCTTCTTCTCCACCGACAAGCGCAAGTTCATCGTCGCCGACACACCGGGCCACGAGCAGTACACCCGCAACATGGTCACCGGCGCGTCGACGGCGGATGTGGCCATCCTGATGGTCGATGCGCGCAAGGGCATCCTGACCCAGACCCGGCGCCACAGCTATCTGGTGTCGCTGCTGGGCATCCGCCACATCGTGGTGGCGATCAACAAGATGGACCTCGTCGATTACGCGGAGAAGGTCTTTCGCGACATCGTCGAGGACTACTCCGCCTTCGCGGCGCAGATCGGGCTCGACAACGTCACCTTCATCCCGCTGTCGGCCTTCAGGGGCGACAGCATCACCACCCCGAGCAGCGCCATGCCCTGGTACCACGGCACGACGCTGATGGGCTACCTGGAGACGGTGGAGGTGGACGACGCGCGCATGCAGCGCGCCCCCTTCCGCCTGCCGGTGCAGTGGGTGAACCGCCCGAACCTGGACTTCCGCGGCTTCGCCGGCCAGGTGGCGAGCGGCGTGATCCGCCCGGGCGACCGCATCCGGGTGCAGCCCTCGGGGCGCGAGAGCACGGTGGCGCGCATCGTCACCCACGGCGGGGACCTTGCGCAGGCGGTGGCCGGGCAGTCGATCACGCTCACGCTGGCCGACGAGATCGACATCTCGCGCGGCGACCTGATCTCGACCGTGGAGGCGCCGGCCGAGGTGGCTGACCAGTTCGAGACCACGATCGTGTGGATGCACGACGAGCCGATGCTCGCGGGCCGGCCCTACCTGCTCAAGATCGGTGCCAAGACGGTCACGGCCACGATCACCGACATCAAGTACCAGGTGAACGTGAACACGCTCGAGCATGTGGCGGCCAAGACGCTGGAGCTCAACGCCATCGGCGTGTGCAATCTGTCGCTCGACCGGCCGATCGCCTTCGATGCCTACCAGGCCAACCGCGACACCGGCGGCTTCATCCTGATCGACCGCCTGTCGAACAACACGGTTGGCGCGGGCCTGCTGCACTTCGCGCTGCGCCGCGCACACAACATCCACCTGCAGCACGTCGATGTCGACAAGGCGGCGCGCTCGGCCCAGAAGCACCAGAAGAGCTGCGTGCTCTGGTTCACCGGGCTGTCGGGCGCGGGCAAGTCCTCGATCGCCAACCTGGTCGAGAAGAAGCTGCACGCGCTGGGCCACCACACCTACCTGCTCGACGGCGACAACGTGCGTCACGGCCTGAACAAGGACCTGGGCTTCACCGACGCCGACCGGGTGGAGAACATCCGCCGCGTGGCCGAAGTGGCCAAATTGATGGTGGACGCCGGCCTGATCGTGCTGACCGCCTTCATCTCGCCGTTCAAGTCGGAGCGGCGCATGGCGCGGGCGCTGGTGGAGGAGGGTGAGTTCGTCGAGATCCACGTCGATACGCCGCTCGAAGTGGCGGAGTCGCGTGACCCGAAGGGCTTGTACAGGAAAGCGCGGCGGGGCGAGCTGAAGAACTTCACCGGCATCGATTCGCCCTACGAGGCGCCGGAGTCGCCCGAGATCCGGCTCGATACCGCGAACCGCACGGTGGAGGAAGTGGCCGACGAGGTGCTGAGCGACCTGCTCCAGCGTGGCATCCTTGGGTCGAAAGTGTAGATCGTGCAGGCGCTGAAGCTCTTCCTTCCCTCACCCAATTTCGACCTGCGCCCCGAAGGCGAGGTCGTCCGCCTGATCGTGGTGCACGCCATCAGCCTGCCGCCGGACCAGTTCGGCGGTCCGGGCGTGGCGCAGCTGTTCACCAACGCCCTCGATCCTGGCGAGCACCCCTATTACGCGGACATCCATCACCTGCGCGTGTCCGCGCACTACTTCATCCGTCGCGACGGTACGCTGATCCGCTTCGTGGATCCGGACCTGCGGGCGTGGCATGCCGGGGTGTCGTCATGGCAGGGGCGGGAGCGCTGCAACGACTTCTCGATCGGGATCGAACTCGAGGGCTGCGACACCCTGCCGTTCGAGGCTGCCCAGTATGAGCAACTTGCCCGGCTGGTCGCCGAGCTCGAGCGGCGCTATCCGATCGAGGCCGTGGTGGGGCACTCGGACATCGCGCCGGGGCGCAAGACCGACCCGGGGCCGTGCTTCGACTGGGGGCGGTTCGGCGCGCTGCTAGCCCGGGCGCGCACGGCTTGAAGTCGGCATATCTGCATGTCAAGTTTTGACAAAATGTTTGGGCGAGAATAAGATCCGCTCCCTGCTGCTTTGCAGCATTCTTATTCCTTGACCGATCTCGGTGCGGCGCCTTCCTCAAGGGGAGACGCAGTTTCATGGACGCACGCACCGCGGGGCCCGTCGTCTGGTTGCGGCGACAGGCTTGAACACCTACTGGCGACCGAGCGTGACTGCACGCAGGCGTGGCTTACCGGCCGCGCGGCTCATCGCTTCTGCCGACCACGCGGAAGTCCGGATGCTCCAACCACGGTGCTCCGATCGCAGTCCCTCCGGCCACAGCATGGAGGACACCATGAAACACGCAACTCGAATCAGTGCGCTCGCGCGTCAGGCGGGCGGGGTCGTGTTCAGCATCGCGCACGGCGCCGTTCTTTCCATTGGACTCATGGGCATGGCTTACGTCGCCACCGAAGGTGGTGCGCCCTCAACTGTAAGCTACGCGAATACCCGCGGTGACCTGCAGGTCGGCCCGACGGTTGGCGAGGCGGCAATGGCGCTGGCCGATGCCGATCGCGCGCTACCGGCGCTGAAGGCGCCACGCCAGTCCGTGCCGGGGCTCAGCGTGCCTGCGCCGCGTCTTCGCCACGCGGCGGCGCTCGAGGCGCTGGCGCTGCCCGACTTCGACCTGGCTGCCGAGGACGACGACGGCCTGTCGCCGGAGATGGCACGGGTGCGCGACTGGATCTCGGATACCTATCGTGTGTCCGACGAGGTGCTCGAAACCGCGCTGATGGCGGCCGAGGAGTCGGCGCAGGAGCACGGCTTCGACCCCTTGCTGATCGTGGCGATCATGGCGGTGGAGTCCAGCTTCAATCCGCGCGCCGTCAGCAACATGGGGGCACAGGGCTTGATGCAGGTGATCCCGCGCTTCCATCAGGACAAGATCGGCACCAAGCGCGGCAAGTACGCGCTGTTCGACCCCGAACTCAATGTCCGCGTCGGTACCCAGGTGCTGCAGGAGGGCCTGCAACGCTATGGCTCCATGCAGCGCGCACTGCAGTACTACAACGGCGCGTTGAAGGATCCGAATGCGCGTTACACGCGCAAGGTCATGGCGGTGAAGAAGCGACTGGTCGCAGCCTCGGGCCGCGAAGCCCTGGTCCGGAACGAGACGCCCGCGTCCGCCGGCTGAGGCCGTGCCGGCGAGCGTCGCCGGCTCCTCCCCTGGGCTCGACCCTTACAGCTTGAGTCGGGCGATGCGTTCGGCCGCTTCGAGCAGGCGCTCGCGGCGCGTGGTGTAGGCGATGCGCAGGTGCTGGCGCGGCAGGTGATGGCCGAAATCCAGCCCCGGCGTGGCCGCGACGCCGGCTTCCTCGATCAGGCGACGCGCGAGCGCTTCCGAATCCGCTGCCAGCTTCGACACGTCGGCGTAGATGTAGAAGGCGCCCTGCGGCTCGGTTGCGACCGTGAAGCCCAGGCTGCGCAGCGCAGGCAGCAGCGTGTCGCGCCGCGCTGCGAACTCGCGGCGGCGCGCTTCGAGGATCTCCAGCGTCTCGGGCCGGAAGGCCGCCAGCGCAGCATGCTGGGCCGGGGTCGACGGCGAGATGAAGAAGTGCTGCGCGAGCTTCTCGATGTCCCGCACGATACCGCTCGGCGCCACCAGCCACCCCAGGCGCCAGCCGGTCATGCCGAAGTACTTCGAGAAGCTGTTGACGATGAACAGGTCGTCGGCGGCGTTCAGCGCCGGGTGGGCGAGGGCGGTGGAGGACTCGACGCCGTAGGTTAGTCCCTGGTAGATCTCGTCGACCAGCAGCACGCCGCGGCGCGCGTGGGTGACGCCGTGCAGCGCGGCGATCTCGGCAGTGCTCAGCAGGGTGCCGGTCGGGTTGGACGGCGTCGCCACCATCAGACCTCGCACGCGCTCGCTCCATGCGGCGTCCACCTGCGCCGGCGTGGGCTGGTAGCGGCTCGCGGCGTCTACCGGCAGCGCGCGGGCGTAGCCTTCGAAGCTGCGCACCAGATGGCGGTTGGACGGATAGCCCGGATCGGGCAGCAGCCATTCGTCGCCCGGGTCGGTGGTGGCGGCCAGGGCCAGCATCAGCGCGCCCGACGCGCCGGAGGTGACGATGATGCGCTCGGGGCTGACGTCGGCGCCGAAGCGGTCATGATAGAAACGCGCGATGGCCTCGCGCAGCGCAGGCAGGCCGAGGCCGGGCGTGTAATGCACGTCTCCGCCGGCGATGAAGCGGGTTGCGGCCTCGACGATGGGCTGCGGCGTCGGAAAGTCCGGCTCGCCGACTTCCATGTGGATGATGTCGCGTCCCTGCGCCTCGAGCTCGCGCGCGCGGCGCAGCAGCTCCATGACGTGAAAGGGCTGGATCTCATCGAGGCGGGTCGAGCGGTGAAGCATGGCATGTGTCCTGTACAGCAAAGGCAGGCATTGTCGCCCGAAAAAGAAAAAGCGCCGACCGGCGGCGCTTTTTCGGTGCGGAGCGCGTCAGCGCCCGGGCAGGCTCAGTCGGCGTTGAGCGCCAGTTCGAACAGTTCGCGCTTGAGCACGAGCTGGCGCGGCAGGCGGTCCTGCAGCTTGTCGAACCATTCCTTGTGCAGGGCGAGTTCGGTGCGCCAGGCGTCGGCGTCCACCTGGGTGAGGGCTTCGAACTCCTCACGGGTGACGTCGGCGCCGGTCCAGTCGAGGTCCTCGAAACGCGGCATCCAGCCGAGCGCGGTTTCCTTGGCGGCGATCTTGCCCTTGCAGCGGTCGACGATCCACTTCAGCACGCGCATGTTCTCGCCAAAGCCCGGCCACATGAAGTTGCCGTTTTCGTCCATGCGGAACCAGTTCACGCAGAAGATCTTGGGCGTGTTCTCGACCACGTGGCCCATCTTCAGCCAGTGGTTGAAGTAGTCGCCCATGTGATAGCCGCAGAAGGGCAGCATGGCGAACGGGTCGCGGCGCACCACGCCCTGCGCGCCAAAGGCGGCAGCGGTGGTTTCGGAGCCGAGGGTCGAGGCCATGTAGACGCCGAAGTTCCAGTTGAAGGCCTGGTACACCAGCGGCACGGTGGTGGCGCGGCGGCCGCCGAAGATGAAGGCCGAGATCGGCACGCCGGCGGGATCTTCCCAGTTCGGGTCGATCGACGGGCACTGGCTGGCCGGTGCGGTGAAGCGCGAGTTCGGGTGCGCAGCCTTGCGGCCGGTCTCGCGGCCGATCTCGGGCGTCCAGTCCTTGCCTTGCCAGTCGATCAGGTGGGCGGGCGCCTCCTTGGTCATGCCTTCCCACCACACGTCACCGTCGTCGGTCAGCGCGACGTTGGTGAAGATGATGTTTTCCTTCAGCGTCGCCATGGCGTTGAAGTTGGTCTTCTCGGAGGTGCCCGGAGCGACACCGAAGAAACCGGCTTCGGGGTTGATGGCGTAGAACTTGCCGTCCTTGCCCGGCTTGATCCAGGCGATGTCGTCGCCGACGGTCGTGATCTTCCAGCCGTCGAACGACTTGGGCGGGATCAGCATGGCGAAGTTGGTCTTGCCGCAGGCCGACGGGAAGGCGGCAGCGACGTAGGTCTTCTCGCCCTCGGGGGATTCGACGCCGAGGATCAGCATGTGCTCGGCCAGCCAGCCTTCGTCGCGTGCCATCGTCGACGCGATGCGCAGCGCGAAGCACTTCTTGCCCAGCAGCGCGTTGCCGCCGTAGCCCGAGCCGTAGGACCAGATCTCGCGGGTTTCGGGGAAGTGGACGATGTACTTGGTCGTGGGGTTGCACGGCCAGCGGCTGTCCTTCTCGCCGTGCGCGAGCGGTGCGCCCACGGTGTGCACGCACGGCACGAACTCGCCGTCGGTACCGAGCACCTCGATGGCGCCCTTGCCCATGCGGGTCATGGTGCGCATGTTGGTGGCGACGTAGGGGCTGTCGGAGATCTCGATGCCGATATGGGCGATCGGGCTGCCGAGCGGGCCCATCGAGAACGGAATCACGTACATCGTGCGACCGTGCATCGAACCCTTGAACAGGCCGTTCAGGGTGTCGCGCATGACCTTGGGGTCTTCCCAGTTGTTGGTCGGGCCGGCGTCGGCCTTGTCCTGCGAGCAGATGAACGTGCGGTCCTCGACGCGGGCGACGTCCGAGGGGTCGGAGCAGGCGAGGTAGGAGTTCTTGCGCTTTTCCGGATTGAGCTTGATCAGCATGCCGGACTCGACCATCTCTGCGCACAGGCGGTCGTATTCTTCCTGCGATCCGTCGCACCAGACGACACGGTCGGGCTCGGTCAGGGCGGCGATCTCGCCGACCCACTGCTTCAGGCCTTCGTGGCGAACGTATTCGGGGGCAGCGGCAATGGCCGCCTGGGCGTGGTTCTGAGACATGTGTACAGCTCTCCCGTGCTGTGATGCGAAACCATTCCCGTCGGTCGGCCATCGTTGAAGCAGGTGCTGCCTGGCCGGCGGGCTGCTCGGGCGTCTGCTGGGACGCCCCGACCTCCGCTTGCGACAGACCTTGCGTCAGATCGCAATCGGTGAAAGCCCGTAATTATGCCACGACCAAACCCCTCATATGAACGGGGACGTAACTATCGGTGAGCGGCGCGCGGACTATCATTGAGGCGGGCGCCGACACGTCGACTGCGATACGCAGGTTTCACATTGCAAGTTTTCTTTTCGCGATATGAAAAAAAGGCGTTTCGGAGTATCCTGCCCGGGTCGCGCGAGGGCCGTCCGGCTTGCCGAGTTGTCGGGTCCGTCGGCCGTGCGCGGCGCGCACTCCACACCGAAGACGAGACAGGAAGAAGACCATGGATGAACTGATCCGTAGCGCCGCCCTCGATTACCACCGCTACCCGCGCCCCGGGAAGATCTCGGTGACGCCGACCAAGGTGCTGTCCAACCAGCGCGACCTGTCGCTGGCCTATTCGCCGGGCGTCGCGGCGGCGTGCGATGCGATCGTCGAGGACCCCGCGCAGGCGGCCGAGCTCACCGCACGCTCGAACCTGATCGGTGTCGTCACCAACGGTACCGCGGTGCTCGGCCTGGGCAACATCGGCCCGCTGGCGGCCAAGCCCGTCATGGAAGGCAAGGGCGTGCTGTTCAAGAAGTTCGCCGGCATCGACGTGTTCGATCTCGAGATCGACGAGCCTGACGCCGACAAGCTGATCGACATGATCGCCGCGCTCGAGCCCACCTTCGGCGGCATCAACCTCGAGGACATCAAGGCGCCCGAATGCTTCTACATCGAGCAGAAGCTGCGCGAGCGCATGAAGATTCCGGTCTTCCACGACGACCAGCACGGCACGGCCATCGTAGTCGGCGCGGCCATCCTCAACGGCCTGCACCTGCAGGGCAAGGACCTGACGAAGGTGAAGCTGGTGACCTCCGGCGCCGGCGCCGCGGCGCTGGCCTGCCTGGGCCTGCTGGTGAAGCTGGGCGTGCCGGTCGAGAACATCTGGGTCACCGACATCGAGGGCGTGGTCTACGAGGGCCGCACTGCGCTGATGGACCCGATCAAGGCGCGCTACGCCAAGAAGACCGATGCGCGCACGCTGGGCGAGATCATCGAGGGCGCGGACGTCTTCCTCGGCTTGTCGGCCGGCGGTGTGCTGAAGCCGGAGATGGTCGCGAAGATGGCGCCCAATCCGATGATCCTGGCACTGGCCAACCCCACGCCCGAGATCCTGCCCGAGCAGGTGAAGGCGGTGCGCGACGATGCGCTGATCGCGACGGGCCGTTCGGACTACCCGAACCAGGTCAACAACGTGCTGTGCTTCCCCTTCATCTTCCGTGGTGCGCTGGACGTGGGCGCCACGACCATCACCGACGAGATGCAGCTCGCCGCGGTGAAGGCGATCGCCGAACTGGCGCGCGTCGAGCAGAGCGACATCGTCGCCGCCGCCTACGGTGAGAAGGTGGGCGGCTTCGGGCCCGAGTACATCATTCCGCGCCCCTTCGACCCGCGCCTGATCGTGAAGATCGCGCCGGCGGTGGCGGAGGCCGCGGTGGTCTCGGGCGTGGCGACGCGCCCGATCACCGACTGGGATGCCTACCGCGCCCAGCTCAACAACTTCGTGTGGCACTCGGGCCTGATCATGAAGCCGGTGTTCGCTGCCGCGCACAAGAACCCGAAGCGCATCATCTTCTCCGAAGGCGAATCCGAGAAGGTGCTGCGCGCGGTGCAGACGGTGGTCGACGAAGGCCTGGCGCGCCCGATCCTGATCGGCCGGCCGGACATCGTGAAGGGCAACATCGAGCGCTTCGGCCTGCGCATGCTGGCCGACCGCGACTACGAGCTGGTCAACCCCGATTCCGATCCGCGCTTCAACCAGCTGTGGCAGCACTACCACGCGTTGATGGAGCGTCGCGGCGTGTCGGTGGAGTACGCGAAGAAGGAAGTGCGCCGCCGCACCACGCTGATCGGCACGCTGCTGCTGAAGTTCGGCTACGGCGACGGCCTGATCTGCGGCACCTACGGCATGCACCGCCTGCACCGCGAGTTCGTCGAGACGGTGCTCGGCCGGCGCGAGGGCGTGGATCACCTGTACACGGTAAACCTGCTGAGCCTGCCGGGTCGCACGCTGTTCCTGGCCGATACCTACGTCAACTACGATCCCACGCCGGAGCAGGTCGTCGAGATGACGCTGCTGGCCGCCGAGGAGATGAAGCGCTTCGGTGTCGAGCCGCGGGTGGCGCTGCTGTCGCACTCGTCCTTCGGTTCGGCCGATTCGCCCACCGCCGAGAAGATGCGCACCGCGCTGCGCATGCTCCACGCGCAGCATCCCGACCTGCCGGTCGAGGGCGAAATGCACGGCGATTCGGCGCTCGACGCCAAGCACCGCCTGCAGATCTTCCCCAACGCCAAGATGCGTGAGGACGCCAACCTGCTGATCTTCCCGACGCTGGATGCGGCCAACATCGCCTTCAACCTGCTGAAGAACGCGGCGGGCGAAGGCATGACGGTCGGCCCGATCCTGCTCGGTGCCTCCAAGCCGGTGCACATCCTCACGCCCTCGGCCACCGTGCGCCGCATCATCAACATGACTGCGCTGACGGTGGTCGAGGCAGGGCAGCACGGCTGAGCCCTTGCCCGCCTCGCTTCATCTCGTTCATGCTTCCCGGGTGAGCGCGGACGGGTACGGTGGACGATGAAGGATGGGGGCGGGCAGGCTGCGCTGGTGCTTACGGGGGGCGGCGCGCGTGCCGCCTACCAGGTGGGGGTGTTGGCCGCCATTCGCGAGCTGCGCGGGCGCCGTGGCGGCAACCCCTTCCCGATCCTGTGCGGCACCTCTGCGGGGGGCATCAATGCCGCCGCGCTGGCGGTGTATTCGAGCAGCTTCAATCATGCAGTCGACCAGATCGAGTACATCTGGCGCCATTTTCACGTCGACCAGGTTTACCGCGCCGACCCGGTCGCGCTGCTTGGCAGCATGGGGCGCTGGGGGCTCGCGATCGGAACCGGCTGGGCCATCCGGCAGACGCCGCGTTCGCTGCTCGACAACGCCCCGCTGCGCGAACTCCTGGCGCGCGTGCTCGACTTCTCGGCGATCGGCCGCTCCATCCGCCGCGGCCATCTGCGCGCGCTCAGCGTCACTGCCTCGGGCTACGCGTCGGGCGAGAGCCTGGCCTTCTTCGAGGCCGCGGACGACATCCAGCCCTGGCGACGCACGCACCGCATGGGCGTCCGCACCCGCATCAACGTCGACCACCTGATGGCGACCAGTGCGCTGCCCTTCGTGTTTCCGGCGGTGCATATCCACCGCGAATACTTCGGCGATGGCTCGATGCGCCAGCTGGCGCCCGTCAGTCCGGCGATCCATCTCGGTGCCGACCGCATCATGGTGATTGGTGCGGGGCGGCTGGCGGAGGAGGGGCGCCAGCGCGCCGAATCCTATCCTTCGCCGGCGCAGATCGCGGGCCACGCGTTGTCGAGCATCTTCCTCGACACGCTTGCGGTCGATCTCGAGCGACTGCATCGCATCAACCAGACGGCCGGGGCGATGAGCCCCGAGCAGCGCCTGGCTTCGGGCGCGACGCTCAAGCCCATCGAGACGCTGGTGATGCTGCCTTCGCAGCGGCTCGATGCCATTGCGGGGCGTCATCGCGAGGCGCTGCCGCTGCTCTTGCGAACGCTGCTGCGCAGTTTTGGCGCGATGCGGCGCGAGGGCTCGACGCTGCTGTCCTACCTGTTGTTCGAGCCCGCCTTCACGCAGGCGCTCATCGAGCTCGGCTACGAGGACGCGATGGCGCGCCGCGGCGAGGTGGTGGATTTCCTCCGCCTCTAGGCGAAAACGCCCCTACGTGTGCGGGATTTTTTGTATCAGTCGGTGCTCCAGGGTGGGCATTCATGTGACAATTTCTCAGCATTCCGCGAATCAGCTTCAAAAAGTCTTGCTATCTGCTTATTTTTGTTACAGATTCAAGCTAGGTACATCTCACGTAGCACTAGCCCGCCATGAAACCACGCTCCCTGCTTGCCGCCGCCGTACTCGGCCTTTTCATGTTGCAGCCGGTTTCCAACCTCGCCGAGGCGTCCACCGCCAAGGTGACGAAGGCAAGTGCGAAGCCTGCGCCAAAGAAGGCCGTGGCCAAGAGCAGCGCAAAGAAGAAGCTTGCTGCCAAGTCTGCGCCACGCAAGGCGGTCTCGAAGACCCGCGCCAAGCCGGCGGCCAAGAACGTGCAGCGCGTAGCCGTGCGCATGGCGCCCGCCGCCGCTGCGACGACTGCGCTGATGGCGCCGTCGGCCGAGGCCGACGACCTGCCGCTCGCGCTTGACGCCAACGGCTTGCCGGAACTGGGTTCCAGCGCCTTCTACGTGGTCAACCCGGCCAGCGGCGAAGTGCTGCTGGAGCGCAACGCCACGTCCGTGGTGCCGATTGCCTCGATCACCAAGCTGATGACGGCGATGGTCGTGCTCGATGCCGGTCAGAGCCTGTCCGAGCCGCTGACCATTTCCAATGGCGACATCGACACGCTGAAAGGCACCGGTTCGCGTCTGGCCATCGGTACCACGCTGACGCGCGAAGAGATGCTGCATCTGGCGCTGATGTCGTCCGAGAACCGCGCCGCGTCGGCGCTGGCACGCCATTACCCGGGCGGCGAACAGGCATTCATCGAGGCGATGAACGTCAAGGCCCGACTGCTGGGCTTGTGGAACACCCGCTTCCATGACAGCACCGGTCTCAATCCGGCCAATGTGTCGAGCCCGCGCGACCTGGCGAAGATGGTGTCAGCCTCGGCGTCCTATCCGCTGATCCGCGAGTTCTCGACTGCGCAGGAGCGCTACGTCGATGTCCGGGGCCGCATGACCCGCTTCGGCAATACCAACGGACTGGTCAAGAGCCCGGAATGGTCGATCAGCGTGTCCAAGACCGGCTATATCTCCGAGGCGGGGCGTTGCCTGGTGATGCAGACCTGGCTGCACCAGCAGCCGGTGGTGATGGTGCTGATGGATTCTACCGGGCGCTACACGCGCACGGCCGACGCCAAGCGGGTACGCAAGTGGCTGGAGCAGGCCGCCGCCCATCGCGTTGCGGCTGCGCCGATCCGGCGCGAGGGCTGAGCGGCCTCAGGCGCTGCGTGCGGGCGTGTGGCCGAGCAGGCGCGAAATCTCGTCGGCGGTTTCACGCACCAGTGGTGCCCAGTCCGGGTTGAAGCGCTCGGACGGCGTCGACAGCGACAGGCCCGCAACGAGTTCGCCGCCGTCGTTGCGGATGCCTGCGGCGATGCAGCGCACGCCGGCTTCCACTTCATCCAGGTCGAAGGCCACGCCATGACGGCGCACGCGGTCGAGTTCCTTCTCCAGCGCGGGCAGGGTGGTGATCGAAGCGGGCGTGGACGGCGGCAGGCCGGTGCGGCGCGCGTAGTCGCGAATGCGCTCGAGCCCGTCCTCGACCAGGAACAGCTTGCCGGTGGCGGTGGTGTGCAGCGGCGCACGCGCGCCGACGATATGCACGACCCGTACCGAGGAGCGGCCGCTCGAGGTGCGATCCACATAGACGATCTCGTCCCCGGCGCGGATGCCCAGGTTCACGCTCTCGCCAGTCGCGCCATGCAGCTTGAGCATCAGCGGCATGGCTGTGTCGCGCAGCGAGATGCGCGACTTCACCAGGCTCCCCAACTCCAGCAGGCGGATGCCGAGGCGGTAGATGCCGGCTTCGGACCGGTCCACGAAGCCGCTCTGCGTCATCGCACCGAGGATGCGGTGCGCCGTCGACGGGTGCAGCCCGGTTTCCAGCGCAAGCTGCTTGAGCGGCACGGGGTCGGGGTGTTGGGCAAGCACGTCCAGCAGCTTCATCATGCGATCGATGACCTGGATGGGGTTCTTGCCCTCGGTGGCGGGCGCGGGGTCGATCTTCTTGGCGGACACGGTAACGCTCGATATGAGCATGGATTGCGGAACTCAAATGTTACTCGTCTGGTCCGATTTCGCCTAGTGAAATGGAGTGCCGTTCCGTGAAGGCGAGCCAGGGGCTTATACTTTGGCCGCAACACACTGCGCCCGGATCCGGTCCGGGCGTTTTTACTTGACAGTAGCCTGCGATACGGTTGCCCCAGCGCGAGGGGTGTGCAGGCTGGCCCGGAGTCGCCGATGAGTCTTCTGCTGATCGTGCTGTTGCCTTTCCTCGGCGCCCTCTTTCCGGCGCTGATGATCCGTGCCGGGCGCACGGCATGCGCGACGACGACCTTCACGTTTTCCCTGCTTGCCTTTGCGCTGCTGCTGTCGCACGCGCCAGCCGTGTTCGACGGCGAGGTGGTGCGCGTCAGCTGGGACTGGCTGCCCGGCCTCGGTCTCAATGCCAGCTTCTTCCTCGACGGCCTGGGCTTCTTCTTCGCCGGGCTGATCCTGGGCATCGGCCTGCTGATCATCACCTACGCCCGCTTCTACCTGTCGAAAGACGACCCGATGGGCAGTTTCTACACCTACCTGCTGCTCTTCCAGGGCGCGATGGTGGGCATCGTGCTGTCGGATAACATCCTGTTGCTGCTGGTTTTCTGGGAATTGACCAGCCTGTCGTCCTTCCTGCTGATCGGCTACTGGAAGCACCTGCCCGAAGGCCGCCAGGGTGCCCGCATGGCGCTGACGGTCACCGGTGCCGGCGGCCTGGCGATGATCGCCGGCATGCTGCTGCTGGGCGAGATCGCCGGCTCCTACAACCTGTCGGACATCCTGCTGGCGCGCGAGGCGATCCAGGCGTCGCCGCTGTACCTGCCCGCCCTGCTGCTGATCCTCGCTGGCTGCTTCACCAAGAGCGCGCAGTTCCCCTTCCATTTCTGGCTGCCGCACGCGATGGCGGCGCCCACGCCGGTGTCGGCCTACCTGCACTCGGCGACGATGGTGAAGGCGGGCATCTTCCTGATGGCACGCATGTGGCCGGTGCTGGCCGGGACGACGGAGTGGTTCTACATCGTCGCCACGACCGGCCTGGTGACGATGCTGGTGGGCGCGGTGATCGCCTTGTTCAAGGACGACCTGAAGGGCCTGCTGGCCTTCTCCACCGTGAGCCACCTCGGCCTGGTGACGATGCTGCTCGGCTTCGGCACGCCGCTGGCGGCGGTCGCGGCGGTGTTCCACATCCTCAACCACGCCACCTTCAAGGCCGCGCTGTTCATGAACGCCGGCATCGTCGACCACGAGACCGGCACCCGCCACATCCCGCATCTCGGCGGTCTGCTCCACGTGATGCCGATCACGGCCACGCTGGCGATGGTTGCCGGCGCTTCGATGGCGGGGCTGCCGCCGCTCAACGGCTTCATCTCCAAGGAGATGATGCTGCACGAGGCCGTGGCCGCCGAGTGGCTCGGCTCGGGCTGGCTCATCGCAGCGCTGGCGACGCTGGCGGCCTGTTTCTCGGTGGCGTACTCCTTCCGCTACATCGTGCATGTCTTCTTCGGCCGCACGCGCACCCGCCTGCCCGGCAAGCCGCATGACCCGCCGGCCGGCATGTGGCTGCCGCCCGCGCTGCTGGTGGTGCTGGTGGTGCTGATCGGCCTCTTCCCCGATGTCGTCGCCGGCCCGTTGGTGGCGGTGGTGTCGCGGGCGGTGACGGGCGGCCAGTTGATGGACTACCACCTCGCACTGTGGCACGGCATCACGCCGGCGCTCGGTCTGAGCGTGGTGGCTGTGGCGGTCGGCCTGACGCTGCTGCGCTTCTACCCGCGGGTGCGCGCGGCGTGGGCGGCCGGGCCGCATCCGGAAGCGAAGGCGATGTTCGAGGCCGTCCTCGCGGCGTTCGTGGCGCTCGCGCAGCGTGTCACCCACGGCCTGCATAACGGTTCGCTGCAGCGCTATCTCGCGTTCGCGATCACCGCCGTCACGGCGGCGGGCTTCGCCGCCTTCTTCGGCACCTCGCATGCGCCGGGCACACGCGCGCTGCTGCCGGCCGAGCCGGTGGCGATCGTGGCCTGGCTGCTGCTCGTCGGCGGCTGCGGGCTGACGGTCTTCCTGTTCCGCCGCCGCCTGCTGGCGGTGCTGGTTGCCGGCACCGTGGGCCTGATCGTCTGCGTCGCCTTCATCTACCTGTCCGCGCCCGACCTGGCGCTGACCCAGATCTCGGTCGAGGTGACCACGGTGATCCTGATCCTGCTTGCGCTGTACTTCCTGCCCAAGCAAGGGCCGCACAGCTCCAGCGTCAGGGCCGACCCGATGCGCCACCTGCGTGATGCGGTGCTGGCGATCGTCGCCGGCCTCGGCATGGGAGGGGCGAGCTGGGCGATGCTGACCCGCGACGGCACCTCGCTGTCGCGCTACTACCTCGAGAACTCGGTGTCCGAAGGTGGCGGCACCAACGTGGTCAACGTCATCCTGGTCGACTTCCGCGGTTTCGATACCTTCGGCGAGATCACCGTGCTGGGGATCGCCGCGCTGGCGATCTACGCCTTGCTCGATGGCTCGCTGTTCGGCCGCGTCGGTCGCCGCCTGAGCACCTGGACGCCCGACCTGCCGCAGTCGGTGGACCGCCATCCGATGATCATGGTCGTCGCCACGCGCGTGATGCTGCCGCTGGCGATGCTGGTGGGCGCCTACATCTTCCTGCGCGGCCACAACCAGCCGGGCGGCGGCTTCATCGCCGCGCTGGTGGTGTCGATAGCGCTGATCATGCAGTACATGGCGAGCGGCTTCGGCTGGGCTGCGCAGCGCGTTAGGGTGAACTACCACGCCATGATCGGCGCGGGCGTGCTGGTCGCGGCGGCCACCGGCATCGGCGCCATGGTGATGGAGCAGCCCTTCCTGACCTCGACCTTCGCCCACGTCCACCTGCCGCTGGTCGGCGAGGTCGAGATCGCCAGCGCGATGGCCTTCGACACCGGCGTCTTCCTCACCGTCGTCGGCGCCGTGATGCTGGCGCTGGCCAACCTGTCGCGCATGGGCCGCCGCACGGCCCAGCTGCCGGTCAACCAGAGCGCGATGGACGTCGATCCCAGCGCCGTCTGCGCAAAGGAGCCCAACTGATGGAGTTTCTCGTCGCCAGTGCGATCGGGGTGATGACCGCCGCAGGCATCTACATGGTCCTGCGCGCCCGCACCTTCCCGGTGGTGATCGGCCTGTCGCTGCTGACCTACGCCACCAACCTGTTCCTGTTCGCCACCGGGCGGCTCGCGGTCAACCAGCCGCCGGTGATCGGCGCGACCGCCGGTACCTATGTCGACCCCTTGCCGCAGGCGCTGGTGCTGACCGCCATCGTGATCTCCTTCGGCATGACCGCGGTGGTGGTCGTGATGGCGCTGCGCGCCTATCTGGAGACCGGCAACGACCACGTCGACCTGCCCGGCGATGCCTCGCCCGAGGCGAGCGAGGACGACTGGAAGCTGCGCGGTCGCAAGCAGGCGCCCGCATCGGCCGCCGGCGGCGGAGCGCGGCCATGAACCATGTGCTGATCCTGCCCATCCTGCTGCCGGCCGTGGTCGGCGCGCTGCTGGTGATGGCGGCGCGCTACGACAAGGTGCTGGCGCGGACCTTCTCGCTGGCGTCGGCGGTGCTGCTGCTGGGCGTGGCGCTGGCGCTGTTCGCGATGGCCAGCGACGACAGCGTGCGCACCTACGCGCTGGGCGCATGGCCAGCGCCCTTCGGCATCGTGCTGGTGCTCGACCGCCTCGCCGCGCTGATGCTGGTGCTCAATGCGCTCCTCGGCCTCGGCGTGTTGCTGTACGCCGTGGGCGGCTGGGACCTGCGCGGCAAGCATTTCCACCCCCTGTTCCAGTTCCAGCTGATGGGGCTCAACGGCGCCTTCCTGACCGGCGATTTCTTCAACCTGTTCGTGTTCTTCGAGATCCTGCTGATCGCCTCCTACGGCCTGATGGTGCATGGCGGCGGCGGGCTGCGGGTGAAGGCGGGCGTGCAGTACGTGGTCACCAACCTCGTCGGCTCCTCGGTGTTCCTGATCGCGGTCGGCCTCATCTACAGCGTCACCGGCACGCTCAACATGGCCGATCTGGCGCTGAAGGTGCCTCAGGTGCCGGCGGGCGACCAGGCCTTGCTGCAGACCGGCGCGGTGCTCCTGCTGCTGGTGTTCGCGGTGAAGGCGGCGCTGGTGCCGCTGCATTTCTGGCTGCCCGGAACCTACGCCAATGCGCCCGGGCCGGTCGCCGCGCTGTTCGCGATCATGACCAAGGTGGGGGCGTACTCGATCATCCGCATGTACGTGCTTGCCTTCGGCGCCGAGGCGGGCGACGCAGCCTGGCTGGCCGCGCCCTGGCTGCTGCCGGCGAGCCTGCTGACGCTGGTGCTGGGCATGACCGGCGTGCTCGCCGCGCGCAGCCTGGGGCAGATGGCCAGCTTCGCCGTGATCGGCTCGATGGGCACGCTGCTCGCCACCGTGTCGGTGTTCACCCAGCAGGCCATCGGCGCTGCCCTGTACTACCTCATCCATTCCACCTTTGCCGCGGGCGCGCTGTTCCTGATCGCCGATCTCGTCGCCGAGCGCCGCGGCGTGCAGCGCGACCGCTTCGTCGCGGCGCCGCGGTTCGCCCAGGTCGGGCTGATCTCCGCGATGTTCTTCGTCGCCGCGATCGGCGTCACCGGCATGCCGCCGCTGTCGGGCTTCATCGGCAAGCTGCTGATCCTCGATGGCGTACGTGATTCGGCGCATGCGGCCTGGTTCTGGACGCTGATCCTGTCGACCTCGCTGATCGCGATCGTTGGCTTCTCGCGCGGTGGCAGCCTGGTGTTCTGGAAGAGTCATGCGCTGCCGCCGGCGGCGCCCTCGGCGCATCGGCCTGGGGCAGCGCCCTTCGTCGCCGTCGGGGGGCTGCTGGCCTGCCTGGTGGCGCTGACGGTGTTCGCAGGCCCAGCGCATGCCTGGCTGGAGGCGGCGGCAGCGCAGCTATTCGCGCCCGCCGGGTATATCGAGGCGGTGATGGGCACGCTGCAGGAGGTCCGCTGATGGGTGGCAAGACCGAAGCGCTCGACAAGCGCACCTTCGTGCAGCGCTGGCTGCCGCATCCGATGCTGACGCTGCTCCTGATCGTGCTGTGGATACTGCTGCTGAACGCTTTCAGCGTGGGCGGGCTGCTGATGGGGGCCGTGCTCGGCATCGTGATCCCGCGCGTCACGAGCAATTTCTGGCCGGAGCGGCCGCCGATCCGAGCCTACGGCAAGGCGTTCGTCTACATGGGGCTGGTGCTCTGGGACGTGGTCGTCGCCAACCTGCATGTCACGCGGCTGATCCTCTTCCGCCGCACCGACCAGCTCCACGTACGCTGGGTCACGCTGCCGATCGAGTTGCGCTCGCCCGAGGCGATCACCGTGCTGGCAGGCACCATCACGATGACGCCCGGCACCGTGTCCTGCGACCTCTCGGCCGATGGCCGCAGCCTGCTGGTGCATTGCCTCGACGCACCGGATGCGGAGGAGGCCGTGCGCCAGATGAAGGAACGCTACGAGGCCCGTCTCATGGAGATCTTCCCGTGATCGAATATGCGCTGATGTTCGGATTCTGTGCGGTCTCGCTCGCGCTGCTGCTCAACCTGTGGCGGCTGGTGCGCGGCCCTTCGCTGATGGATCGTGTGCTCGCGGTCGATACGATGGTCATCAATGCCATCGCGCTGATCATCCTGTTCGGCATCCAGCAGCGCACCACCATCTTCTTCGAGGGTGCGCTGCTGTTCGCGATGTTCGGCTTCATTTCCACCGTCGCCTACTGCCGCTTCATCCTGCGCGGCGACGTCATCGAATGAGCGGGGGCAGCATGGATTTCGTCTTCGAAATGATCGTGTCCGTCCTCATCGTGCTGGGCGGCTTCTTCTCGGTGGTGGGTTCGATCGGCCTGGTCAAGCTGCCCGACCTGCTGACCCGGCTGCATGCGCCGACCAAGGCGACCACGCTGGGCGTTGGCGGCGCGCTGGCCGCGTCGATGCTGTTCTTCGCCGTGTTCGAGGGCTCCCTGACGATCCACGAGCTGCTGATCACCGGTTTCCTGTTCCTCACCGCGCCGATCAGTGCCCATTTCATTGCCAAGGCGCACCTGCATGAGCACGCGGCCGATCTGCGCGAGCAGTTGCCGCCCACGGGGCGGCCCCGGGGCTGGAGTACCTTCGACGGCCTGCCGGCGACCGAGGAGGAGGGCGAGGGCGACGACCACAAGGCGGCGCATCACTGAGAACGGCGCTGACGCGCCGGGCGGTGGGAGTGGGTGAGAATGGGCGATAATGCGCGCCTGATCTCACCGGACATTGCCTTGAACACCGTTCGCAGAAAGCCTCCCACTCCTGCGCCGCAGCGCGTCAGCGGCACACTCCGACTCAGGTCGCGCAAGGCCGACGACGAGGCCGTGGCGCCTGACGCAGGCGAACAGGCGCCCGAAGCGGCTGCCCGACCCGTTGCCAAGGCGGACCAGAAGCCAGCGACCAAACCGGCGACACGGCCCGCGCGGCCGGCGCAGTCCGCCGATGCGGGCAGGCCCGCGCGCCCGGCGTCCGGCGC
>NZ_AMXC01000009.1:0-166701 GCF_000310165.2 Thauera sp. 63
AATTCCCCCCCGCCACTCGGCCCGGTGGCGGGCGCGCTCGGCCTCGCGCGCAAGCTGGCGCGCGTCGCTGGCCTGGAAACCCGCGCGTTCGACCGCGGCCGTGGCCTGCGCCAGCGTCAGCGCGCCGGGCGCGAAGCGCAGGGTGGCGCGCTCGGTGGCGAGATTGACGCTCGCCTGCACGCCCGGCAGACGGTTGAGCACCTTCTCCAGCCGCGTCGAGCAGGCAGCGCAGGTCATGCCGCCGATGGCCAGTTCGAGGGATTCGGTTGCCGCCGTGCGGGAAGCATCGGGCGGCGTGTTCAGCGTTGCGTGGGACATGGTTTCGGGTATTGCGCAAACGTTCGACAAACGGCAGTCTAAACCCCGTACCAAGGTACGGAGTCAACCGGTGGACACGCAAATCGAACGGACATTCACCATCGGCGCCCTGGCGCGCGAGGCCGAGGTCGGCATCGAGACCATCCGCTACTACCAGCGCCGCGGCTTGCTGCACGCGCCGGAACGGGGCCATGGCAGCTACCGGCGGTACGGCCTGGCCGAACTCGCGCGGCTGAAGGCGATCCGCCGCGCGCAGCAGCTTGGTTTCTCGCTGGAGGAGATCGATAGCCTGCTCGCCCTCAACGAAGACACGGACCGCGACCGCGCGCGCGAAACGGCGATGGCGAAGATCGAGCTGATCGACGCCCGCATTCGTCAGCTTCAGGACATGCGACGCGCGCTGGCCGAACTCGTGCGCTGCTGCCACGATACGCAGGCCGGTGCGCCCTGCCCCATCCTGCGTGCGCTGTCAGGCGGCTGAGCCACTCAGGTCACACAGACCACGCCACTCCACAGGTCGCCGCCCAGTGTGGGCGCGTGATACAGCCCGAACACGCCGAAGCCGAGCACCAGCAGGCCGGAGGCGAAGCGCACCTTCGGGTTGCGGGTGAAATCGCGGAAACGCTTGAACAGCATGCCCGCCAGCAGCAGGTTGGGCAGCGTGCCGAGGCCGAAGGCCAGCATCAGCCCGGCGCCGCGCGCACCGGAACCGGTGACGAGCGCCGTGGCGAGGATCGAATAGGTCAGGCCGCAGGGGATGAAGCCCCACAGCAACCCGAGCGGCAGCGCTTGCTTGGCCGAGCGCGCCGGCAGGAAGCGCCGCGTGGCCGGCTGGATGCGACGCCAGATCACGTGCCCCGCACGCTCGACCGGTGCCAGCAGGCGGGTGAAGCCGGTGAGGTAGAGGCCCAGCGCGATCAGCATCAGGTTGGCGAGCACGTAAAGCGTCATCTGCACCGGCAGCATGCCGTCGTACAGCATGCCCACCGAGCCGAGCGCGCCAACCAGGCCGCCGAGTGCGGTGTAGGTGGTGATGCGGCCGAGGTTGTAGGCCAGATGCAGCGGCCATTGCGGCTTGCTGCCGGGCGTCTGCACCTGCACGGTGAGCGCGCCGACAATGCCGCCGCACATCGACACGCAGTGCGTGCCACCAAGCAGGCCGATCAGGAAGACAGCGAAATAACCGGTTTCAGGCATGAGAAGAAAAGGCCCCGCTGCTGCAAAGCCTCATTCTACGCTGCGTTGCCGCAAGGTTCAGATCACGCGCGAGTAGCGCGCGCGCTCGCGGTCGGCCCGCAGATAGCGGTCGAACACCATCGCGATGCCGCGCACCAGCAAGCGCCCCCCGGGCTGCACGCTGATCCAGTCTCCGTCGATCTTGACCAGCCCCGCCTTCTCCATCTCCGCAAGTTCGGTCAGTTCCTCGGCGAAGTACTCCCGGAAGTTGATCAGGTGGGCGATCTCGATCGACTGCATCGACAGTTCGAAATGGCACATCAGCGCCTGGATGATCGCGCGCCGCAGCAAGTCGTCGGCGGTGAGCTCGATGCCACGCAGCACCGGCAGCTCATCGCGGTCGAGCGCGTCGTAGTACTCGTCCAGCGTCTTCACGTTCTGCGCATACACCGGGCCGATCTTGCCGATGGCCGACACGCCGAAGGCGAGCAGATCGCACTCGGCCTGTGTCGAGTAGCCCTGGAAGTTGCGATGCAGGCGCCCCTGGCGCTGCGCGACGGTGAGTTCGTCGTTGGGCTTGGCGAAATGGTCCATGCCGATATAGACATAGCCCGCCTCGGTCAGGCGGCGGATACCCAGTTGCAGCAACTGCAGCTTGGTGTCCGGCGTCGGCATGTCGCTCATGAAGATGCGACGCTGCGGCTTGAACAGGCCGGGCAGATGCGCATAGCTGTAAAGCGAGATGCGATCGGGCGAGATCTCGAGCACCTGTTCGAGCGTACGGTTGAAGCTGATGACGTTCTGTTTCGGCAGGCCATAGATCAGGTCCATGCTGACCGACTTGAAGCCAGTGGCGCGCGCTGCATCGATGACGAGCTTGGTCTCGTCGAAGCTCTGGATGCGGTTGACGGCCTGCTGCACGTCTTCGGCGAAGTCCTGCACGCCGACGCTCATGCGGTTGAAACCAAGCTCGGCCAGCAACTTGACGGTGTCGAAATCGACCTTGCGCGGATCGACCTCGATCGAATATTCGCCGTTGGGCACCAAGGTGAAGTGCTCGCGGACCGAGGCCATCAGTTGCCGCATTTCGTCATGCGAGAGGAAGGTCGGCGTGCCGCCCCCCAGGTGCAACTGCGTCACCTGGCGGCTGCCCTGCAGGCAGGCCGCTTGCATCGCGATCTCTTTAGCCAGGTATTTCAGGTACTTGGCTGAACGCCCATGATCCTTGGTTATGATCTTGTTGCAGGCGCAGTAATAACAGATCGTGTTACAAAATGGGATATGGAAGTATAATGAGAGCGGTTTGCTGACGCCGCCAATGGCCCGATTTGCAAGCCAGTGCTTGAGCGCGTCGGCATTGAAAGCCTCGACAAAGCGATCCGCGGTCGGGTAAGAGGTATACCGCGGCCCGTTGATGTCGAATCGACGGATCAGCTGCGGATCGAAGATGAGTTCGTTCTGTTCGGTCATGATCTTGCTGCTACTGTGTGTGCCTAACAATGGCAGACCAGCGCAAATTTTTGGTTGACGTGGATCAACGGCCATGGTGATGCCAGCCGGGGACACTGTTAAACCGCGTTTTGGACTCTGTGAGTCGGGATGACGGGATTATCGTGCAGATGAGGGCAAGCGTGGCAATTACCGTGAGCGGGCTCAAGACCGCCTGTTCGCAGTGTAATCTTGTGGAACTGTGCCTGCCCTTCGGCATGCCCGACAGCGAACTGAGCCGCCTGGATGAACTGGTGGGTGCGCGACGCAAGGTGAAGCGCCAGCAGAACCTCTACCGCGCGGGAGACACCTTCGAGGCGATCTACGCGATCCGTGCGGGCTCGTTCAAGACCGACGTGCTGCTCGAAGATGGTCGCGACCAGGTGACCGGCTTCCAGATGACCGGGGAGATCCTCGGTCTGGACGGCATCAGCACCGAGACGCACAGTTGCAACGCCGTCGCGCTGGAAGACAGCGAGGTGTGCGTGATCCCCTACGCCAAGCTCGAACAGCTGTCCCACGAGGTCGAAGGCCTGCAGCATCAGTTCCACAAGGTCATGAGCCGTGAGATCGTGCGCGACCACGGCGTGATGATGCTGCTCGGCTCGATGCGCGCCGAGGAGCGCCTGGCGGCCTTCCTGCTCAACATGTCGCAGCGCTTCACCGCACGCGGTTTTTCGGCGGCCGAGTTCCACCTGCGCATGACGCGCGAGGAAATCGGCTCCTATCTCGGGCTCAAGCTCGAGACCGTGTCACGCGCCTTCTCGCGCTTCCAGGAAGAAGGCCTGATCGCCGTGCAGCAGAAGCACATCCGCCTGCTGGATACCGCCGGCCTGCGCAAGCTCATCCAGCACCAGACGGCCGGCAGCGGGCGCTGAGGCGCGCCCGGCGATCAGGCGGCAACCGCCAGGTAACCTGCGACATTCTTGGTCAGTGCCACCGAGGCGATCCACGCATACACCAGCAATGCGGCGGCGAAGGCGCCGAGCCGGATCCCCTTCGTCCTGCCGCGCTTCAGCGCAACCGTGCCGAGCAGGATGTAGGCAATCAGGCCGAACACCTTTGCCGTCACCCACCCTGCGTCGAAGGGATACTGCTGGATCATGACCGCCAGCGCTATCGCACTCAGCAACAGGGCGCTGTCGATGACGTGAGGCAGCACCCGTACCGGCAGGGCGTTCAGGCGCGGGCTGCCCGTCATCATCCAGAAGCCGCGCAGCAGGAACCCGATGGCGCTGAGCACCACGCAGGTGACATGAAGGTGCTTGATTGCGAAATACATGCGTACTCCCACCCGGACCGGCATTGCGCGTGCCGCGCTGCACCCCGGGGTCGATTAGAATTGCCGTCAATAATGAGATCGCTTCCACCCAGGAACGCACGGACATGACCCACGCCGCCCTCGACCTCCCTGCGCTGCTCAAGCGCATCCCGCTGTTCAGCGAACTCTCGGACACCGATCTCGAGCTTGTCGCGCGCTACACGCGTGACCGCCACATCGGGCGTGGCGAGGTGCTGTTCCAGCGCGGCGACCAGCCGCATGGCTTTTACTTCGTCGTCTCGGGTCAGGTCAAGCTCGCCTTTTCGTCGCCACAGGGGACCGAGAAGGTCGTGGAGATCATCGGCCCGATGCAGAGCTTCGGAGAGGCCGTGATGTTCATGAACAAGCCCTATCCGGTGTTCGCCGAAGCGCTGACCGAAACACTGCTGATCCACGTCGGCCAGGCCGTGGTCACCGAGCTGATCGACCAGGACTCCACCTTCGCGCACAAGCTCCTCGCCGGCATGGCCATCCGCCTGCACGGGCTGATCCAGGACGTGGAGACCTATTCGCTGCGCTCGAGCATCCAGCGTGTGATCGGCTACCTGCTGCAGGTCGCCGACAGCGACACGCCGTGCGAGATCGCGCTGCCGACCAGCAAGCAGGTCATCGCTTCACGCCTGAACCTGACGCCCGAAACCCTGTCGCGCATCTTTCACGACCTCAGCGAATCGGGCCTGATCAGCGTTCAGGGCAAACGCATCACCTTGCACGACCCGACCCGCCTCGCCCGCTACCAGGCCTGAGGACTGCCCGCTACTTCTCGAGCACGTAGCTGCCCGGTGCCGCGCACAGCGCCGGGAAGCGCTTGCTGGCGGCCGGACGCGCCTCCACCTCGTCCCCCGCGCGCGGCTTGAGCCAGCGCATCCAGTCCTCCCACCAGCTGCCGGCATGCTCTTCCGCGCGCCTGCGCCACGAGTCTGTCGTGTCCGAGCGCTGGGCGTCGGCCGCCCAATAGCGCCGCTTCGGCGGATGCACGACGGGGTTGACGATGCCGAGGATGTGCCCCGAGCTCGACAGCACGAAGCGCTTGTTGCCGACGACGTGGTTGTTGACCGCGAAGGTCTGGCGCCACGGCGCGATGTGATCGTCCTCCGCGGACACCGCGTAGAGCGGCTGCCGGATCACCGACAGGTCGAGCGTCTCGCCGGCCACCTGCAGCGCATTGGTCTGGATGAGGCGATTGTGCAGGTAGAGCTCGCGCAGGTACCACGCGTGCATCGCGTACGGCATGCGCGTGGTGTCCATGTTCCAATACAGCACGTCGAACGGAGGCGGCGAATCACCGTACAGCCAGCCCTGCACGACGTAGTGCCAGATCAGGCTGTTCGAGCGCAGCAGCCGGAACGATGCCGCCATCTCCGCACCATCCAGGTAACCCTTGCGTGCCATCCGATCGCACAGATAGTCGATACTGCTCTCGTCGATGAAGACCTCGATGTCGCCGGGCTTGTGGAAATCCACCAGCGTCGTGAACAGGGTCCAGTCGGCGACTGGCATGGCGTCCGGGGCATAGTGGCGGTTCGCCCAGGCCATGTACATCGCGAGCGCCGTGCCGCCGATGCAGTAACCGACCGCATGCACGCGCTCCACGCCGGCAAACTCACGCGCCACGCGCACGATCGTGTCGACGCCGTCCAGCAGGTAGTCGTCGAAACCGACGTCCCGCATCGACGCATCCGGGTTCTTCCAGCTCGTGATGAAGACGTCCAGGCCCTGGTCGAGCAGGAAGCGGATCATGCTCTTCTTCGGCACGAGGTCAAGCACGTAGAACTTGTTGATCCACGGCGTGACGATGACGACAGGTTCGGCATGCACGCGCGGCTGGGTCGGCGCGTAGTGGATGACTTCGAGCAGCCGGTTGCGGAACACGACCGCGCCCGGCGTGGTGGCGAGATTCTCGCCGACCTTGAAGTCCTCGGGGTCGGTCATGCGGACGTTGCCGGCCTGGAGATCGTCGAGGAAATTGCGGAAGCCCCGCACGAGACTGTCGCCCCGTGTCTCGATGGCCTTGCGCATCGCCACCGGGTTGGTGAGCAGGTAGTTGGTGGGCGCCACCGCATTGAGCCACTTTCGCCACCAGAAGGCAGCCCGGCGCCGCTCCTTGCTGGAAAGCGCGGGCGTGTCGTACAGCATGTCCTGCGTGTGATGCGTGAACGCGAGGTACCACTCCTTGATCAAGTCCCAGGTCGGCGATTCGGTCCATACCGGATCGGCGAAGCGCGCATCGTCCGCATTCGGCGCGATGGGATCCTGGCTGGGTACGCCCAGCATCCGGTCAAGGGTATGCCACTGCAGGCGCCACAGATCGTTCGACAGGCGTACCGCGCGCTCGGCGAGCTCCTGCGGATGCGCCAGCCAGGCCAGCTGGGCATGCACGATCGGGGCGGACATACCGAGTGGGTCGATTGCGTCGGCAACGCTCTCGCGCAGCCGATGGAAGTTGCGCACCATTTCCGGGCCATTGGGCGCTCCAGCCCGACTCTGGCTTCGTCGGCCGCTGTCGGACGGTGGATGACTGTTATCGCTGGTCACGTCGTTCTCCTCGCATCAGGGGATCGGATAGTTTACGCCCGGCTCGGGCACCACCGGCGCCGGCCAGCCGAGCCTCGCATGTATCGCATCGGCAAGCGCCATCGCACCCAGTGGCTCGCCATGCACGACGAAGGTCCGTTGCGGCGGCTGCTTGATATGTGCAAGCCAGTCGAGCAGCGCTGGCTGGTCGGCATGCGCGGACAGCCCGCCAATGGTATGGATCCGAGCCCGCACCGGCACCCGTTCACCGAACAGGCTGACCTGTCTTGCGCCATCCACCAGCCGGCGCCCCAGCGTACCAGCCGCCTGAAAACCGGCAATGACGATCGAGCACTCGCTGCGCCCGAGGTTGTAGCGCAGATGATGACGAACCCGCCCCGCATCGCACATGCCGCTCGCGGAAATGATCACAAGGCCGCCCTTGACGCTGTTGAGGGCCATGGACTCCTCGACATCCTGAACGAAACGGACATCGAATCGAGCACCATTTTCCTGCGACCACGCGAAGAGCTGACGCGTGTCCTCGTCCCACAGTTCGCGGTGACGGACAGTCAGTGCCGTCACTGCCGAAGCCATCGGCGAGTCGACGACGACCTTCAGTGGCCCGATGCGTCCGGCGCGAACCAGGTCGGCCAGCACGAACAGGATCTCCTGCGTACGACCGACCGCGAACGCGGGAATGATGACGTTGCCTCCGCGCCCCACCAGCGTCTGCTTGATGGCATCCGCCAGTTCGTCAAGCGTGGCGTTGAAGGATCGGTGGGCACGATTGCCGTAGGTGGACTCCACGCACAGCACGTCGGCGCGTTCGACGCGCACCGGGTCACGCAGCACCGGGCGCATCGGCTGCCCGAGGTCACCCGACACGACGAGCCGGCGCAGGCCGCTGCCCTCGCCCACATCGATCTCGATGATCGCCGAACCCAGGATGTGACCGGCCTCGCGGAAGCGGAAACTCACTCCTGCGCCGGGGTGGCAGTCCGTTTCGTAGGGCACGGCCTTCAGCCGGCCCAGGCTGGCGCGAGCCTGCTCGACCGTGTAGAGCGGCGTCATCTCGACGCGATGACGCGCCTGCCGGTTACGCGCATGGCGCAAGGCCCATTCGGCCTCCTTCTCCTGAATGTGCGCGGCGTCCATCAGCATGATCTCGAGCAGGTCCACGGTCGCCGGGGTCGCATAGACCGGCCCCTTGTAGCCGAGCGCGACGAGTCTGGGAATGAGGCCGCTATGATCGAGATGGGCATGCGTCAGCAGCACGAAATCGATGCGTTTCAGATCGAAGTCGAGCGCCTGCCGGTTCTTCACCTCGGCCTGCCGTCCCCCCTGGAACAATCCGCAGTCCACCAGAAAGGTTCCGTGCGCATGATCAACACGGAGGCAGGACCCTGTCACTTCGCCCGCCGCACCGAAAAAACTGAGTTTCACCGTGTTCTCCTCCCTATTTCGAACAATGCGCCTTGCAAGCAGGCACACGTTTGACCGTCATCAAGCCAGATGAGGACCGTCAGGTCGCTATAATCAATCCCGTAACAACCGACAGGAGAACTTCCGCCATGTTCAAACACATTCTCGTTCCGACCGACGGCTCCAGCCTATCGGAAGGCACGGTGTCCCGCGCCGTCACCTTCGCACGCGAAGCCGGAGCGCGCATTACCTTCTTCTATGCCCAGCCCGATTTCCCGATGCCGATCTACGGCGAGGGCGCCCTGATCGACCCCACCACCCCCGAACAGTTCGCCAAGTCGGCCGCTGCCGAAGCGCAGGGAATCCTCGCCAAGGCCAAGGCGGTCGCAGATGCGGAGGGCGTCTCGGCAGCAACCGATACCGTCGTGAATGAAGTCCCTTACGAAGCGATCATCGACGCCGCGGACCGCCACGGCTGCGACCTCATCTTCATGGCTTCGCACGGCCGTCGCGGCATCGCCGGACTGCTGCTCGGCAGCGAAACGCAGAAGGTGCTGACCCACAGCAAGACCCCTGTGCTGGTCTATCGCTGAACTGGCACCATGAAAGCAAAACGGCCCGCAAGGGCCGTTTTGCTTTGGTACTCATCAACGCCGCCGATTGAGCTCGGCGGAACCGCGCTGAAGAAAGATCGTACTCAGGCTCGAAGCCGCACACACCAGCCAGAACCCGAGAAAACCGATCGAATAGGTTGCCAGCGGCCCGAAATGCACCGGCTGACCGAACAAGTAAAGCTCCTGCGGGTCGATCACGGTGAAGAAGACCGCCTCTGCCACCATGGCCACCAGGAAGGACGGCCACAGCACCTGTATCCATTTGAGCATCGCGCTTCTCCTAAACCGTGAACCTCAAGACAGGACGCTTACCGCCCCAGCTTCGCCTTCTGCTCGTCCTCCGCGATGTTCCGCTTGGCGAATCGCACGAGATAGACAGCCATCACGAGGATGAAGCCGATCGTGAACAAGCTGAGCAGACCGATATCGCTACTGATCAGAAGATCCCAGGCCATGGTACACCTCCACGTTTAAACAGACAGGTTAGGAACTTGATGGGTCAATCCGGATTTCCGTCTCTGTCGGGAGGTATGCGGCCCCGTTCATTCTCCAGCTGCGGGACTCGTCTTCTAATTGGAACAGCCAGCGACCGGTACTCAGCGGCGCGAGCCTGCCTTCGTACACGCCGCCTGCGCCGGTCATGATGATCTCCTGATCCTGGCCATCACGCGTCGGGTGGATGACGGTCAGGATCGCACGCGCGGGCAGGTCGTCCGCGTGCAGGGCGCTGAGTTCGATTCGCACCGAGTCGCTACGAAGCTTGAGGTCCGCCACAAGCCCCAGCGCGCTGGCCCGCTCGACGCGGTCCAGCGTTTGCACGATCGCGCGCCCTTCCTTGTAATAGTCGTCGACCACCATGCCGTCGAAGGTACGCGCCGCGATGACAAGCGTAATGATCCCGGCGACCACTGCCGTTGCCGGCAGCGCGATCAGGAACCAGGGCCAGCCTTGTCGATACCAGGGCGTGGGTTTCTTTTCAGTCAATGTCGTACTCACGTCAGCGCGGCAACAAGAAAGTGGTTTCCTCACGCACGGACAGGGACGAATCGTCCTCGGCCGTGACCTGGAAGTGGATCGGGTTGGAGCCCGGCTTGCCCGCATCGTACGGCACGAGCACCTGCAGGGTAACGGCCTGCGTGGACGCCGGCGCGACCTCCACACGCTGCTCGCCTCCGATCTTCACGCCCGGCAGGCCGGACACCTCGAAGCGGAATGCGCGCGGCGCCTCGGTCATGTTCATGACCTGCAGGCGATACACGTTCTCAATCTGGCCGTCCTCGACCTCGCGCGCCAGCGATGCACGATCGCGGATCACATCGACGCGCAGCGGGTCACGGGTCGCCAGCCCCCAGACGAAGGCCAGGCTGATCGCCACCAGAATCGTGCCGTAGATCAGGGTGCGCGGACGCAGCACGTGAGCGAGGATCTCCTTGCTGCCCCAATGCTTCTTGAGCGCGTTCTCGGTCGTGTAACGGATAAGCCCGCGTGGGTAGTTCATCTTGTCCATCACCTGGTCGCAGGCGTCGATGCACGCGGCACAGCCGATGCATTCGTACTGCAAGCCCTTGCGGATGTCGATGCCTGTGGGACAAACCTGCACGCAGATGCCGCAGTCGATGCAGTCACCCTTGCTCACCGTGCGCGGATCGATGCCCTTCTTGCGCGTGCCGCGCGGCTCGCCGCGCTCCTCGTCATAAGTGATGACCAGCGTATCTGGGTCGAACATCACCGCCTGGAAGCGGGCGTAGGGGCACATGTACTTGCACACCTGCTCACGCATGACGCCAGCGAACAGGAAGGTAAAGGCCCCGTAGAACAGGATCCAGAACAGCTCCCACGGTCCGAAGCCGAAGGTGGTGACAGACCGCAGCAGTTCGTCGAGCGGCGAGAAGTAGGCGACGAACGTGAAGCCGGTCCACAAGGCCACCAGTGCCCAGACCACGAACTTGGTGCCTCGGCGCAGCAGCTTCTCGCCATTCATCGGCGCCTGGTCGAGCTTCTGGCGCTTGATGTGGTCGCCTTCGATCTTCTGCTCGATCCACATGAAGATCTCGGTATACACCGTCTGCGGACAGGCGTAGCCACACCATAGACGACCGGCGATCGCGGTGAAGAAGAACAGCGCGTAGGCCGAGATGATCAGCAGGATGGCGAGGAAAAACACATCCTGCGGCCAGAAGACCCAGCCGAAGATGTAGAACTTGCGCTCGGTGAGATGCAGCAGGAAGGCCTGACGGTCGTTCCAGGACAGCCAGGGCAAGCCGTAGAAGATGATCTGGGTGATCCAAACCAGCGCCCACCGCCAGTTGGCGAACACGCCAGTGACGGCACGTACGTAGAGTTTCTTGCGCGACTCGTAAAGCGTGTCGGCAGATTCGGGGGAAGTCGGTTTAGCCGCTTGCTGCGGCTGTGGGGTCGAGCTGTTCATGGTCGTTCACCGATGATTTATTGTTTTTATTCTTACTGAAAACTCCGGGGGGACCCCCTCCCCCCGGGTCGGAACTGCAGTACTACATTACTTCTTGTGCATGCTCAGCACGTAGGCAGCCAGCAGATGCACCTTGTCCTCGCCGAGGAACTCGCCGAAGGCCGGCATTTGGTTGTTGCGACCATTGGTCACCGTCTCGATGATCACGGCCTCGGACGAGCCATACAGCCACGACTTGTTCGTCAGGTTCGGCGCGCCCAGCATCGGGTTGCCCTTGCCGTCCGCACCGTGGCAGGCCACACAGTTGGTCGCGAACAGATCGGCACCGCGCTGCGCGCGCAGCGAGTCATGTGCCAGACCCGACAGCGAACGCACGTAGTTGGCGACGTCCTTCACGCCTTCCGCACCCAGGGCCGGTCCGAACGGCGGCATCACGCCCATGCGGCCACCCATGATGGTGGTCTTGATGGTCTCGGGCTCACCGCCCCACAGCCACTCATCGTCGGTCAGGTTCGGGAAGCTCTTCGCGCCCTGAGCAGCCGAACCGTGGCACTGCGCGCAGTAGGTCAGGAACATGCGCTGCCCCATCGCGTTCGCTTCGGGGTCGGCGGCAACCGCCATCAGGTCCATGCTCTTGTACTTGGCGAAGATCGGGCCGTACTTCTCGTCGGCGGCCTTCATCTCGGCTTCGTACTGGCTCCACTGCCCGCGGTGCTCGTTCTTGTTACCGAAGCCGGGGTAGATGGCCAGGTACACGATCCCGAAGACGATGGTGATCCAGAACAGATACATCCACCAGCGCGGCAGCGGGTTGTTGTACTCGGCGAGCGTCTCGTCCCACACGTGGCCGTGCAGCTCGACCGGCCCCTTCTCGCGCTTGGTCATGTTCGACACCAGCACGAACACACAGAACAGGATGGAGAGGGCCACGAGGACCATCACATACATGTTCCAGAAACCGCTGATAAAGTCAGCCATTTGCTTTTCCCTCTTTGTCTTGCCAGCCGCCGGCGGCTGGCACGTCGTCATCGGTCAGGGGCAGACGCGCCGCCTCATCGAAACCCGCCTTGGCGTGCTTGCTGTATGCCCAGTAGCAGATGCCCAGGAAGCACAGCAGGCCAAGTACGGTGATCAGACTTCTGAAATCGTTGATATCCACGGCGCGTCCCCTTCCTTACCTCACGTTCTGCAGAGCCTTGCCCAACCCTTGCAGGTAGGCAACGACAGCGTCGAGTTCGGTCTTGCCTTCCAGCGCGGCAGGCGCGGCGGCAATCTCCTCGTCGCTGTACTTGTGCAGGCCGACCTTGTTCAGCGCGCGCATCTTGTCCTGGATGTCGTCGGCCTTGACCGGACGATCGAGCCAGGGGAACGCGGGCATGTTCGACTCGGGAACGACGTCACGCGGGTTCAGCAGGTGAACACGTTGCCACTCGTCCGAGTAGCGACCGCCGACGCGGGCTAGGTCGGGACCGGTACGCTTCGAACCCCACTGGAACGGGTGGTCGTAGATCGACTCGCCCGCCACCGAGTAGTGGCCATAACGCTCGGTCTCGGCACGGAACGGACGGATCATCTGCGAGTGGCAGTTGTAGCAGCCTTCGCGGATGTAGATGTCGCGACCGACCAGGCGAACGGGGTCATAGGGCTTGACGTCCAATTGCTTGCCGCCCGGACCGATGGGCGAGGTCGTCGAGTGCTGGAAGAACAGCGGCACGATTTCCACGAGGCCGCCCACGCTGACGGTGAGCAGCGTGAGGACGATCATGAGGAATACGTTGCGTTCAACTTTTTCGTGTTTCGATTGAGCCATGTTCTTGGTCTCCGATCAGGCGTGGGCGGCTGCGGGGGCAAGCACCGGAGCGTCGTAGGCCTTTTGGCCGGCGATGGTCTTCACCATGTTGTAGAACATGAGCACCATGCCGAAGAGGAACAGCGCGCCGCCGATGAAGCGGATAGTCCAGAACGGATAGCTGGCCTTCACACTCTCGACGAAGGAGTAGGTCAGCGTGCCGTCCGGGTTGGTCGCGCGCCACATCAGACCCTGCATCACGCCGGCAATCCACATCGAGGCGATGTAGAGCACGACACCGATGGTGGCGATCCAGAAGTGGGCGTTGATCAGCTTGACGCTGTACATCTCGGTCTTGCCATACAGACGCGGCAGCAGGAAGTAGATCGCGCCGATCGAGATCATCGCCACCCAGCCCAGCGCACCGGAGTGCACGTGGCCGACGGTCCAGTCGGTGTAGTGCGACAGCGCATTCACGGTCTTCACCGACATCATCGGACCTTCGAAGGTCGACATGCCGTAGAAGGACAGCGAGGTGATCAGGAACTTCAGGATCGGGTCGGTACGCAGCTTATGCCAGGCGCCCGACAGGGTCATGATGCCGTTGATCATGCCACCCCAGGACGGCGCCAGCAGGATCAGCGAGAACACCATGCCGACGGACTGGGTCCAGTCAGGCAGCGCGGTGTAATGCAGGTGGTGCGGACCCGCCCACATGTACGTGAAGATCAGCGCCCAGAAGTGGACGACGGACAGGCGATACGAATACACCGGACGGTCGGCCTGCTTCGGGACGAAGTAGTACATCATGCCGAGGAAGCCTGCGGTCAGGAAGAAGCCCACCGCGTTGTGGCCGTACCACCACTGCACCATCGCGTCCTGCACGCCCGCATAGGCGGAGTAGGACTTCATGCTGGTCAGCGACACCGGGATCGCGGCGCTGTTGACGATGTGCAGCAGCGCGACGGTCAGGATGAAGGCGCCGAAGAACCAGTTGGCGACGTAGATGTGCGAGATCTTGCGCTTGGCGATGGTGCCAAAGAACACGATCGCGTAGGACACCCACACGATGGCGATCAGGATGTCGATCGGCCACTCGAGTTCGGCGTACTCCTTGGAGGTCGTGTAGCCGAGCGGCAGGGTGATCGCAGCCAGCACGATGACGAGCTGCCAGCCCCAGAAGGTGAAGGCCGCCAGACCGGGCGCAAACAGACGGGTATGACAGGTCCGCTGCACCACGTAGTAGGACGTGGCGAACAGCGCGCAACCGCCAAACGCGAAGATCACCGCGTTGGTGTGAAGCGGACGGAGCCTGCCGAAATGCAGGAATTCGTGAACGTTCAGTTCAGGCCACACGAGCTGTGCTGCGGCGATGACACCGACCAGCATGCCCACGATGCCCCATACCACCGTCATGATGGCGAACTGGCGCACGACTTTATAGTTATAAGTCGCTTGCGATTGCATGTGAGTCACCTCTTAGTTGAAAACCCCTTTTTGAGCAACGCCACCCGACCGCGAACGGACTCCCCGGCGACGTCGGCACGAAGAATACGCGGAGGCCGGAACCTCAATTTGATACAGATCAACATTGTATTGCAGTGCGGCACCCGGCGGAAGCAATCGAACTCCGGGCACGATCATCGCGTGTGGCACACCGCTCGAATCAATGCTCTCCCACCACGATCTGCTGCACGTCGCAAGCGCAAAAAAAAGGGTGCGAATGAACGCACCCCCAACCCCAACAGAGAGACATAAAACCCAGCGGTACGAACACCCCCGTTTCGGGACGCTCAATACCAATGGCGCCAGTATGCCTATTCTTCACTGCGCAGAGTTGACCTAGGTCAACCGATTCGCGCAACCTGGGGCGCGGTCAGTCCCGCCTCTGTGGGTCGGCACCTCGTCCCGCCTGTGGCGTCGATGCCTCATCCGGAGCCGGCCGCCCCTCGTCGCGGTCATCCATCAACATCCTGTAGGCAGGCCCTTCCATGTCGTCGTACTGCCCGTTTCGCAGCGACCACCAGAACAGGACGCCGATGATGAACACCAGCACGATCGAGATGGGAATGAGGATGTAGAGGCTTTCCATGTCGTTTCCGCGATCCGGGACTCACTCGCCACGCGGCACGCGTTGCAGGCGCATCGCATTGAGCACCACCAGCAGCGAACTGGCCGCCATGCCGATGCCGGCCATCCAGGGCGTGACCAGGCCTGCCATCGCAAGCGGCACCGAAGTGAAGTTGTAGGTGAAGGACCACCACAGGTTCTGGCGGATGATGCGCAGCGTCTTGCGTGAAAGCTCGATTGCGCGGCCGAGGCTGGCGAGGTTCTCGCTGAGCAGCACAATGTCGGCCTGGTTCCGCGCGAGATCCGTACCGCCACCCATCGCGACCGACACGTGCGCCTGCGCGAGCACCGGCGCGTCGTTCACGCCATCGCCGACCATCGCCACGACCGTCCCGGCGTCCTTCTGCCGCTCGGCGATCCACGCCTGCTTGCCCTGCGGCGTCATGCCGCCATGCGCATCGCCAACGCCGAGCGAAGCTGCGACCGAGGCGACGACGGCGGGCGAGTCACCGGACAGCACCGACACCGCCGTACCCTCACGGGCAAGACGCTGCGCGAGCACCGGCGCCTCGTCGCGCAAGGTATCGGCCAGGCGGAAGGCGCCAAGCCAGCCGCCCTCCGCCGCCAGCGCCACGACCGTGCCGCCAGTGGCGGAAAAGGCGTCGAGACCCTGCGGCATTGAAAGTCCGGCCGACTCCGCCACATACAAGGGGCGGCCGATCCAGACCCGCCTGCCGTCGATCAGCCCCTGCATACCCTGCCCCGTTTCTGCCCGGAGCCCGGCAACCTCGGGCAAGGCGAATCCGGCCGCGGCCTCGCGCAAGCCCGCAGCAACCGGATGCTCGGACCCCTGTTCTATCGCTGCCGCGACCGCGATCAGTTCATCGGCGCCACGCTCACCGAGCGGCAGAACCTCCTCGAGCCGCATCCGGCCATGGGTCAGGGTGCCCGTCTTGTCGAACACGAAATGATTGGCATGGGCCAGGGTTTCGATCGCGTGGCCGCGGGTGACCAGCACACCCATGCGCGCCATCGCGTCGGTACCCACTGTCAGCGCGGTCGGCGTGGCCAGCGACAGCGCACAGGGACAGGCGACCACCAGCACCGACACGAACACCCACAACGCCCGCTCGCTGTCGATGAAGTACCAGGCGACGCCCGTGATGGACGCAAGGACCAGCAGCGTGACGATGAACCAGGCTGCGACCCTGTCCGACTGCGTCGCGACACGAGGCTTCTCGGTCGCAGCGCGCTCCATCAGGCGACGAATCGCGGCGAGGCGCGTGGCGTCGCCCACGTGCTCCACCCGGAACAGCAGCGGGGACGACACGTTGATGCTGCCACCGGTCAGGCTGTCCCCCGCGCGCTTGGCGATGGGCACGCTCTCGCCAGTCAGCAGCGCCTCATTGACCTCGCCAACGCCATCCACGACCACGCCATCGGCCGGAATCACCTCACCCGGCCGCACCCGCAGGATGTCCCCAGGCTCGAGTTGCGCCGTCGGCACGCGGTCACCCGTCGTCTGAGCGGGCCAGCCAGCGAGGCGCTCGGCGAAGGATGGCAGCACCTTGCCCAGTTCTTCGACGCCGCGCACCGCCTTCTGGCGCGCGATCATCTCGAGATAGCGGCCGCCGAGCAGGAAGAAGACGAACATCGTGACCGAGTCGAAATACACCTCGGGCCCATCGGTCAGTGTCGCCCACAGGCTGGCAAGAAATGCGCTGCCCACCCCGACCGCGACCGGCACGTCCATGCCGAGCCGGCGCAGGCGAACATCGCGCCAGGCCCGCTGAAAGAAGGGCGCGGCCGAGTACAGCACCACCGGCAGGGTCAGCAGCAGGCTGGCCCAGCGCAGCAACTGCTCGATGTCCCAGGTCATGTCGCCATCCCTCGCCACGTAGACGGGGAAGGCGTACATCATGACCTGCATCATGCCGAAGCCGGCGACAAAGACCCGCCACAGCATCGAGCGACGTTCGCGGTCGGCGATCTGTTCGGAGCGCTCGGCGTCGTACGGATAGGCGCGGTAACCGATCGCCTGGATGGCACCGAGGATGTCCGACAGCTTGATCTTGCGCTCGTCCCAGCGCACGCGGGCACGGCGCGTCGCATAGTTGATCTCGACCGCGGAGACGCCGTCCTGACGGGCAACGTGCTTCTCGTTGAGCCACACGCAGGCCGCACAGGTGATGCCTTCGAGGATCAGCGAGGCCTCGCGCTCGTGCTCGCCTACCGGGCGTACGAAGCTCTTCTGGAAATCGGGATGATCGAAGAGCCCCAGTTCCTGCAGCTCGACCGGCATGGCTTCGCGTCGCGTCTCGGGCATTGCGTCGCGGTGGCGGTAATAATCCACCAGGCCGTTATCAACGATGGACTGGGCGACCGCCTCGCAGCCGACGCAGCACATCCTTCGCTCACGTCCATCCACGCGAACGTAGTGGCGCGTCTCGGGCGGAATCGGCAGACCGCAGTGATAACAATCGGTGTCGACCACGTCTTGGGTCGGGGCAGCGCTCAGGTCGGCAGCAGTCATCGGCAGCAATGCAAAGCCGCCCCGCAAGGACAGTCCTTGCGGGGCGGTCGAATCGGGAGAGCCGTTTTTAGCACATTTCCCCGGCCCCGGCCATTGCGCCGCAACATGCTGCGGCATGCTGACGCAACGCCGGACAGGGGGAATGCGGCGGTTACTTCGCCGCCATGCGGATCGCGCCGTCGAGGCGGATCACCTCGCCGTTCAGGTAGGCATTCTCGATGATGTGGCGCACCAGTCCGGCGAATTCGGCGGGCTTGCCGAGACGGGACGGGAACGGAACCATCTTGCCCAGCGAGTCCTGCACTTCCTGCGGCATGCCCATCAGCATCGGCGTTTCCATGATGCCCGGGGCGATCGTCATCACCCGGATGCCGAAGCGCGACAGTTCGCGTGCCACCGGCAGGGTCAGACCAACCACGCCCGCCTTCGAAGAGGCGTAGGCTGCCTGCCCGATCTGGCCGTCGAACGCCGCAACCGACGCGGTGCTGACGATCACGCCACGCTCGCCGCCCTCATTGGGCGCGGCCTTGCTCATCACGTCGGCTGCAAGGCGGATCATGTTGAAGGTGCCGATCAGGTTGATCGACACCGTGCGTGCGAACGACTCGAGCCGATGCGGCGCTTCACGCCCCACCACCTTCTCTGCAGGCGCCACGCCCGCGCAGCTGACGAGACCATTCAGTCCGCCGAAGCCGGACACGGCGCGATCGATGGCCGCCTTTGCGCTTGCCTCATCGGTCACATCCGTCATCACGAAAGCCGCTGCGGCACCAAGCTCGGCCGCCACTGCCTCGCCCGCCTCACGATTGACGTCGGCCAGCACCACACGACCACCGGCTTCGACCAGCATGCGCGCCGTTGCCGCCCCCAGGCCCGAACCACCGCCGGTTACCACGAATACGCCGTTCTCGATCTGCATCGCGAAACTCCTAGTCCTGTCGATTGATTGAAACTCGGCCGCGAAAATAGTTCACGTTAACGTTAACGTCAATAGATGTATGCGCACCGATCACACGGGCGAACCGCCTAAGGGAGCCTGCGCACCACCTCGTCCCGCAGCCGGCCGCGAATGCGCAGCGCCCAAAGCGCGAAGACCGCCAGCACGACACCTTCGAGCAGCATCGCCCGCTGCACGCCAATCTGCGCCGCCAGCAGACCGGCCAAAAGGCCGCCGATCGCATCGAAGCCGAAGCGCGTCGAACTGAAGAAGGACACGACACGCCCGCGCAGGCGGTCCGGTGCCAGCGTCTGCAGCAACATGTTGGTGGCAACGTTGCCGATCGAGATGCCCATTCCCACCATCCCCATCGCCAGCAGCGACAGTGGCAGATAGCGGTTGTAGGAGAACACCAGCAGGCCCAGTGCACCGATCGCCGCTCCGCTGATGACCACGGCGACCAGGCCGGGCAGGTTCTTGCGCGTGGCGAGGAACACGGTCGCGAGGAAGGCGCCCCCGCCCGCCGCGCCCCACAGCATGCCGAGCATGCTCGCATCGCCGCCGAAGACATCCTTCGCAAACACCGGCAGCAGCACCGCGTAGCTCGACGCCGTGAGGTTGGCGGTCGCCAGAATGAGGATCAGCGTCCGGACCGGATACTCCGTCCACACGTAACCAAGCCCTTCGCGAAACACCGACGCGGTGCTGCCGGTGGCGCGGGGTGACGCTGCCACCCGGATCCGCCACACGCCAAACGCCAGCGCCGAGAACGACAGCGCGTTGAGCACGAAGCAGAAGGCCTCGGACGTCAGCCCGAGCAGCAGCCCCGCGAGCGGGGGGCCGAAGAAGCGCCCGGCGTTGAACGCCATGGCATTGAGTGCCAGCGCGTTCGGCAGATCGGCACGGTCGTCGACAAAGCTGTTGATCTGCGACTGACGCAGCGGCGCGTCGAAGGCGTTGAGCACGCCGAGCAGTACCGACATGGCCACCAGCAGCGCGGGACCGACCAGATCCAGCATTGTCAGCGCCGCCAGCGTGAAGGCCTGCAGCGCGAGCAGCCCCTGCACGATGATGAGGAGCCGGCGCTTGTCGTGGCGGTCGATCCATGCGCCGGCGAGCGGCCCCACCACCAGCATCGGCACCAGCGCCGCAAACGTGGTGACGCCGAGCAGGGCAACCGAACCCGTCAGGCGATACACCAGCCACGACATCGCCACCTGCTGGATCCAGGTGCCGAGGATCGACACTACCTGGCCGGTGAAGTAATAACGGAAGTTGCGATGCCCCAGCGCCCGGATCGGGTCGGGCAGGCGCCGTCGCGGCGCCCCCTGTTCAACCTGCACTCGCGCTGCCGCCCTCGTCGTGGAGATCGAGATCGACCATCAGCTCGTTGGCCAGCGCCTCGAGATCGCCGCGCACCGAATCCAGCGCTACACCATGCGGAAATTCGAGTTCGGCCAGCGCGCGGAACAGCGGCTCACCCGACATCGACGCGCTCTCGCACGAGGTCTCGAGCGCATCGATGCTGACGCCGTGTCGCGCCAGCACGATCGAGATGTCGCGCACGATGCCCGGACGATCGTGACCGACGAGTTCGAGTCGGGCACGACGAAAGGCGACCGCCGGACGGCTGCTCCCCTGCTCGATTGCAACACGCAGGCCTTCGGTCTCCAGGCTGCGCAGCAAGCTCTCCAGTTCAGCCGCTCGCCCGGCATCCACCTCGAGGCGCACGACCCCGGCGAACTTGCCGGCGAGTTGCGCCAGACGGCTTTCCATCCAGTTCGCGCCCGCGGCGCTCGCCCGCGCCGCCACGGCACTCACGAGACCCGGCCGGTCGGGCCCGATCAAGGTCAGGACCACGGAAGTCTTCATGTTCTCTCCTCGCCAGAAGCCAGATGGAAATGGAAGCCTATGGTACGCCTGCGGAGGATCACCACGCATGCAGCCCGTAAAGCAAAAAGGCCAGCCCCTGAGGACTGACCTTTCTGTTTGAAGCTGGTGCCGGCAAGAGGAGTCGAACCCCCGACCTTCGCATTACGAATGCGCTGCTCTACCAACTGAGCTATGCCGGCTGAGGGCGCGCACTATAACCCATCGCCGCTGGGTGTTCAACCATTGCCGACGCCATTTCCGCGCGCGCAGGCGCCCGTGCGATCCGCCGTTGCCGGCACCTCGACTCGCGGGTGCCCCCAACCCGCACACGCCGGCCCCCAATCACAAAAAAAACTTTTCCATCCATATTCATTTTCTGGGAATGCTGCACTACACTTCGCACCAATTCGGGGCGGAGGAGACAGGCTCCAATCAGAACGCGACGCCGGGGGACCACCCCCGGCAGCCGCGCCACAACGCGGTACCGATGCGCGCCATCGGCCACCCCCGAACTTCCCAGCTCGCTTCCCTCGTTCGCCCCTCATGGCAGGCCTCGATCTATTTTCCATCGCCCTCATCGGCGTCGCTGCATTTGCGGCCGGCGCGGTCAATTCGGTGGCGGGTGGTGGCACCTTCTTCTCCTTCCCTGCCCTGCTCGCGGTCGGTGTACCGCCGGTCGTCGCCAATGCCAGCAACTCGGTCGCCTTGTGGCCGGGAAGCCTTGCCGGCGCATGGGCGTTCCGCCGCGAACTCAAGCGCTTCTCGAAAAGCCTGCCGATGCTGTCGATCGTCGCCTTCATCGGCGGCATTGCCGGCGGCCTGCTGCTGCTGGCAACCTCGAACGCCGCGTTCTCGAAGCTGATCCCCTGGCTGCTGCTCGTCGCCACCGTGCTGTTCGCCTTCAGCGCCCAGATCTCCGCGCTGGTGAAGCGCTGGAAGCCCACCCCCTCGGGTGCGGACGAACGCCACATCGGCCCGGGCGGTTTCGTGTTCCAGCTCGTGGTCTCGATCTACGGCGGCTTCTTCGGCGCCGGCATGGGCATCCTGATGATCGCCGCGCTCGCGATCCAGGGTTTCAAGGACGTACACGAGATCAACGCGCTGAAGAACTGGCTGTCGGCCGTCATCTACAGCGTCGCGGTCGCCACCTTCGTGATCGCCAACGCGGTGTCGTGGCCGCACACCCTGGTGATGATCGTGACCGCGACCATCGGCGGCTACTGGGGCGCAGCCGTGGCGCGCAAGGTGCCGGCGATCTGGCTGCGCCGCTTCATCATCGGCGTCGGCGGCGTGCTGACGATCTACTACTTCGGCAAGACGCTCTGAGGCCATGCTGGCCGGTCTCGTCGCGGCGCTCGGCGCCGGCCTGCTGTGGGGACTGGTCTTCCTCACCCCACTGGTGCTCGGCGACTACCCTGGCTTCATGCTGGCGGTGGGCCGCTACCTTGCGTTCGGCCTGCTCGCGCTCGGCCTTGCCTGGTTCGACCGCCGCGCGCTGGCGCAACTCGACCGCGCCGACTGGATCGAGGCCGCCAAGCTCGCCCTGATCGGCAACCTGCTCTACTACGCCACGCTGGCCAGCGCGATCCAGCTCGCCGGTGCCCCGCTGCCGACCCTGATCATCGGCACCCTGCCGGTGGTGATCGCCGTCTGCGCCAACCTCATCGACCGTCGCAACGGCGGCGAGGACGCGGTGCGCTGGTCGCGCCTGGCCCTGCCGCTGGTGCTGATCCTGGCCGGCCTGCTGGTCGTGCATGGCGACAGCGGCAACCAGCCCGGCGCCGCACAGCCCGGCGACCAGGCATGGGGGCTGGCGTTCGCCGTACTCGCGCTCGCCTGCTGGACCTGGTACCCCATTCGCAACAGCCGCTGGCTGCGTGCGCGCGGCCCCGGCCTGTCGCGCGCGTGGGCCACGGCGCAGGGCCTGGCCACCCTGCCGGTCGCCGTGCTCGCGGGCATCGCTTACGCTGCCTGGGACGCGATCACGCCCGGTAGCGCCTTCGCCTGGCCGCTCGGCCCGCAGCCACTGCTGTTCGTCGGCATGTGCGTGCTGCTCGGCCTCGCGGCGTCCTGGCTGGGCACCCTGCTGTGGAACACGGCCAGCCACCTGTTGCCCGCCGCGCTGGTCGGCCAGTTGATCGTGTTCGAGACGCTGGCTGCCCTGCTCTACGCCTTCATCTGGTATCAGCGCTGGCCGACGCCAGCCGAAGCCGCGGGTATCGTGCTGCTGGTGGCCGGGGTCAGCTTCGGCGTGCGCGTGTTCCGCGGCAACGAAGGCTGAGCCCGAAGCGCGGACCGCCTCGACCCGCCACGTCGACCATGACGCACGCAGCCCGTATCATCGAACGCCCGATACTGCAGCGCAGCACGACGCACACCACCCCCGCACCATGGACCTCCTGACCCAGATCATTCTCCAGGCCGGCCGCTCGGCCGTCGAGTTGTCGCTATTCGTGCTGCTGCCGATCATGGTGGTCATGCTGTCGCTGATGCGCATGCTCGAGGCGCGCGGCGTGCTCGACTGGGTCGTTGCCCGCCTCGCCCCGCTGCTGCGCCCGGCAGGCCTGACCGGACTGGGCGTCTTTGCCGCGCTGCAGATTAACTTCGTCAGCTTCGCCGCGCCAATGGCGACGCTGACGATGATGGAGAGCCGCGGCGCCTCCGACCGTCACCTCGCGGCCACGCTGGCAATGGTGATGGCGATGGCGCAGGCCAACGTCACCTTTCCGATGGCGGCAATGGGCCTGTCCTTCGGCCCGGTGCTGCTGCTGTCACTGGTCGGCGGCATCGCTGCGGCGGCGGTGACCTACCACGGTTTCGGTCGCCACCTGTCGGCCGCCGAGGCCCGGCTCGACGAAACCCTGCACCACCGCGTCGCCGAAGATGCCAAGGGCGTGCTCGACGTGATCAACCGTGCGGGCGCAGAGGCTTTCAAGATTTCCGTCGGCGCGATCCCGATGCTGGTGCTCGCGCTGGTGGCGGTGATGGCGCTGCGCGCGACCGGCAGCATCGACGCCCTGACCGGCGCGCTGACGCCGCTGCTGAATTTCCTCGGCATCGATCCCGCACTGATCCTGCTGACCCTGACCAAGTGCATCGCGGGCGGCACCGCGATGATGGGGGTGATGGACGAGATGCTGAAATCCGGCGTCACCAGCGTGAGCACGCTCAACGCCAGCGCCGGCTTCCTGATCCACCCGCTGGATGTCGCGGGTGTGGCCGTGCTGATTTCCGCCGGGCCGCGGGTGGCGACGGTGTGGAAACCCGCCGCACTGGGTGCGATCGTCGGCATCGCGCTGCGCACTGCCGGCCATGTGCTGCTGCCGGCCTGAGCCCTGTTAAGCTGCGCCCCTCCTCGTTACCTCGCTGATGCCATGATCGCTGCCCTGACCCTGCTGCTCGTGTTCCAGCTCGCTGGCGAAGTCATCGCACGCGGGCTTGGCCTGCCGGTGCCCGGCCCGGTGATCGGCATGGCGCTGCTGTTCCTCGCCCTGCTGCTGCGCGGCGGGCCGAGCGACAACCTGCGCCAGACCGCCGGCAACCTGCTGCAGCACCTGTCCTTGCTGTTCATTCCTGCCGGCACCGGCATCGTGCTTTACGGCGAACTGATCGCGGCCGAATGGCTGCCACTGGCTGCCGCGCTCGTAGGCAGCACCTTCCTCGCCATCGTCGTCACCGCGCTGGTGCTCAATGCACTGGTCAAACGACGCAGGCCCCGCGAAGAGGCCCGGTCATGACCCCGCGCCTGACGGAGCTCTGGGTCTACCTGTCGACCTCGCCACTGCTTGGCCTGACGCTGACGCTGGTGGCCTACCAGGCGGCGTTCTGGCTGTACAAGCGCGCCGGCTTCCATCCGCTCGCCAACCCGGTGATGCTGGCCATTGCCATGGTGGCAACCGTGCTCGCGCTGGGCGACATGGACTATCGCACCTACTTCGATGGTGCGCAGTTCGTGCATTTCCTGCTCGGCCCGGCAACGGTGGCTCTGGCGATCCCGCTCTATGCGCAGTGGCCCAAGCTCAAGGCGATGGCGGGCCCGCTGATGATCGCCCTGCTTGTGGGCTCGCTGACCGCGGCGCTGTCGGCCTATGGCATCGGCGCGCTGCTTGGCGCCAGCCATCCGTCGCTGATGTCGCTCGCGCCCAAGAGCGTCACCATGCCGATCGCAATGGCCGTGGCCGAACCGCTCGGCGGCCTGCCGGCGCTGGCCGCCGCCCTGGTGATGCTGACCGGCGTGCTCGGCGCCATCGGTGCGCCCTACCTGTACCGCTGGCTGCGCATCGGCGACCATGCCATCCGCGGCTTCGCCATCGGCCTGGCCTCCCACGGCATCGGCACGGCGCGCGCCTTCCAGGTCAGCGAGCAGGCCGGGGCCTTTGCGGCCCTGGCGATGGGGCTGAACGGACTGCTCACCGCGCTGTCCCTGCCATGGATCATGCCTTGGCTCGAGCGCCTGTTCGGCCACTGAGCGCCCGCTCGGCCGCAGCGGCCAGCCGGGCCCGCAACCCAACGATGCCGAGGACGCACGCGTGCTGACTGCCCTTCACCGCTGGATCGACCGCAACATCCTCGAACTCGGCCGCGAGATGCGGCTGTCCTACCTGCCGCCGCTGATGGTGTATTGCGCAGCGGGCGTATCGGGGCTGACCGGCATCGTCGGCACCTTCTTCGTCAAGGACTACCTCGGCCTGTCCGCGGCTTTCCTCGCCGCGCTCGGCTTCTGGGCCGGCATTCCGTGGGCGCTGAAGATGCCGATCGGCCATCTGGTGGACCTGATGTGGCGATACAAGGCGGGGCTGGTCTATCTCGGCGCTTCGCTGATCGCCGCCGGCCTGCTGATCATGATCGGCCTCATCGGCAGCCCGGACGCAATGCGCGCGGTGATGCCGATCGAAGCCTGGTTCGTGCTGTCGGTGCTGCTGTCGCCGGTCGGCTACGTCATGCAGGACGCGGTGGCCGACGCGATGACGGTGGAAGCGGTGCCGCGGCTCGACGCGCGCGGCGAACCGATCCCGCCCGAGGCGATCCGCCTGATGCACACCACCATGCAAATGCTCGGCCGCGTCGCCATCATCGGCGGCACGGTGCTGGTTTCGCTGGCCAACGTGGCCATGTTCCAGGGCTCCGAGACCCTGCCCGAGGCGGACAAGATTGCGATCTACCTGCGGATCTACGAGCTTGCGCTGGTCATCCCGCTGCTGTCGGTCAGCGGCGTACTGCTCGCCGGCTTCCTCAAGCGGCGGGAGGCAAAGCGGCTCGCCGACCTCGGGCGCAGCCACGCCGAAATCGACCGCCTGTTGCACGCCCCGGACGAGAAGACGCCGCCCAACTGGTGGATCCTCGGCGGCAGCGCGGTGTTCGTGGCGCTGACGATCGGCATCGGCCTGTCCGGCTTCACCTACGGGCAGGAAGTCATCTTCGCGGCCTCGTTCGCGATCATCGGCTTCATGATCAGCCGCCTGCTGCGCGAGCTTTCACCCGAGGCCGCACGCACCCTGCTCGGCACCGTCATCATCATCTTCGCCTTCCGCGCCCTGCCCGGCCCGGGTGCCGGCGCGAGCTGGTGGATGATCGACGAGCTCGGCTTCGACCAGAGCTTCCTGTCGCGGCTGGATCTCATCACCAGCACGTTGACGCTGGCCGGCCTGTTCCTGTTCCGCCGCTTCATGGCCGAGAAGTCGATCGCCGACATCGTGATCTTTTTGACCATCGCCTCGACGCTGCTGTCGCTGCCCATCCTCGGCATGTTCCACGGCCTGCACGAATGGACGGCCGCGCACACCGGCGGCGTGGTCGATGCACGCTTCATCGCCATCGCCAACACTGCGCTCGAATCCCCGCTCGGCCAGGTGTCGATGGTGCCGATGCTGGCCTGGATCGCCAACTCCGCGCCACCCCATCTCAAGGCGACCTTCTTCGCCGTGATGGCGTCCTTCACCAACCTCGCGCTGTCGGCTTCGCAGCTCGGCACCAAGTACCTGAACCAGCTCTACACGGTCGCGCGCGAGATCAAGGATGCCGCCACCGGGGCGATCACCACGCCCGCGGACTACAGCGAACTCGGCGCACTGCTGCTCACGGTGACCCTGCTTGGCCTGCTGCTCCCGCTGGCTGCGATCCTGCTGACCCGCATCGCCCGCCTGCGCAGCGCCTGAGCGCCCCGGCGGCGCAGACGCGATCGAGTTGATCTGCCGCATTGCCATGCGGGCGCAGCAGGCGGAAACTTGAGCCCATTCCACAAGACGGGAGGCGCAAGATGACACCCAGCTCGGTTCACGACATCCGCAACCTGGCACTGTTCGGCCATGCCGGCAGCGGCAAGACCACCCTCGTCGAATCCCTGCTCGCGGCTGCGGGCGAGATTGGCGCCGCGGGCAGCGTCGAACGCGGCGACACCGTGTCGGACTTCGACCCGCAGGAAAAGGCGATGGGGCACTCGCTGCACGCGGCCCTGGTGCATCTGGAATGGGCCGGCCACTGGATCAACCTGCTCGACACCCCGGGCCTGCCCGACCTCGCAGGTCGCGCGCTGGTCGCACTGCCCGCGGTCGATACCGCAGTCGTCGTCATCAACGCCGCTGCCGGGGTCGAAAGCGTGGCGCGCCGCATGATGCAGGAGGCCGGCGCCAAGTGCCGCATGATCGTGGTCAACAAGATCGATGCCAACGGGGTGGACTTCGGGGCGCTGATGGACGCCATCGTCGCCGAGTTCGGCCGCGAATGCCTGCCGATCAACCTCCCTGCAGCCAACGGCAGCCGCGTCATCGACTGCTTCTTCGCGCCACAGAACGAGGCAGCCACCGCATTCTCCAGCGTCGGCGCAGCGCACGACGCCATCGTCGACCAGATCGTCGAACTGGACGAGGACCTGATGGCGAAGTATCTCGAACAGGGGGAATCGCTCGACCCCGAGCAACTGCACGCCCCGTTCGAACAGGCCCTGCGCGAGGGCCATCTCATACCGGTGTGCTTCGTCTCCGCGCGCAGCGGCGCCGGCATCCGCGAACTGCTCGACATCCTCGGCAAGCTCGCGCCCGACCCCACCGAAGGCAACCCGCCTGCGTTCCTGAAGGGCGAAGGCGCGGCGGCCGAAGCGGTCGCAGTCGCGCTTGCGCCCGATCGCCATGTCGTCGCCCACGTGTTCCAGATCGCCAACGACCCCTACCGCGGCAAGCTGGGTCTGTTCCGCGTCCATCAGGGCAGCGTCACCCCGAACTCGCAACTCTTCATCGGCGACGGCCGCAAGGCCTTCAAGGTGGCGCACCTGCTGCGCATGCAGGGCAAGACGGCGGTCGAGACGCCGCTGGCCGTGCCGGGCGACCTGTGCGCGGTGGCACGCATCGACGAACTCATGCGCGACGCCGTGCTGCACGATTCGCACGACGAGGATTTCTTCCACCTCGCGCCCACGCCCTACCCCCAGCCGGTGTACGGTCTGGCGCTGATGACGCGCAAGCCGGCCGACGAGCAGAAGCTGTCCGAAGCCCTGGCACGCCTGATCGAGGAGGACCCCTGCCTCGAAGTGACCTTCGACCATCGCAACCGCCGCACGGTGGTACGCGGCCTTGGCGAGCAGCACCTGAAGATCGTGCTCGACGAGTTGTCGTCGCGTTGGAACCTGCAACTCGACACCGCGCCGCCAAGCATCCCCTACCGCGAGACGATCACCATCGTTGCCGAGGCACGCTACCGCCACAAGAAGCAGAGCGGCGGCGCGGGCCAGTTCGGGGAGGTGGCACTGCGGGTCGAGCCGCTCGAGCGCGGCACGGGCATCGAACTGGCCGATGAGGTCAAGGGCGGGGCGATTCCGACCAACTTCATGCCTGCGGTGGAAAAGGGGGTACGCCAGGCGCTGGCTGAAGGCGCCTTCGCCGGCTTCCCGCTGCAGGACCTGCGCGTGGTCGTCACCGACGGCAAGCATCACGCGGTCGACTCGAACGAGGTATCCTTCGTCACCGCTGCGCGCCATGCCTTGGTCGAAGCCGTGCTGGCGGCCCGTCCGCAGGTGCTAGAGCCCCTGCTCGATGTGCAGGTGAAAGTCGCCGACACCCTGTTCGGCGACGTCAGCGCCGAGCTTGCCGGACGTCGCGGCCGCCTCACCAGCACCGACAGCCCGACCGCGGGCTGGACCCTGATCTCGGCACGCGTACCGATGGCAAGCCTGGATGGATTCGAAAGCAGGCTGAAGGCGATCTGCGCGGGCGAGAGCGAGTTCATGCTCAACGCCGGTGGCTATGAACCGGCCCCGGCCGAAACCCAGGCGCAACTCGTGCGAGCCCACGGGGAAAACGGCAACGGCGCGTCCTGAACGACAGACGGTCCCGTCGGCTTGCCCGACGGGACACCCATGACATGGCGACACCACTGACCGCTGCACAACGCGCCTACTGGCGCCGTACCCTGCTGCTGACCCTCGGGCTCCTCTCGGTGTGGTTCGGCGTCACCTTCGTCGCCGCCTACTTCGCGGACGAGCTCAATGCCGTCACCTTCCTGGGCTTCCCGCTCGGTTTCTACATCTTCGCCCAGGGGGCGCTGGTGGTGTACCTCGTGATCATCATTGTCTACGTGATCACGATGAACCGCCTGGACAAACGCTACGGCGTGGGCGAGCGCCACTGACCGGCCTCGCGCCGGCCACGCTCGCGCCAGCGCCTACTTGCCCGCATCCCCCGCGGCGTTTTCCTGCTTGTTGCGCTTCTTCAGCACCATCGGATGCGCCTGCCGGCTGAGGATGAAGTCGAAGATGAACTTCATCCAGATCGTCGATCCGGCGATCGCACTCCAGGTCTCGAAATCGAAGCGGGCCGTCAGGATGCCGAAGATCACGAACACGACGATCCCGCCCCCGATCAGGTTGATCGCGGCGGCAAAGGGCGCATAGCGGGCTGGATTCCGGGGCGATTCGCCGCGCTTGAGCGCCACCTCGGAAAAGTCGCGCTTGACCATGATGCGCCATGCCCTTCTGAGCCAGAAGAACGCGATCGGGAACAGGGCGAGGAAAAGGATCCAGTTGAGGGCAACGCTGACATCGAAAACCATGAGCTACTCCATCGGGGCGCAACACACCGCTCGAGCGGCAGGCGCGCAAGGTGCCACAAAACAAAAGACCCCGCCAGCGAAGCGAGCGGGGTCCTTCGTCGGCACGGCGCCGGGGGCGCCGTGCCGCGCTTACTGCATGCCCGGATCAGTGGGCGCCTTCCACAGCCTTCGAACCACGCGGGATGCGCACGGCTTCCACCATGTGCTGGATGTGCTCCGGCGGCTCCTTCGTGACCTTGTCGACAACGAAGGCGATGATGAAGTTGACCACGGCACCGACCGCACCGAAAGCCTCCGGCGTGATGCCGAAGAAGCTGTTCGGACCGCCGATCAGATCGACGAACTCCGTGCCCTTCACGAAGAAGATGCCCTTGTGTGCGAACACGTAGAACAGGGTCACGAACAGGCCGGACAGCATGCCTGCGATCGCGCCTTCCTTGTTCATCTTCTTGGAGAAGATGCCCATCATGATCGCCGGGAACAGCGAGGAGGCCGCGATACCGAAGGCGAGCGCAACCGTACCGGCCGCGAAGCCCGGCGGGTTCAGGCCGAGCCAGCCCGCAATTACGATCGCCACGGCCATCGAGACCTTGCCTGCCATCAGCTCGTTCTTCTCGCTGATGTTCGGGTTGAAGATGCCCTTCACCAGGTCATGCGACACCGCCGACGAGATCGCCATCAGCAGGCCGGCAGCCGTCGACAGCGCGGCAGCCAGACCACCCGCGGCAACCAGCGCGATCACCCAGTTGGGCAGCAGCGCGATTTCCGGGTTCGCCATCACCATGATGTCGGCGTTCACCGTCAGCTCGTTGCCCTTCCAGCCTGCGGCGTCGGCCTTGGCCTTGGCATCGGCGTTCTTGGTCTTGTCGTTGTAGTACTGGATGCGGCCGTCGCCGTTCTTGTCCTCGAACTTCAGCAGGCCGGTCTTTTCCCAGCGCTTCATCCACTCCGGGCGCTGCTCGTACGCCAGGCTGGCTTCAGGCGCGTACAGATCAGCGTTGGCCTTGACCTTATCCGAATTGACGACCAACCGGCCCTGAGCGTCGGTTTCGAGACCAACTGCCGAGTTCACGGTGGCATGCAGGTTCAACTTGGCCATCGCGCCGACCGCCGGCGCGGTGGTGTACAGCAGGGCGATGAAGACCAGTGCCCAACCCGCCGAGCTACGCGCATCCTTCACCGTCGGCACGGTGAAGAATCGCATGATGACGTGCGGCAGGCCCGCGGTACCGATCATCAGCGACATGGTGTAGACGAAGTAGTTGAGCGTGCTGCCCGGCAGCGAGGTGGTGTACTGGTCGAAGCCCAGGTCCTTGACCACCAGGTCGAGCTTGCTCAGCAGCGAGGCGTCGGTGCCAATCATGTTGGAACCCAGACCCAGCTGCGGCAGCGGGTTGCCGGTGAGCTGCAGCGAGATGAAGAAGGCCGGCACCAGGTAGGCGGCGATCAGCACGATGTACTGCGCAACCTGGGTGTAGGTGATGCCCTTCATGCCGCCGAACACCGCGTACATGAACACGATCGCCATACCGATGTAGATACCGGTGTCGCTCGACACGCCGAGGAAGCGCGAGAACGCCACGCCGACGCCGGTCATCTGGCCGATGATGTAGGTCAGCGATGCGGTCAGCAGGCAGACCACCGCCACCGTGGAGGCCGTCTTCGAATAGAAGCGGTCGCCGATGAACTGCGGCACGGTGAACTTGCCGAACTTGCGCAGGTACGGGGCCAGCAGCATCGCCAGCAGAACGTAGCCGCCGGTCCAGCCCATCAGGAACAGGCCGCCGCCGTAACCCATGTTGGCGATGAGGCCCGCCATGGAGATGAAGGATGCAGCGGACATCCAGTCCGCTGCGGTGGCCATGCCGTTGGTGATCGGGTGGACGCTGCCGCCCGCGGCATAGAACTCGCTGGTGCTGCCGGCACGCGCCCAGATGGCGATGCCGATGTACAGCGCGAAGGACGCGCCGACCACCAGGTAGGTGATTGTTTGAAGATCCATGTGTCTCCCCTGATTATTCTTCGTGAACGTCGAACTGACGGTCGATGTCACCCATCTTCTTCGCGTAGTAGAAGATCAGCGCGATGAAGATGTAGATCGATCCCTGGTGAGCGAACCAGAAACCGAGCGGGTAGCCACCCAACGAGATGCTGTTGAGTGCTGGTGCGAACAGAATGCCTGCGCCGAACGAGACCAGGAACCAGATGATCAGGATCTTGGTCAGCAGGCTTAGTACCGTTCCCCAGTACGTCTTGCCGTTGTGTTCCATCACGTCTCCTCTTTAAAAGTTTTGCTTGCTTCGCTGCGAAACCGGCCAGGAGCAGCCGACTCCTATGACTGCACGCGGATTATAGGTCGATCGAACTTACTTATTGCTTACAACGCTTAACGTTCCCTGAATGCCATGCGGTAAACGCCAGCGCCCCGCCGGCATGAAGCCTGGCGGGGCGCTGGCAGGGCACTGACGGACGGTTGGAGCCGCGTCAGACAGCGACACCCGGGTTGCCGTCCATGCCCTTGAGGGTCGGCAGGTTCAGCGCGCGCTGGGTCACCACCTTCTGGCTGCGCAGGTAGTTGGCGACCACGTCCCACACGGCGGGACCGGAATCCTTCGCCTCCTCCGACACCGGCGCCCAGCCGGCAACCTTGTAGGTCTTGCCCGGCTCGATGCGCTTGCCCTTGAGCATCATGTTGTCGATGCGCTTGCCCATCGTCGCGGTCGGGTCGCAGGTATACTGCAGGCCGCCCACACGCACCATGTCGCCACCCTGCTGGTAGTAGGGATCGGGGTTGAACAGGTTGTCGGCCACGTCCTCGAGCACGGTCTTGATCATCTCGCCGCTCATCTCGGTGAGCGTGGTCCAGGGGTAGGTGATCGCGGTCTGGTCGAGCAGGTGCTCCATCGTGATCGTGTCGCCCGGCAGCAACGAGGTGCCCCAGCGGAAGCCGGGCGAGAATGCCAGTTCCGCGTCCTTCTCGGCGATCAGCGCATCGACGATGAGCTGGTCCCACGAGCCGTTGAAGTTGCCGCGGCGATACAGCAGGCCTTCGGTGACGGCGAGCTTCTCGGTGAGCTTCTCGAGGAAGGGTGCGCGGGTCTTGTCGATGAAGGCCGCCATCTCGGGGTCGGCCGGCAACAGGTTGGCGAACACCGGCAGCAGCTTGTAGCGGAAATCGACCACCTTGCCGTTCTTGACGTCGAAGTCCATGACACCGAGGAACTTGCCGTTGGAACCGGCGTTGGTGACCAGCGTCTTGCCGCCGGCGTTCTCGACCACGGTCGGCGCCGGCATGCCGTCGTGCGTGTGGCCGCCGAAGATCGCGTCGATGCCGTTGACGCGGCTGGCGAGCTTGAGGTCCACATCCATGCCGTTGTGCGACAGCACGACCACGACCTGCGCCCCCTCGGCCCGGGCCGCGTTCACCGCCTCCTGCATGCCCTGCTCCTGGATGCCGAAGCTCCAGTCCGGCGTCTGCCAGCGCGGGTTGGCGATCGGCGTATAGGGGAAGGCCTGTCCGACGATGGCCACCGGCACACCGTTGATGTTCTTGATGACGTAGGGCTTGAAGACCGGATCCTCGAAGTCCGTGGTCTTCACGTTCTGGGCAACGATGTCGATCTGACCCGCGAAGTCCTTTTCCTCGATCTCCTTGACGCGGTCCGCGCCATAGCTCGACTCCCAGTGAAGGGTCATCACATCCACACCGAGCAGCTTGCAGGCGTCGACCATGTCCTGGGCGTTGGTCCACAGCGCGGTGCCCGAGCCCTGCCAGGTATCGCCGCCGTCGAGCAGCAGCGCGCCCGGACGGCTGGCCTTCATCTTCTTGACAAGCGTGGACAGGTGGGCGAAACCGCCGACCTTGCCGTAGGTCTTCGCCGCCTCGACGAAGTCGAGATAGGTGAAGGCATGGGCCTCGATGCTGCCCGGCTTGATGCCGAAGTGCTTCAGGAAGCGCTCGCCGACGATGTGCGGCGCGTTCCCCACCATGCCGCCCACGCCCAGGTTGACGTTGGGCTCACGGAAGTAGATCGGCAGCAGCTGCGCATGACAGTCGGTCATGTGCAACAGGCTGACGTTGCCGAACTTCGGCATGTCGTACAGCGCCTCGGCGGCCTTTTCGGCACGCGCGAAGCTTGAATGCAGCGTCATGCCGCCGGCTGCAGCAACCGCCAGCATCTGCATGAATTCACGACGATTCATCGACATGGGTCATTCCCTTTGACTATATCGAGCGAGCCGCGCATGCCTTGGTGCGCGCCTTGCTTGAGGCAAAAAAAGGGCCCGGGGCCGAGGCCGCGGGCCCTGCTCCGTAGCGCTCGCGAGCGGCGCTTACTGGTTGACCGGCGAAGCCGGGTCGAACAGGTAGGCCATCACGTGGCGAATCTGGACCTCGGTGAGGATGCCGCCATAGCCGTTGCGCGGCATGTCGCTGCACGCGTTGTAGGCCTTGGAGTTCCACAGCTTGCCCCAGGTGTACTTCACGACTTCTTCCGAGTTGCCGCGCAGCTTGGCGTAGCCTTCGAGGCTGGGTCCGATGGTGCCCTCCGAGACTTCCTTGGGGTCCATCGCGTGGCAGTTGTAGCAGCCACCACCATTGTTGTCGGGCGTCTTGTCGGTCCAGGTCAGGCCGCGACCGCTGGCCGCGATCTTCTGCCCTTCCTTCCAGTCGCCTCCCGTGTAGTTGCCGTCGCTCGGCCACTGGATCGTGGCCATCTCGGCAGCCTCGAGCCGCTTCATGGTCTCGGCATCAGGCTGCGTCGGGCTCGAGCAGGCCTTCTGCACGGCGTCCTGCTTCTGGCGATCGAGACTGGCGATGCCGTTGGCCTTGAACGACTTCAGCATCATCTCCTCGACCTTCGCCTGCAGATCGTCGGCGATGGCGACCGATGCACACAGCGCCAGCGGCGCAGCAATGAACAGCTTCTTCATGTTGTCCGCTCCCTTAGCGCTTCACACCCGGCCACTGGGCCTCGGCACCGTTGCCCTTGCCCGCCATGAACACCGACAGCGCGATGGTCACGCCCGAGGCGAAGATCGGCTCGGCCGTGCGCTGCTGACGGAAGCAGTCCCACAGCCGATGCTGCATGGTCCAGAACTGCGAATTCGAGACGCGATACGCGGGCCACGAACTCCAGCCCGCCGCCGCGCCTTCCGGCTTGGTGATGTTGGGCAGTTGCGTGGCGCGGATGCGCTTGTCGTCCTGGCTGTGGCAGGACGCACAGGAGAAATCCATCGCGCCGGTGCGGTAGTAGAAGGCCCGCTCGCCCAGCGCGTACATCTCCTTCATCTTGGGATGCGAGAGATCGACGGCGAGCTTCGCGCCCTTGGAGTGCGTGACCACGTAGGCCACCAGCGCCGCGACCTTGCCGCGCTCGCCCTGCAGGAACTTGCCGTTGATGATCTCCGCCGAGGGGATGCCCTGCAGCGTTTCCATGCAGTACATCAGGCGGGACTCGAGATCCTGCACCTTGCCCGTGTCCTTGAAGAAGCGCGGCAGTTGTGCCGCAGCCCCTTCGACCACGCCTGCCCCCAGGCCGAGGTCGCACTGCTCGAGCGTGGCGTTCTTGGGACCGCGCGCGGTCCGCCACAGCTCTTCCCCTTCCATTTCGTAGAGTTCGGCCGGATTGCCATCCGCCAGCATCTCGCGGTAGGCGTCGAAATTCAGGTCTTCCTGCGCGAACGCGGGCGCTGCCAGGGCAAGCCCTACGCTCACGGCAATCGCCTTGAGTTGTTTTTTCATCGTCTCTCCTCCGGGGTCCGGAACCCCGTTGTCAGGTATGTGGTGCCAGCCGGCGGCCGGCACGCTGCTCCCTGCACCTGTGGTGCCGGCCCGCGATCGTCGTATCGCGGGCCGCAAAGACTATCAGGCGATCTGGACTTCGTCGGTGCGGGTCTCGCCCTTGTTGTCGACCCAGGTCACGGCGACCTTGTCACCCTTCGCGCCGCCATTGAACTTGAAAGCGAGGTAGGGGTTGGTGGACACCGAGGGACCGAACTCGGCGCTCAGCACGACCTTGTCGTTGTGCTTGGCGGTCAGTTCGGTGATGAAGTGAGCCGGGATCACGGCGCCGGACGAATCCTTGCGCTGGCCGGTTTCCATGACGTGCGACATCAGCACGCGAACTTCAGTAACGCCATCCTTGGCGGCGGCGCGAATACGCATCGGGCTTGCCATATCGTTTTCTCTCCTGAACCTGTTGCTTGATCAGCCGCCGCAGCCGCCGAGGGTGACCTTGACTTCCTTCTTCGACATGTAGAACTTGCCGTCGGCCTTGACCACGGCATACACGTCGGAGGTCTGGCCCATCTTGACGCGCGTCTGCACTTCGGCGACGGTGCCATCGGGAATCGTGAAGCTGGCGGCGAGCATGTTCGGGTTCTTCTCGATCATGATCGCGATGTACTCGGTCTTCGGGATGTTGCTGACCACCCCGACCGGCACGACCGCACCGTTCTCGGCGATGTCGGGCGCGGTGATGACCACGTCGCCGCTTTCAGCCGGCTTGCCGGCGCCGATCACGCCGAAGGCAGCATCCAGCGACTTCGCCTCGAAGGCTTCCTTGTTCCAGGCCGCCTGGGCCAGCTCCGGCTTGATCATGCCGGCCGCGACCAGCAGCCCGAACACGCCCAGACCGCCACCCGCTTTCAGGGTATCCCTGCGTTGATGATTCATCCCGTCTCTCCTTGTAGAGGTGTTACTGCGCTTTCGCGCCTTGCAGAATCCACTCGACGAGTCGCTTGATGTCCTCGTCCGCGACATGCCCCTGGGGCGGCATCGGAATGGCCCCCCAGGTGCCCTGGCCGCCGTTCTTCACCTTGGCGATCAATTTTTCCTCGGCATCGACCTGCCCTTGATACTTTTGAGCAATCTCATTGTACCCGGGGCCGACGATCTTGTTCGCCACGCCATGGCAGGCCATGCAGCCCTTCTCGTTGGCCAGTGCCAGCGTCGCTGCGGCGGCCGACGGCTGGCCATCGCCGGCGGGCTCGCCCGGCGCGCCCGTCTGCTTGCCGCGCGTCTGGCCGACCGGACGGTTCTGCTCGGCGAGGTTGCCGTGCGCATCCTGCGCGTAGTCGGGCAGCGCGGACACGATCTCGACTTCCTTCTTGCAGTCCTTCATGCATGCGACGTTCTTGACGTCCGGCTTGCCGCCGTTGCTGATGCCACCCTTCGAGGCCGGCGCACCCGGCCACATGCCGTGGTCGGTCGTCATGCCGTTGCGGTTGGGCATGCGCTCCTGCACTTCGCGGATGTTCTCGTCGCTCAGCACATAGTCGGCCGGCACGATTTCGCCCAGGTTGAGCAGGTAGGCGAGGATCGCGTAGACATCGTCGGGCGACAGCGACTTCGGCGCCGTCCAGGGCATCGCGCGCTGGATGTAGTCGAACAGCGTCGACACGGTCGGCACCTTCATCAGCGTGGTGCGCTGCGGCGACGCGCCGGTGATCAGCGCCTCGACACGACCGGTCTCGATGTCCTTCAGGGTGGTGCCGCCGACGATGGGCGTGAACACCTCGTTGGACTCGCCGAACACGCCATGGCAACTGGCACAGTGGGTTTCCCACAGCTCCATGCCGCGGTCGACATTGCCCGAGCCTTTCGGCAGGCCGACGAAATCGGGTCGCACGTCGATGTCCCAGGCCTTCACTTCAGCCGCGGTGGCCGGTCGGCCGATGCCTTGATAGCGGTCGAAAGCCATCGCCGAGGTCGCCGCACCGGCGACGAGCAGCGCAATCAGCGTCTTAGAGAACCTGGACATTGCTCACCTCCCCGGATTCGACCACCTTCCAGGACTGGATGGCGTTGTTGTGATAGATCGACTTGGTACCGCGCACCTTGCGCAGCTGGCCGTAGCTCGGCTGGACGTAGCCGGTTTCGTCGACCGCGCGCGACTGCAGGATCGCGGGCTTGCCGTCCCACACCCAGTCGATGTTGAAGCGCGTGACCGCCTTCGACAGCACCGGCGTCTCCAGGCGTGCCTGGCGCCAGTTGATGCCGCCGTCGGTGGACACATCGACGCGGGTGACCTTGCCGCGGCCCGACCAGGCCATGCCCGAGATGTTGTAGAAGCCCTTGTCGAGCAGCAGCTGGCCGCCCGACGGAGTGGTGATGACCGACTTGCACTCCTGGATCGAGGTGTACTGGCGGTGCAGGCCATCGGGCATGAGGTCGACGTAATGCACCGCCTCGTCCTTGGTCGCCCAGGGCTTGTCGCCGACCTCGATGCGGCGCAGCCACTTCACCCAGCTCACGCCCTGCACGCCCGGCACCACCAGGCGCAGCGGGTAGCCGTTCTCGGGACGCAGCATCTCGCCGTTCATGCCGTAGGCCACCAGCACCTCGCCCGACTCGATCAGTTCCATCGGGATGGTACGGGTCATCGACGAGCCGTCGGCGCCTTCGGCCAGCACGAAGCGGCCCTTCTTGTAGTCGGCCCCGCACATGTCGAGGATTTCCTTCAGGGGCACGCCAGTGAACTCGGAACAGGAGATCATGCCGTGCGAGTACTGCACGGTCGGCACCGCGACGTTGCCCCACTCCATGCCGGTGTTGGCACCGCACTCGATGAAGTGGATGCGCGACACCGAAGGCAGTCGCATGATGTCGTCCATCGTGAAGACCGCATTGGTCTTGACCAGACCGTTGATCATCAGACGGTGCTTCGACGGGTCGACGTCGTGCCAGCCCTGGTGATGGCGCTCGAAATGCAGGCCCGACGGCGTGATGATGCCGAACAGCCCTTGCAGCGGCGTGAAGGCGACCGAGGAGCCGCCGACACGGGTCAGGCCCGGGCTTTCGCGCCGCTGCAGGCCGCGCTCGTACTTGGAAGGCATGCCGTAGGGATTCGCTGCGACCGGCTGGCCCAGCGAGGTGCTCCACGGCGGCAGGTTCAGGATGGCGGGATCGCCTTCGCCGGCAGCGCGCGCCACGGCGGGTGCCGCCATCGCAGCCGACGCCGTCACGAACGCCTTTCGCAGAAAGTCGCGCCGACCGTCCTTCACCGCGGCGATCTGCTCGTCGGTCAGGAAATTCTCCGGCGCAGGCCTGACCCGGCCAGGCCGGGTATCGATGTTTGCCATGCGTACACTCCCCTCGGTTCTGGTTGTGTGTTTAAGTTGAGACGGACATCCCTGACTCAGCGCTCGAGCTTCAAGTCATGCTCGAGGCGCAGCAGGGATTCACGCCGCGACGGGTTGTGCTGCACTTCGTCGCGCGATGCGATGCCGATGCATACCGTGCGGCACAGATCGGTGAAGTTGGGGTCGATGAGCCGGTAGAAAACCTGGCTGCCCTCGCGGCGGCGCCCGACCACGCCGGACCGATACAACAGGCTCAGGTGGCGCGAGGCGTTCGCCTGCGTCAGCCCTGTCGCTTCCACCACCTCATTAACCGAACGCTCGCCATTGCACAGGCAATGCATGATCTTCAGCCGCGAGGGTTCGGACAGCAGGCTGAAGTATTCGGCGACGCTCTCGAACACCTTGTCCAGCTCTTCCACATCAACCTCGCTTATGGCTGCATTGCTTGATCTGCATCAAATCTAAAACCATATACTCATATAGTCAAGAACTAATATTCTTGCGCCGCAGCATCCCTCAGTACGGCATGGGCCGCTTGAGAAAGCGCTGGCGTACTCCGCCCTCCATGCCGCTATACTTCGACCCGCCGGCCCGCATCGGCGCCGGAGCCCGCGACGGACGGCACTCGCCGCCTCGACGCTTATCGGATCCATACAAGAATCGGAGGGACGACGACGTGAATCTCAAGCACGCCCTGGCCGTACTCGGCCTCGCCGGGCTCAGCGCGCTCGCGCATGCGCAGGACCCGAACCTGGCCCGCAACCTGGCCGCGACCTGCGCCAACTGCCACGGCACCAACGGGCACAGTGTTGGCGGCATGGACTCCCTTGCAGGCGAAACCCAAGAAAAACTGATGCAGAAGCTGATGGACTTCAAGTCGGGCGACAAGCCGGCAACGATCATGCATCAGATCGTCAAGGGCTATTCCGACGAGCAGCTCAAGCTCATCACCGCCTGGTTCGCGGCGCAGAAATAAGGGGGAGACCGAACGATGTTCACCAGACGCGATTTTCTGAAGACCGCCGGCGTAGCGGCGGCAGGCAGCACCACGCTCGCCGGGCTTTCCGCCTGCGCGACGGTCGGCGGCACGAGCCGCGGCCACGTCGTCATCGTCGGCGGCGGCTACGGCGGCGCAACGACGGCCAAGTACCTGCGCATGTGGAGCAACGGCACCGTCGACGTCACCCTGATCGAACGCAACCCCACCTTCGTCTCCTGCCCGATCTCCAACCTCGTGATCGGCGGCATCAAGCAGATGGAAGACATCACCGTCAGCTACGACAACCTGAAGTCGAAGTGGGGCGTCAAGCTGATCACGGACGAAGTGACCGCGGTCGACACTGCCAAGCGCACCGTGACCACGGCGAAGAACGGCACCGTCGGCTACGACCGCCTCGTGCTGTCGCCGGGCATCGACTTCATCCCGAATGCCGTCGCCGGGCTGGATGGCAACGAGGATCGCATTCCTCACGCGTGGAAGGCGGGCCCGCAGACCGTGGTGCTGCGCAAGCAGCTGCAGGACATGACCGACGGCGGGGTGTTCGCCCTGCACATTCCGAAAGTCCCCTACCGCTGCCCGCCCGGACCTTACGAGCGCGCCTGCGTCGTCGCCAATTACCTGCGTCAGGCGAAGCCGAAGTCCAAGGTGCTGGTGCTCGACGCCAACGGCGAGATCCAGTCCAAGAAGGCACTGTTCACCAAGGCCTTCGAGAGCTACAAGGGCATGATCGAGTACGTGCCCAACAGCGAGCTGCGCGGTGTGGATGCCGCCTCGCGCACCGCCGAGCTGGAGTTCGACAAGCTCAAGGCGGACGTGCTCAACGTGATCCCGCCGATGCGCGCCGGCAACATTGCGCTGAAGGCAGGCCTGCCGCTGATCAACGACCGCTGGGTCGACGTCGACTGGCTGACACTGGAAGCCAAGGGCGTGCCGGGCGTGCACGTACTGGGCGACGCGCTGTTCCCGGCACCGACGATGCCCAAGTCGGGCCACATGGCCAACCAGCACGGCAAGGTGGCGGCCGCGGCCATCCTGAACCTGTTCGAGGGCCTGGCGCCGAACCCGACGCCGGTGGTGATGAACACCTGCTACAGCTTCGTCGACAGCAAGAACGTCATCCACGTGGCGTCGGTGCACCAGTACGACGCCGAGAAGAAGCAGCCGATGCCGGTACAGGGCGCAGGTGGCGTGTCGATGGCCGCCAACGAACTCGAAGGCAAGGCGGCGCTGGCTTGGGCGAAGAACATCTGGGCCGACATGCTGGCCTGAGCACTACGGGCAACATCAACGCAAACGGGGCCGAAAAGGCCCCGTTTGCGTTGACCGCAGCAGGCGCTGCGCCTCAACCCTCAATCGAGCGTGCTGATATAGGCAGCCACCGCCTTCACTTCGAGCTCCGTCAGCTTCGACGCAATCGAATGCATGATGGCGTTGTCGTTGGTGCGCTCGCGCTGCTCGAAGGACTTCAGCTGCACCTCGATGTACTTCGGCACCTGGCCCGCGAGTCGCGGCAGCTGGTCGGTCCCGAGCCCACGCTCACCGTGACAGGACGAACAGGCGGCCACGCCCGAGAACTCGTTGCCGCGATGGAAGATGAAACGACCGACGCCCACGAGGTCGGTATCGCGCACCTCGCGAGCCTTGGTCGGCTTCTTTTCGAAGAACACGCCGAGCGCGAGCATCTCCTCGGGCGTCAGGTCCGCCGCCATGCTACCCATCGTGTCACTCTTGCGCCGGCCCGACTGGAAGTCGGCGAGCTGCTTGGCAATGTACTGGTGATGCTGGCCAGCCAGACGCGGATACAGGGCCGAGGCGCTGTCACCCTCCGGCCCGTGACACAAGGAACACCGACCTGCGCTGATTTCCTCGGCGCGACTCAAGTCCACATCCGGCGGGTCAGTCGCCTGCACCACGGCCGGCGCGAGCAGGCCGAGCATTGCGGCGAATACGGATTTCTTCAAGATTCCCATCATTCACTCCATCTCCTCGTCCACCACGGACTTCGTGCCGGGTTCGCCGCGAAGATTATCAGAATGAGTTAATACACTGAATATATCGCTCACCCCCTCGATCTGGACCAGCCCAGTTCCAGCATCCACGGCGATGCGGTCAGCGCGAGTGCCCGTTCGACGTACTCGACCATCGGTCGCGGCAGATGCTCACGCACATGCCACTCGAGGCGATCGCACTTTGCAGGCTCGCGGATCGCGGGCTCCCCGGCCCAGCGTGGCGCACGAAAGAAGAAGTCGATGCGGTTGGTGTCGGACAAGCGGTGCACCACCCCGAGCCATTCGAGGTCGGCCTCCTCCAACTCGAGCCCGGTCTCCTCGCGCAACTCGCGCACCGCCGCGGCACGGACCGATTCGCCCGGCTCCACATGGCCGCCGGGAAGGCTGTACAGCCCATCGAAGAAACCCGTCCCCGCACGCCGCATCAACAAGACCCGCCCGTCGCGCTCGCAAACCACATGCACGCCGGTCGGGATACCCGGATGCCGCATCAATGCTTGCCCGTACTGCCGAATCCGCCACTCCCCCGCTCGCTCGCATCGAACTCGTCGACCACGTTGAAGCCCACCTGCAGCACCGGCACCACGACGAGTTGTGCAATCCGTTCCATCGGCTGGATGGTGAAGGTCGCCCGCCCGCGGTTCCACACGGAGACGAAGATCTGGCCCTGGTAGTCGGAGTCGATCAACCCGACCAGATTGCCCAGCACGATGCCATGCTTGTGCCCCAGCCCCGAGCGCGGCAGCACCATCGCCGCCAAGCCCGGGTCGGACAGGTGGATGGCAAGCCCGCTCGGCACCAGGGTCGTCTCCCCCGGATGCAGGGTGATCGGTCCCGGCAGGCAGGCCCGCAGGTCCAGCCCGGCCGCCCCGCCCGTTGCATAGCCGGGCGGATGGGCCTTGAGGCGCTCGTCAAGCAGTTTCACGTCGATACGATGCATGTCCCACCTCACGTTCAGCCGGCGCTGCATGCACGCAGCCGCCTCGTTCATCCATTAAAGACTGCAGGGCGCTAGCGCCCCGCCGCTGCAAGCAGCGTCGCCAGATGCGCGACGATGCCGCGCGATACCTCGGCCTTCGGTGCGCGGGGCAGCGGATGGCGGCCTGCGTCGTCATACAGCACGACCAGATTGTCATCCGCCCCCATGCCGTCCTGCACGAGATTGCCGACCAGCATCGGCAGCCCCTTTTTCCGCCGCTTGCCTTCAGCGTAGGCGTCAAGGTCCTGACTTTCCGCTGCGAACCCGACGCAGAACGGCGCGTCCGGCAAAGCCGCGACGTCGGCCAGAATGTCCGGATTCTGCGTCAGCGCCAGCGTGAGGATGCCGTCCTTTTTCTTCATCTTGTGCTCGGCGACTTCGAGCGGCCGATAGTCGGCTACCGCCGCGACCCCGATGAAGACGTCCGCCCCCGGCAGATCGGCAAAGACGGCTTCGCGCATGTCGCGCGCACCGGCGACCGACACGCGGCGGACGCCGGCGGGCACGGGCAGACTCACCGGACCGCTGACCAGCACCACCTCGGCGCCCGCCTGAACGCAGGCCCGCGCCAGTTCATACCCCATCTTGCCCGAGCTGATATTGGTGATGCCGCGCACCGGGTCGATCGCCTCGAAGGTGGGCCCCGCGGTGAGCACCACCTTGCGCCCGGCCAGGCGCTTGGGCACGAAGAAACCCTCGAGGCGTTCGAACAACTCCTCCGGCTCCAGCATCCGCCCCATGCCGACCTCGCCGCAGGCCTGTTCGCCCGCGGCCGGGCCGAACACGGTCACGCCATCCTCGATGACCTGCGCCACGTTGCGCCGCGTGGCCGGCGCTTCCCACATCTGCCGGTTCATCGCCGGCGCGACGATCAGCGGTACGTCCCGCGCCAGACACAGCGTGGTGAGCAGATCGTCAGCACGCCCCTGCGCAAGACGCGCAATGAAATCCGCCGTGGCCGGCGCGACCAGGATGGCGTCGGCTTCTCGACCAAGGTCGATGTGCGCCATGTTGTTGGGCACGCGCGCGTCCCACAGGTCGGTCCACACCGGGTTGCCCGACAGCGCCTGGAAGGTCACCGCGGTCACGAAGCGCGCACCGGCCTCCGTGAGCACGACGTGAACATCAGCCCCTGCCTTGACCAGCAGACGCACCAGTTCCGCCGACTTGTATGCGGCCACGCCGCCCGTGACGCCAATCACGATCTTGCGGTGCTGCAGATCAACCATGACATTCGCCTATAATCGCGACTCTCGATGCCGCATTCGCCAACCAACCGGGCCGTCCGTCACGAACCGCCCCCTCATCGATAGGCCCCCGCATGGCAATCACCGACTGGCCCGCCGACGAACGCCCGCGCGAAAAGCTGCTTGCCCGCGGCGTGGCCGCGCTGTCCGATGCTGAATTGCTCGCCGTGTTCCTGCGCGTAGGCATTCGTGGACGGACTGCCGTCGACCTTGCCCGCCATCTGATTGCCCACTTTGGCAGCCTGACACGCTTGTGTGCGGCCAGCGCCGCGGATTTCGCCGCGCTGCCGGGCATGGGGCTGGCGAAGTATGCCCAACTGCAGGCGGTCATGGAACTGGCGCGGCGGGCGCTGGGTGAAACCCTGGCGGAAAAGACCCTGTTCGATTCGCCGCAGGTGGTGCGCGACTGGCTTCGCCTGCGCCTGGGCCACCTGCCACACGAGACCTTCTGCGTGCTGCTGCTCGATGCGCGCCATTGCCTGATCGAGGCCACTGACCTGTTCCGGGGTACGCTCACCCAGACCAGCGTCTACCCGCGCGAGGTCGTCAAGCTCGCCCTGGCGCACAACGCTGCGGCCGTGATCTTCGCCCACAACCACCCGTCCGGCGCTGCAGAGCCCAGCACCGCCGACGAGATGCTGACCCGGGCGCTGAAAGATGCGCTGGCCCTGGTCGACGTGAGGGTGCTGGACCACTTCGTCGTCCCATCGCACGGCACACCCGTATCATTTGCCGAACGCGGCTTGCTGTAATGCCCAAAAAGCGATTTAATCCGTCCCCCGACGAGCAAGATCTGCACGCAACACTTGCCTTCCCGACCGAGGATGCATTATCCTCGTGCGTTTTCCGCAATCAGAATTCCCTGGAGCATCGTATGGCTCGCGTCTGCCAAGTGACCGGTAAAGCACCGATGGTGGGAAATAACGTTTCCCACGCGAACAACAAAACCAAGCGCCGTTTCCTGCCGAACCTGCAAAACCGCCGGTTCTGGAGCGAAGGCGAGAACCGCTGGATCAGCCTGCGCGTTTCCAACGCCGGTCTGCGCACCATCGACAAGAAAGGCATCGACGTCGTCGTTGCCGAGCTTCGCGCCCGCGGCGAGAAGCTGTAAGCAACCGAACTGAACGGAGAACGCCATGGCCAAGGGCATCCGCGAAAAGATCAAGCTGGAGTCGACCGCCGGTACGGGTCATTTCTACACGACGTCGAAGAACAAGCGCACCACCCCGGAAAAGCTTGAGTTCAACAAGTACGACCCCGTCGCCCGCAAGCACGTGCCGTACAAAGAAGTCAAGCTGAAGTAAGTACCTGCGGCTGCTTCAAGCGGCAGCCGAACGGGACATACTGACTCCAGAAAGCAGAAGGGCCATCGAAGTCGATGGCCCTTCTGCTTTTGTGTTCGGCGTTACGTACTCCTGAAACGGGCACGCCGGACACGTCGCCCTCCGACATCCGGATCAGGCGCGCTGGATGTTGGAAGCCTGCTTGCCCTTGGGGCCCTGGGTCACCTCGAAGGAAACCTTTTCACCCTCTTTCAGGCTCTTGAAACCGCTCATGTTGATGGCGGAGAAATGCGCAAACAGGTCCTCACTGCCATCATCGGGCGTGATGAAACCAAAACCCTTGGAATCGTTGAACCACTTCACGGTGCCAGTTGCCATATTGCTTCGTTCCTTCAAGGTTGCTTGATACGGTCGGAAATCCGGCCGGTACATCGGCGCCGCCAGCGACTTGACGAAGCACCAAGGCCCCACGGATCAAGCTCAAGACTGCGCACAGCCAAGCTTTTACGCAGTTGGCTCCGAGCCGTCAACGGTTTGCGATCCGCAATTTTTTTCGCATCGCAACACGAAAACCGGAGCACTTCGCCCCATGATGTTGCGATTTTTCAGACACCTCGGGCACTTACCCTGCTTGCCGCAGTGCACGATCGATGCTGCACTCCAGACCTCGACCCGTGCCTGAGGCGCTCACCCTGCGGCAGGGACTTACACGACGAGCGTGACTTTCTAGCGTGTTGCACTCGGCTCGGACTTCATTAGAATGAATTTCATGGGTACCCGGAAACAGAACGAATTCGTCCTCGAGGCGAAAAGGACGCGCACCCGTCCGCCGCCCCTGTACAAGGTGCTTCTGCTGAACGATGACTACACCCCGATGGATTTCGTGGTCGAGGTTCTGCAGAAATATTTCGGCATGGATCGCGAACGTGCCACGCGAGTCATGCTCCAAGTTCACAGAGAGGGCATGGGGATCTGTGGTGTCTTTCCCCGGGACATCGCATCGACCAAGGTAGAGCAGGTCGCCTCGTTTGCTCGTCAGCATCAACATCCGCTGGCATGCGTGATGGAGGAAAACTGAATGATCGCGCAAGAGCTTGAAGTGAGCCTGCACATGGCTTTCGTGGAGGCACGTCAGAAACGACACGAGTTCATCACCGTTGAGCATCTGCTGCTCGCGCTGCTGGACAACCCGTCGGCCGCCGAGGTCTTGCGCGCCTGCGGCGCCGAGATCGATGAGTTGCGTCGCGAACTGACCAATTTCATCAACGAACACACACCGCGCATCGAAGGCAGCGACGAGATCGACACGCAGCCTACGCTCGGCTTCCAGCGTGTGATCCAGCGCGCGATCCTGCACGTCCAGTCCTCGGGCAAGAAGGAAGTGACCGGTGCCAACGTCCTCGTCGCGATCTTTGGCGAGAAGGACTCGCACGCGGTCTATTACCTGCAGCGCCAGAACATTTCCCGCCTCGACGTCGTCAACTTCATCTCGCACGGCATTGCCAAGGCGCCGCCGCAGGGTGGTGCCTCGCAAAGCCGAAGCGAGTCCGAACAGGGCGAGCAGGAGTCCGACGAGAAGCAGGCCGGCGGCGCGCTCGAGAGCTACACGCAGAACCTGAACCAGCAAGCCCTGGTCGGCAAGATCGACCCGCTGATCGGGCGCGAGAAGGAAGTCGAGCGGGTCATCCAGACCCTGTGCCGCCGGCGCAAGAACAATCCCCTGCTCGTGGGCGAGGCCGGTGTCGGCAAGACGGCAATTGCCGAAGGTCTCGCGCGCCGTATCGTCGAGGGCCGGGTGCCCGAGATTCTCGAGAACGCGCAGGTCTTCGCCCTCGACATGGGCGCCCTGCTCGCCGGCACCAAGTATCGGGGCGACTTCGAGCAGCGTCTGAAGGCGGTGCTGAAGCAACTCACCGAGAACCCGAACGCGATCCTCTTCATCGACGAGATCCACACCTTGATCGGCGCGGGCGCGGCCTCGGGCGGCACGCTGGATGCTTCCAACCTGCTCAAGCCTGCGCTGTCCTCGGGCCAGCTGAAGTGCATTGGCGCGACCACGTACAACGAGTTCCGCCAGATCTTCGAGAAGGACCACGCGCTGTCGCGGCGCTTCCAGAAGATCGACGTGGTCGAGCCGTCGGTGGCCGAGACGGTCGAGATCCTCAAGGGCCTCAAGAGCCGCTTCGAGGAGCATCACGGCATCAAGTACTCGAGCTCTGCGCTGTCGAGCGCAGCCGAGCTGTCCGCCAAGTACATCAACGACCGCCACCTGCCGGACAAGGCGATCGACGTCATCGACGAAGCCGGCGCCGCGCAGCGCATCCTGCCGAAGTCGAAGCAGAAGAAGACCATCGGCCGCAACGAGATCGAGGAGATCGTCGCCAAGATCGCCCGCATCCCGCCGCGCACCGTGTCGAACGACGACAAGGCCGCGCTGAAGACGCTGGAGCGCGACCTCAAGAACGTGGTGTTCGGTCAGAACGCCGCGATCGAGGCACTGGCCAAGGCGATCAAGATGTCGCGCTCGGGTCTCGGCAATCCGCAGAAACCCATCGGCTCCTTCCTGTTCTCGGGGCCGACCGGTGTCGGCAAGACCGAGGTCGCCCGCCAGCTCGCCTACACGCTGGGCATCGAGCTGGTGCGCTTCGACATGTCCGAGTACATGGAGCGTCACGCGGTGAGCCGGCTGATCGGCGCCCCGCCGGGCTATGTCGGCTTCGACCAGGGCGGCCTGCTGACCGAGCAGATCACCAAGAAGCCACACTGCGTGCTGCTGCTCGACGAGATCGAGAAGGCCCACCCGGACATCTACAACATCCTGCTGCAGGTGATGGATCACGGCACGCTGACCGACAACAACGGCCGCCAGGCGGATTTCCGCAACGTGATCATCATCATGACGACCAACGCGGGCGCCGAGACCATGCAGAAGTCGGTCATGGGCTTCTCCGCCAAGCGTGAAAGCGGCGACGAGATGGCCGACATCAAGCGCATGTTCACGCCGGAGTTCCGCAACCGCCTGGATGCGACGATCTCGTTCAAGGCGCTCGACAACGAGGTCATCCTGCGCGTGGTGGACAAGTTCCTGATGCAGCTCGAAGCCCAGTTGCACGAGAAGAAGGTGGAGGCGCACTTCACCGACGATCTCAAGGCCTGGCTGGCCGAGAAGGGCTTCGATCCGCTGATGGGCGCCCGCCCCATGGCACGCCTCATTCAGGACACCATCCGATCGGCGCTGGCGGACGAGTTGCTGTTCGGGCGTCTGGTGAATGGCGGCAAGGTGACCATCGACCTGGACGAAGACGACAAGGTCAAGCTGGTGTTCGAGGAGGCCGCCGCCGAAACTGTCTGAACAGCGCGGCGGATCACGAGAGCGCACCCTGCGGGGTGCGCTTTTTTTGCGCCTGGCGGCCGCCACGAAGTCCGCATCACTCGACTATCATGCGCGCAGACCGGACTTGCCGGCCCGCAATCCATCCCGAGACGAGGAACAGACATGAACATCCAGACAGCCGACCTGTGCGACGCGCACGAGGACAAGGTCAGCGTCGTCAGCCCCCTGTTCGGCAGCTACGGCGGCCGCAGCAGCTTCGGCGGCCCGATCAGCACGCTGAAGATCTTCGAGGACAACTCCTTCGTGCGAAAAGCCGTCGAGTCCGCCGGTAACGGCCGCGTGCTGGTGATCGACGGCGGGGCTTCGATGCGCTGCGCCCTGGTCGGCGACCAGCTCGCCGAGCTGGCGGTCAGGAACGGCTGGGCCGGGATCGTCGTTTACGGCTGCATCCGTGACTCGAAGGCGATCGGCGAGATGGACCTCGGCGTGTTCGCCCTCGGCACTCACCCGCGCAAGACGGTCAAGCGCAACGTGGGCGAGGTCGATGTCCCCGTCACTTTCGGCGGCGTCACCTTCCGACCCGGGCACTATGTGTATGCAGACGAGGACGGCGTCATCGTCGCCGAGCATCCGCTCGTCTGAGTCTCCGTGGCAAGGTGCCGCCCGGTCGCCCGAAGCCGGTCGGCCGGGCGTCGAGCACGCACCCATGCCGGCGCACCGCAGCGCAGCAAACCCCAGCGCCCGATTCGTTTCACAAAGCTCATTGCCGTTTCATACTGCAAAACGCAGTGCTCAAGGCACTGTTTTTTTTGAACAAGATTTTTTCTTATATCTTATATAAGACCTATTGCTGCTGCGCAGGATGCCTCCTATACTGCATCCCATCTGCAACGCTTTTCTCCCTCGAAAACGTTGCGGCAGGAACACCGCGACGGATGCCTGAACCGGCCGCGATGGTTGACACCCTTCTGCACTGAAAAGGAAGCATCATGACCCTGACCCGCGAACAGCAAATCGCCGCTCTGGAAAAAGACTGGGCCGAGAACACCCGTTGGAAAGGCATCAAGCGCGGCTACTCCGCCGCCGACGTCGTTCGCCTGCGCGGCAGCCTGCAGCCCGAGTACACCCTGGCCCAGCGCGGCGCGAAGCTGCTGTGGGAGCGTGTCAATGGCGGCGCCAAGAAGGGTTATGTGAACGCCTTCGGCGCGATCACCGCCGGTCAGGCGATGCAGCAGGCCAAGGCTGGCCTCGAGGCCGTGTATCTGTCCGGCTGGCAGGTCGCCGCCGACGGCAACACCTCCGAGACCATGTACCCGGACCAGTCGCTGTACGCCTACGACTCGGTGCCGACCATGGTTCGCCGCATCAACAACACCTTCAAGCGCGCCGACGAGATCCAGTGGTCGCGTGGCATCAACCCGGGCGACAAGGAATTCATCGACTACTTCCTGCCGATCGTCGCCGACGCTGAAGCCGGTTTCGGCGGCGTGCTGAACGCCTTCGAGCTGATGAAGAACATGATCGCCGCCGGTGCCGCCGGTGTGCACTTCGAAGACCAGCTGGCGGCCGTGAAGAAGTGCGGCCACATGGGTGGCAAGGTGCTGGTGCCGACCCAGGAAGCGATCGAGAAGCTGATCTCGGCCCGTTTCGCTGCCGACGTCATGGGCGTGCCGACCCTGATCCTGGCCCGTACCGACGCTGAAGCCGCCAACCTGATCACCTCGGACCACGACGCCAACGACAAGCCCTTCCTGACCGGCGAGCGCACTCAGGAAGGCTTCTACCGCGTCAAGAACGGCCTGGAGCAGGCCATCAGCCGCGGCGTCGCCTACGCGCCCTACGCCGACCTGGTGTGGTGCGAGACGGGCACCCCGGACCTGGGCTTCGCCCGCGAGTTCGCGCAGGCCGTCCATGCAGCCTGCCCGGGCAAGCTGCTGTCCTACAACTGCTCGCCGTCCTTCAACTGGAAGAAGAACCTGGACGACGCGACCATCGCCAAGTTCCAGGACGAGCTGTCGGCGCTGGGCTACAAGTACCAGTTCATCACCCTGGCCGGCATCCACGTCAATTGGTTCAACACCTTCAAGTTCGCGCACGCCTATGCCCGCGGCGAAGGCATGAAGCACTACGTCGAGATGGTCCAGGAGCCGGAATTCGCCGCACGTGAGATGGGCTACACCTTCGTGTCGCACCAGCAGGAAGTCGGCGCCGGCTACTTCGACGACGTGACCACCGTGATCCAGGGCGGTTCGTCCTCGGTCAAGGCGCTGACCGGTTCGACCGAAGAAGAGCAGTTCCACTAAGAGACTGCGCCCCGCATAAACGGGGGAGGAGACAAGAGGCCATCCCTCGGGATGGCCTCTCTTCGTTCACCGGAACTGAACGGATCCGCGCAAGCCCTCAGCCGCGTCCCGATCCCATTCCGCCATGGCGCGGGCCGTCGCCCATGCCATCCCGCATGCCGCGCTCGCCCTTCGAGCCGCGCGGCCCCATCCTCTGGAACTCGGCATCGAACACGGTCTTCTGCGCATCGCTCAGCGTCGCATAGAAACGTCCGACCGACTCCCGCGCGTCGGCCAGCTCGACCGCACGCTGCTTGCTCATCTCCTCCATGGCCGCCATGCGCTCGAGCGCCGTCTTCGGCTGCACCGTTCCGCGCCGTTCGGCCATTGCCGTCGCCATGCGCTCACCGCGCGCCTTCATGTCTGCCTTGAAGGCCTCGAACGCGGGTTTCTGCTCGGGACTCAGCGCCAGCGCAAGCTCGAGACGGGCCATGTGCAGTTCAGAACGTTCGGCCATCTTCGCCTTCATCTGCTCCGGCGCCATCTTCGACCAGCCCGTCTTGCCACCACGCGCGCCCCCACCGTCGCACTGGCCGCCCCACGCAAGCACAGCGCTCGTTCCAAGGGCACCGGTGGCGATGATGGCGGCGGCGATCGAAGACTTGATCCAGGTTTTCATGATGTTCTCCATTTGGGTCTGCTGTTTCCGGCACCCGACGATTCGGGCGACGGACCCATTACAGCACCGCGATGTAAGCGCGATTTGTCCCGCACCGGCCGTATTGCAGCGTCTTGTCACAGACCACGGGTTTGATACGGTGGGATACAAACACCGCAGCCGCCAGCTTTAAGATGCGCGCCATGGAGACCGTGCGATGAACCACCAAGACCACATCCTGATCGTCGACGATGACCGCGACATCCGCAGCCTGCTTGCGGACTACCTCGAGAAGCAGGGCCTGCGCTGCAGCACTGCGGCCGACGGCCGAGAGATGAAGGGCGTACTCGAGCAACACCGCATCGACCTGATCGTGCTCGACATCATGATGCCGGGCGACGACGGCCTGACCCTGTGCCGCAACCTGCGCGCGGCGGGCGGGCAGCTGGCGAACACCCCTATCCTGATGCTCACGGCGCGCGGCGAGGACATGGACCGCATTCTCGGCCTGGAGATGGGCGCCGACGACTACCTGACCAAACCCTTCGTGCCGCGCGAACTCTATGCGCGCATCCGCGCGGTGTTGCGCCGTACCCGCGCCCTGCCGCCCAACCTGGAGGCGACCCCGCCCGCCAACGCGCGCGAACTGCATTTCGCCAACTGGCGCCTCGACACCGTCAATCGGCACCTGATCGACACCCGCAACACGGTCGTCGCCCTGTCCGGCGCCGAGTACCGGATGCTCTCGGTCTTCCTTTCGCACCCGCAGAAGGTACTGTCCCGCGACCAGTTGATGGAGCTCACCCAGGGGCGCGAGGCGGACGTTTTCGACCGTTCGATCGATCTTCAGGTCAGCCGCCTGCGCCAACGGCTCGGCGACAACGCACGCGAGCCGGCCATCATCAAGACCGTGCGCAACGAGGGCTACGTGCTGGCTGCCGAGGTCAGCACGGCCGCCGGCGGACCGGAGGCCGCGTGAGGATGCCATGGCCCCGCAGCCTGTTCTCGCGCCTGATGCTCATCTGGCTCGTCGGCATTGCCATCGTACTGGCGGTGAGCTTCGCGCTCTTCGTCGGTGAGCGCGAGCGCGTCGGGCGCGCCGCGCTGTTCGAAGGCGTGGCGCAGGAGATCGCGGCCACCGCCGACGTGCTCGACCGGCTGACGCCCGCCGAACGCGAACGCTGGATCGACGAACTCGGCCGCCGCCGGCTGCGCTTGTCGCTGCGCCCCATCCCGGAACACCTGCGCCCCGTGCCGGACGGGCACCCGCTCGGGTCCGCGCTGCGCGCCGCGATGCCCGAGCGCGAAACCAGAATTCACCTCCATCACCGCAGCGGTGCGCCACATGCGGCGTTGATCGTCACCGTTGCGCTGGCCGACGGCCAGCCGCTGCAGATCCGCCTGCCGGGCATCCCGCCCACGCCCAGTATCCGGCCGCCCGAACCCGGGCGACTGCTGGCAGCACTGGCCGCACTGATCGGCGGCGTGGGGCTGTTGACCTGGGTGGCAGTCAGGCTCGCCACCCGCCCCCTGTCGCGCATGGCCGACGCCGCACGCGCGCTCGGCGAAGACCCGGACAGCCCTCCGCTCCCGACCCGCGGCCCGATCGAGGTCGTACGCGCCGCTGACGCGTTCAACCAGATGCAGCGACGGATCCGCGAGCACGTCGGCGAGCGCACACGAATCCTCGCCGCCATCTCGCATGACCTGCAGACGCCGATCACCCGCCTGCGTCTCAGGGCCGAGCTGGTCGACGACGACGCCCTGCGCGCCCGCATCCAGGCCGACCTGGACAGCATGCAGGCGCTGGTCAAGGAAGGACTCGCCTATGCGCGCAGCCTGGATGACGCCACCCCCGCGCAGCCGATCGACCTGGATCGCCTGCTCGAGGCCTTGCGCGACGATGCCGAGGACATGGGCTGGCAGGTCAGCCTGAGTGGCCACGCCGGCGCGCCACTGCACGCCCAGCCCGGCGCAGTGCGGCGCGCCCTGTGGAACCTGATCGAGAACGGCGTGAAATTCGGCAACGCGGTCGAGGTCACGGTGACCCCGGAAGGCGAGACGTTCTCGATCCGGATTCGCGACCATGGCCCGGGCCTGCCCCAGGACGAACTGGAGAAGGTCTTCGAGCCTTTCTACCGCGTCGAGACCTCACGCAACCGCGAGACGGGCGGAACCGGGCTGGGGCTGGCGATCACGCGCAACCTGCTGCGGCGCCAGCATGGCGAGGTCGGTCTGCAGAACCACCCCGAAGGCGGACTGGTGGCGACGGTTCGCCTCCCCCGTACGCCAACGGGTAGCGTGTAGCGTCAGCTTTTACCCCACAACGGCAGGCAGTGTGCTTCAATGCGCTGCCGTATCGCTGCACTGCAACGTCACCGCCATGCCTTCCCTCTGGATGCTTCTTTCCTGCCTGCTGTTCGCCGCCATGGGGGTGTGCGTCAAGTTTGGGGCGGAAACGTTTTCCACCGGCGAGATCGTGTTCTACCGCGGCTTCGTCAGCATGCTGATGATGATCGGCCTCGCCCGGCTTCAGGGCCTGTCCCTGCGGACCCCGCACTGGCGCATGCATGTATCGCGCAGTGTCTCCGGCTCGGTCGCGCTGAGCTGCTACTTCTTCGCCATCGGCATCCTGCCGCTGGCAACCGCGGTCACCCTCAACTACACCTCGCCGATCTTCGTCGCCCTGCTGCTGGCAGCCGTCTTCGGCGAGCGCCTGCGTCCGTCCGCACTCATCGCCGTACTGACCGGCTTCGCCGGCGTCGTCTTGCTGCTGCGCCCCACGTTGTCCGCGGACCAATGGCTCGGAGCCCTGGCCGGCCTCGGCTCGGGCGCGGTGGCAAGCATCGCCTACGTCAGCGTGCGCGAACTCGGCCGGGCTGGCGAGCCGGAGGTGCGCACCGTGTTCTGGTTCTCGCTCGTCACCAGCGTGTTCGGTCTGGTCGGCGCGCTGCATGCCGGGCCGCACGTACCCGCCGCCGACGAGTTCCTCACCCTGCTCGGCGTGGGCGTCTTCGGCGGGCTTGCGCAACTGGCGATGACGCGCTCCTACCGCTACGGCCGGACGCTGGTGTCCGCAAACCTGAGCTATGCAACGGTTGTCTTCGCCAGCCTGTTCGGCGCCCTGTTCTGGAACGAGATCATGCCGTGGTCGAGCTGGGTCGCGGTCGCGCTGATCGTCGCGAGTGCGATCCTGATTTCATTGCCGGCGCGCAAGCCCCGCCTGGCGCAGGCTCCGCGCGATTGAGCCCGAACCCGTCGAGGGCTATAGTAGGGGCATCCTTTCTGGCAAGGCGGAGGGCACCATGATCAACATCGAGCATCGCGACAGGCTGGTCGCGGTTACCGTGTTCGGCGAGTTCGCACTGGCCGACTACAAGGAGTTCGAGGAACTGGTGAACTACAAGATCCAGTTCAGCGGCCCGATCGACCTGATGTTCGACCTGCGCGAGATGGCGGGTTTCACGCTCGACGTCGCGTGGGAGGAGATCAAGTTCTCGCGCCAGCATGCCCACGACTTCCGTCGCATCGCCGTGCTCACCGACGACCAGTGGTTGACCTGGAGCGCATGGGTGTCTCAATTGTTCGTCGATGCCGAAGTACAGGTCTTCGACGACGAGACCGAGGCCCGCGACTGGCTTGGAAGCGCTGCCGAGACGGTAGAGTGAATGCCTCCTACACGACCCTGATCGAGGCCGGCGAGCTTGCACAAAGGCTTCACGACGCCGACTGGGTCGCGTTCGACTGCCGCTTCGACCTGAGCGACACCCGCTTCGGTCGCGACGCCTACAGTGACGGACACCTTCCGGGGGCGTACTTCATCGACCTCGAGACCGAGCTGTCGGCCCCCAGGACGGGACGCAACGGACGCCACCCCCTGCCCGATCCCGCGCAGCTTGCGGCGCGGCTCGAACGCTGTGGCGTCTCCAATCACACCCAGGTCGTCGCCTATGACGACGCGGGCGGCATGTTCGCGGCACGCCTGTGGTGGCTGTTGCGCTGGCTCGGGCATGACCGCGTCGCCGTACTGGATGGCGGCCTGCAGGCGTGGTGCCGTGCGGGACTCCCGCTCGACACCGAGCTTCCGCCCCCCCGGCCCAGCACCTACACGCTTTCCCTGCGCGCGGCCCGCGTCGATGCGGATTTTGTCGCATCCCACCTCGACAAGCCCGACATGGTCCTGATCGACGCGCGCAGCCCTGACCGGTTTCGCGGTGAGAACGAGGCCCTCGATCCGGTCGGCGGTCACATTCCGGGGGCAATCAACCGCTTCTTCCGCGACAACCTGACAGCGAACGGTCGCTTCAAGCAGGCATCGGTACTGCGCGAGGAATTTGGCAGCCTGCTGAAAGGACATTCGCCCACGCAGGTCGTCCATCAATGCGGTTCGGGCGTTACAGCCTGCGTGAATATACTCGCGATGGAGTTGGCCGGCCTGACCGGCTCGCGCCTTTACGCCGGGTCTTGGAGCGAGTGGTGTTCAGACCCTTGCCGACCGGTCGCGACCGGTCCAGCCTGATCGAGCACGGTTTGTCATCACCGGCATTTGCCTGCCCGCTTCCACTTACCAGTCGACCTTCTCGACCGGACCGAGGGAGCGGCCGAGGAAACGCTCGCCAATCGTCTGGAAGCGAAGCGGCACGTCGCTGACCACGAAGCGATAGTCCGCCGCGTCACCCCCCTGGCGCAGCAGGTCCACCTGCTGCAGGCGCTGCGCAGCAAGTTCTGCGGTCGTCACGGCAGAGTCGATCAGCCGCACACCCGCCCCCGCCACATCGCGCAGCAGGGGCTTCAACAACGGGTAGTGCGTGCAGCCGAGCACCAGACTGTCGACGTCCTCCGCCAGCACAGGACGGAGATATTCCTGGGCGGTCAGACGCGTCACAGGGTGGTCGAGCCAGCCCTCTTCCACCAGCGGCACGAACAACGGACAGGCCTGCGAATACACGCGCACCGACGGATCGAGTTCGTGCATGCGTCGCGCGTAGGCGTTGCTGTTGATCGTGGTCGGCGTGCCGATCACGCCGATGCGCCGCCCGGTCGAGGTCGACACGGCAGCGCGGGCGCCGGCCTCGATCACGTCGAGCACCGGAATGCCGCGCGCCAGCCGGTGCACCACATGGGCCGCGACCGCCGCCATGGTGTTGCAGGCGATGATCAGCATCTTGACGTCACGCCGCAGCAGGAAGTCGGTGATCTGCGCGGTGAAGTGCTCGATCGTCGCCACCGACTTCACGCCGTAAGGCACGCGAGCCGTGTCGCCGAAGTAAACAATGCTCTCCAGCGGCAGGCGCTCCATCAGCGCGCGGACGACGGTCAGGCCGCCGACGCCCGAATCGAACACGCCGATGGGGCGCGACGCTTCAGCTGCGCTCACTTCATGCCCCTCGCGCGCACGCGGGTCAAGCCAGCACCACCGAGGCGAACTTGCGCTTGCCGACCTGCATCACGACCGTCTCGCCCGCCTTGAGCAGCAAGCCCTTGTCGTCCGCGCGCTCGCCGTTGAGCTTCACCGCGCCCTGCTCGATCATGCGCATGGCTTCGGACGTGCTGCCCGTCAACCCGGCCTGCTTCAGCACCTGGAACAGCGGAATACCCTCGCTGCCGGCGACCACATTCACCTGCGGAATGTCTTCCGGAATGGCGTTGCGCTGGAAGCGGGCCTCGAAATCCGCCAGCGCCTCCTCCGCCGCACGTGCGCCGTGGAAGCGCGCGACCAGTTCCTGCGCCAGCATCACCTTCACATCGCGCGGATTGCGCCCGCCCTCGACGTCGCGCTTGAGCCCCTCGATCTCGGCGGTGGAGCGGAAGGACAGCAGATCGTAGTAGCGCCACATCAAGGTGTCGGACACCGACATCGTCTTGCCGAAGATCTCCTTCGGCGCCTCGGAGATGCCGATGTAATTACCGAGCGACTTCGACATCTTGTTGACGCCGTCCAGCCCCTCGAGCAGCGGCATCAAGAGCACGCACTGCGGATGCTGGCCGTAGTGCTTCTGAAGTTCACGCCCCATCAGCAGGTTGAAGCGCTGGTCGGTTCCGCCCAGCTCGACGTCGGCCTTCATCGCCACCGAGTCGTAGCCCTGGCACAGCGGATAGAGGAACTCGTGGATCGCGATCGGCTGGTTGTTGCCGTAGCGCTTGGCGAAGTCGTCACGCTCGAGCATGCGCGCGACGGTCTGTTGCGCCGCGAGATGGATCATGCCGGCCGAGCCGAGCCCCTCCATCCAGGTCGAGTTGAAGCAGATCTCGGTCTTCTCCGGGTCGAGGATCTTGAACACCTGGTCCTGATAGGTCTTGGCGTTCTCCATGATCTGCTCGCGAGACAGCGGCGGTCGCGTTGCGTTCTTGCCGCTGGGGTCACCGATCATGCCGGTAAAGTCGCCGATCAGGAACAGGATGTGGTGCCCCAGGTCCTGGAAATGACGCATCTTGTTGATGAGTACCGTGTGTCCCAGATGCAGGTCCGGCGCCGTGGGGTCGAAGCCGGCCTTGACGCGAAGCGGACGCCCGGTCTTGAGGCGCTCGACCAGTTCGACCTCGAGCAGAAGGGCATCGCTGCCGCGTTTGATCAGCTCAATGGCCGCCTGAACATCAGTCATTCAATTTCTCCATAAATACCTTCCCGGATGCAAGGGCAACTTTGATAAACTTCCGGAAATTTTTTGCCCATTCAGGCCCAGTGAGCACATGCAGGCGAGAAAGACCCGAATTCTAGCCGAACTGCCGGCACAACTCCTTACGCGCGCGAGGCCATGGGTTCTCAGCAGCCTCGTCGGCACCTCGTTACTGGGCGTCGTGGCGGCCACGGCCGTCGCGCCCGGTGAAGACATCGCGGCGATTCCAGTACAGGCCGTGGTCGAAACCTTGCCCACGCCGAAGATTGCGCTGGAAACCGAGGCCGACCTGCCCTTCGTCCATAACGAGCGGATTCAGGCCGGCGATACATTGCAGGCGCTGTTCCGCCGGCTCAATGTCAACGACGCCGAAGCCCTGAGCTTCATTTCCGCTTCGGACGAAGGCAAGCAGGCGCTTCGCCAGCTTCGTGCAGGTCGCAGCGTGATGGCCCTGATCCAGCAGGATGGTCGCCTGCAGTCGTTCAGCCTTCCGCTCGGCAACGGCGAGCGCCGTGTGATCGTCGAACGCGATGACAGGGGCACACTCAAGCTGCGCGAATCCGAAAGCGTCGCGCAGAGCACGCTGGTCGAGATGCGCTCGGGTGTGATCCGCAGTTCATTGTTCGGCGCAACCGATGCAGCGGGCGTACCCGACAACGTCGCGACCCAGATGGCCGAAATCTTCGGCACCTGGATTGACTTTCATACCGACCTGCGCAAGGACGACCGCTTCAATGTGATCTACGAGGCAATCTACGAGGAAGGCAACCCGGTACGCGCCGGGCGCATTCTTGCCGCGGAGTTCATCAATCAGGGCAAGCGCCACGCCGTGGTGCTCTACCGCGGAGCAAGCGGCAAGGAACAGTATTACTCGGACGACGGCAGGAGTCTGCGCCAGGGCTTCCTGCGCTCACCGCTCGAGTTCTCGCGTGTCAGCTCCAGTTTCGGCCGCCGTCTGCACCCGATCCACCGGAGCTGGCGCAACCATAACGGGACAGATTTCGCTGCACCGACCGGAACGCCGATCAAGGCCACCTCCGACGGCACCGTCGAATTCGTCGGCACACAGCGCGGCTTCGGCAACCTGATCGTGCTCCGGCATCGCAATGGCATCACCACCCATTACGCCCATCTGAACGGCTTTGCCAGGGGCCTCAGCAAGGGTCAGGCCATCAGCCAGGGGGACATGATCGGCTACGTCGGCTGCACTGGCTGGTGCACTGGCCCGCACCTGCATTACGAGGTGCACATCAACAAGGTTCCGAAAGATCCGATGTCCGTTGCCTTGCCGATGGCCGATGCGCTGAGCCCGAAGGAACTGGTCGCCTTCCAGCGCGACACCGCACCGCTGCGCGAGCGTTTCGCCCTGCTCAATTACGAGCTTGCGAGCGCGAAGTGAAAGACGACTGGCCTGCGGGCCGGCGGCAAGAAAATGGGGCGCCGAAGCGCCCCATTTTCATTTCAGCGGACAACGCTCACGCGGAGAACGATGAGCCGCAGCCGCAGGTACTCGTGGCGTTCGGGTTGCGGATGACGAACTGCGAACCCTCGAGACCTTCGGTGTAGTCGATCTCGGCGCCAACCAGGTACTGGTAGCTCATCGGATCGATCAGCAACATCACGCCATTCTTCTCGTAGGTGGTGTCGTCCTCGTTCACCTCTTCGTCGAAGGTGAAACCGTACTGGAAGCCCGAGCATCCGCCGCCGCTGACGAACACGCGCAGCTTCAGTGCGGGATTGCCCTCCTCCTCGATCAGCTCGCGAACCTTGTTCGCCGCGCTATCGGTGAAGACCAGGATGTCGGGGGTTGCGACTTCTGCGCTCATGTTTTCTCCTCTGTGGGGTATGCGCCGGATGATGCGCCATCCGCTCTGCAATCGTCAAAGTATCGGATCGTATTCCGTGTGCGAGGTTCCCGTCAGGGACTGACCGGCACGATATCCAGCCCGGCTTCTTCATCGAAGCCGAACATGATGTTGAGGTTCTGCACCGCCTGGCCAGCCGCCCCCTTCACGAGGTTGTCAATGACCGACAGCACGACGATGGTGTCACCACCCTGCGGGCGATGCACGGCAATACGGCACAGGTTAGAGGCACGCACCGAACGCGTTTCCGGGTGGCTGCCCGCAGGCATCACATCCACGAAGGTTTCGTTCGCGTAGCGCTTCTCGAACAATGCCTGCAGATCCGGAAGATCGACACCGGGCTTGATGCGGCCGTACAAGGTTGCATGGATGCCACGGATCATCGGCGTCAGATGCGGCACGAACGTCAGTCCGACCTGGGAGCCAGCAGCCAGTGACAGCCCTTGACGGATTTCGGGCAGATGGCGGTGACCAGGCACGCCGTAGGCCTTGAAGCTGTCTGCCGCCTCGGGCAGCAGCGTATGCACCTCGGCCTTGCGGCCAGCACCCGACACGCCCGACTTGGCATCGGCGATGAGGTGATCGGTATCGACCAGCCCGGCTTCGACCAGCGGCAGGAAACCCAACTGAACCGCAGTCGGATAGCAGCCCGGGTTCGCCAGCACGCGCGCCTTGCGGATCTGCTCGCGATTGACCTCCGGAAGCCCATACACCGCCTCCGCCACCAGCTCCGGCGCGGCATGCTCCATGCCGTACCACTTCTGCCACTCCGCAACGTCACGAATACGGAAATCCGCCGCCAGATCGATCACGCGCACGCCGGCAGCAACGAGCTCTGCCGCCTGCTTCATCGCGATGCCGTTGGGCGTGGCGAAGCACACCACATCACACTTCTCGAGCTGCGCATCCTGCGGCGTCACGAACTTCAGGTCGACGCGGCGGCGCAGGCTCGGGAACATCTCGGCCACCGGCATGCCCGCCTCGCCACGCGAGGTGATGGCCGTGAGCGTCACCCCCGGGTGGCGCGAAAGCAGGCGCAGCAACTCCACGCCCGTGTAACCGGTACCGCCGACAACACCAACCTTGATCATCTCGCTTCCTCTAATGCAGACAGGGCACGCTCACGATTATCGCACTGTCGCCACCACGATGCAGTGAAGATCGGATGACGACCAGAGGCTTGCCTTTCCCCGATGCCGAAAAGCAAAAAGCCGCCCCGAGGGACGGCTCTTGTTGCAGGCACCAGCGATTAACGCTTGGAGAACTGCTTCGCGCGGCGCGCCTTGCGCAGACCGACTTTCTTACGCTCGACTTCACGCGCATCGCGGGTGACGAAGCCAGCAGCGCGCAGTTCGCCCTTGAGCTCGGCGTTGTAGTCAACCAGAGCGCGGGTGATGCCATGACGCACCGCACCGGCTTGACCCGACTCGCCACCACCGGTGACGTTGACCATGATGTCGAACTTGCCCTCGCTGCCGGTCAGGACCAGCGGCTGGCGCACGATCATGCGGCCCGTTTCGCGCGAGAAGAACTCGTCGACCGGCTTGCCGTTGACGACGATGTTGCCGGTGCCCGGCTTGATGAACACGCGAGCGACCGCAGTCTTGCGGCGACCGGTACCGTAGTTGTAAGTGACAGCCATCTATCGGCTCCTTCAGATCTCGAGAACTTGCGGCTGCTGAGCGGTGTGCGGATGCGACGGACCCGCGTAGCACTTCAGCTTCTTCAGCATGGCGTAGCCCAGCGGGCCCTTCGGCAACATGCCCTTCACCGCTTTCTCGAGCACGCGCTCGGGGAAACGCTGCTGGAGCTTGGTGAAGTTGGTTTCGTAAATACCGCCCGGGTAACCCGAGTGACGGTAGTACTTCTTGTCCTGCGCCTTGTTGCCGGTCACGCGCAGCTTCTCGACGTTGACGACGACGATGAAATCACCGGTATCAACGTGCGGGGTGTAGATGGCCTTGTGCTTGCCGCGCAGACGGCGAGCCACTTCGGCGGCAAGACGGCCAAGCACCTTGTCCGTGCCGTCGACAACGAACCAGTCGCGCTTGACCTCGTGCGGCTTGGCAGAAAACGTCTTCATTTAAAACCTCGATTTTTGTCAGGCCGGACATGCAGGCCGTCAAACGGAAAGCTCGCAATCTTAATGAGATCACGGCTTGCGTGTCAATCATTAAGAAGCAAACTTGGCGTAAAGGCAAAAAAAAGGTTCTTCGCGCGATCTGGGGGAAGTAGTGGTTGACGGTTCTGAGGTTGGTAGATTGGCAGTCGCCAAACAAACCGATCCCCTTCCTCTTCCCCGTCATGCGCGATGCTATGTTGGGCGTGGTCTTCTGGGAAGGCCGCCTCGTCGATTCATGCCAGGAGCGAGCCGACGGTTCGCTCCTTCTCACCCTCGCTGAAGACCCCTCACACCGCCCGCGATGTGGGCGCTGCGGTAGCGACTGTGTTCTGCTCCACGAGCGCCGGCGACGCCGGGTGCGCGATCGAGACTGGTTCGATCGACGCGTCTGGCTGGATGTGCCGATTCGCCGCCTCGACTGTTACCAGTGTGGCGCACGGGCGGCCGAGCGCCTGAGCTGGCTCGACACGGGTGAGCGCATCACACACCGATTACGCGCCTGGATCGAGGCGCTGGTGCAGATCCTGCCGATCGCCCACGTCGCCCAACTCACGGGCTTGCACTGGCACACCATCAAGCGCATCGACCATCGGCGTCTGCAGACCCGGTATGGCACTTTCGATGCGCAGGGCGTGCGTCGGTTGGTGATGGACGAGTTCGCGCTGCACAAGGGGCACCGCTACGCGACGGTGATCATGGATGCTGAACGTATGCGCGTGTTGTGGGTCGGCGAAGGCAACAGCCGCGAGGCGATCCGGCCCTTCTTCGAATTGCTGGGCAAAGAGGGCTGTCAGCACATCGAGGCGGTCGCAATGGACATGAACACCGCCTTCGATCTGGAGGTGCGCGCCCATTGCCCGAACGCCGAAGTCGTCTATGACTTGTTCCATGTCGTCGCCCGCTTTGGTCGGGAGGTCGTCGACCGGGTGCGCGTCGATCAGGCCAATGCCTTGCGCAGTGCGCCCGCACAACGTCAGGTCATCAAGCGCTCGCGCTGGTTGCTGCTGCGCAACCGCGACAACCTGGGCAACGAGCAGGCGGTCAAGCTCGAGGAACTGCTGGCGGCCAACGCACCGCTGGCTACCGTCTATCTGCTGAAGACCGCCATCAAGGAAATCTGGTTTGCGCCATCGATCAGAGACGGCGCCCGAAGATGGAAAGACTGGTACCGCCTGGCGATCGAAAGCGGCATCGCGCCGGCGATCGCCTTTGCAAAGCGACTCCGAAAGTACCTGCGTGGCATCCTCGCCTCAGCCATCTTTCCCTTGAACACCAGCATTCTCGAGGGCGTCAACAACCGCATTAAGGTCATCAAGCGTATGGCCTACGGGTTCCGGGATTCAGCCTATTTCTTCCTGAAGATCAAGGCCGCCTTCCCCGGAAAGGCGCGATGAACCAAAAAAAACGCAGTCCGCGAGGACTGCGTTAAATCCACACCAAAGGAGGAGGGTGGAGGAGACACCATTTGGATCGGCGCGTCGTTGTTGCCGCGTCAGCGATCCGACTGAGACGGATTATGCTCACCCCTCCCTATCTAGGCAAGCCCTATTTTGTGCAACGCACTATAAATGTTTTGATTTTCCGATAAACCCGCCTTATTCGAAGTCAGGATATTGTTTTATATCAATTTTTCATACTCCTGCGGGCGCGCCAGATTCCCTTCATCCCCGACGACCGCGTCCGCTCTCCGCCATTATTGTGCACCGCACGAATACGCAGGCGTATTGAGCAAACAACCGTCGCCTTCATGTACCGGAATCACACCGCGCATCCGCGCGGGCAACCCCACGCCACTCCGGTAGAATCCGCGCGCCAAGACATCCCGCGCATCGCGCGCTCAGGATGCAACACCTCGACAGGAGATCGAATCAAATGGAATGCACCATCAAGTGGGTTGATGGCATGAGCTTCATCGCCGAGACGGGCACCGGCCATCTGGTTGCCATGGACGGCGCGCCGGAAGCGGGCGGAAGGAATCTTGCTCCGCGACCGATGGAGTTGATGCTGGCCGGTGCGGGCGGCTGCACGGCCTTCGACGTGGTTCTCATCCTGAAGCGCGGCCGCCACGACGTGCGCGGCTGCAGCGTACGCCTCGAGGCAGAACGGGCCGACGCCGACCCGAAGGTCTTTACCCGGATCCGCTTCATCTACACCGTTACGGGTCGCAACCTGAAGCGCGAAACCGTCGAACGCGCAATCCACCTCTCGGCGGAAAAGTACTGCTCGGCCTCGATCATGCTTGGCAAGACGGCCGAGATCACACACGAGTGCGAAATCATCGAAGCCGACTGAGCGTCATGCGGGCGCGAGGCTCTCCCCCGCGCCCGCCTCGCAACCCTTCGCCGTTCAGATGCGATAGGTCAGCGTCGTCATCACCTTCGACGCCAGCTTCATCGCCCCCTTGATCGGCGCCGGCAACTCGTGCGCGCCCAACCCGACCGCAGTATCTGCATGCTCGACCTCGTCGATCTTCATCTGCTCGACGATCGCGCGCGACTTGTGATCCTGGGCAGGAAGCGTCTCCAGATGGCCCTTGAGGTGGCTTTCAACCTGACGCTCGGTTTCCGCCAGAAACCCCAGGTTCCAGCGATCACCGAAACGGCCGGCCAAGAGGCCAATGGCGAGCGCCCCGCCGTACCACAGCGGATTGAGCAGGCTCTTGCGTCCGCCCAGTTCGCCGATCCGACGCTCGGTCCACGCCAGATGCTCGGTTTCCTCATGCGAAGCCTGTTTCAATGCATCCCGGATCGAGGGGTCGCGCGACATCAAGGCCTGCCCCTGGTAGAGCGCCTGCGCGCAGATCTCGCCCACATGGTTGATGCGCATCAGCGCCGCCGCATGGCGACGCTCCGCATCGTCAAGCTCGGCCTCCGGGAGCGCCTCCCCCGGCACCGGACGCACGCTGCGTGCCGGCGCGAAGACCGTACGCAACGCCTTGTCAAACTCGATAACGGCCTGATCGATCATCAGCGGACTCCGTAGGACTTGGACGGATCGCGCGGATTGCGCAGCAACTCGAGCGCATGCTCGCGATTGCGCGGCGCCGCCGGCCCGTCACAGAAATGCTCGTAGGCCAGCGCGGCACGCGGGCGGTTGTAGGCGTTGTCGCTGATGGGCTGCCAGGCGCTGTTCTTCATCGGCGTCCAGGTGCCATCCTTGCGGCCGCTTGCGTAGATGCGCCGCTCCCCGGTTGCGCAGCGGATGCCCTCGAAGGTGACGTTCTCCGCGCCGCCCGTGGTGCGAACCACCAGCGTGTACCGCACCACGCGATCCTCACCGAGGCTGACGCTGCCCTCATCGACAAAGAACTGGTTGGCCGACGCACTGCTGACGAAGAAGCTCCGCAGGCGGGACTCGTCGCCGGCCGGCGGCATCGCCACCTCGCCCTCCTTCCAGTCGGGGTCGGCCTCGACCAACAGTCCGGCAGACGCGCTGCCGGAAACGAACGCGAGGGCGACGAGCGCCCCGCCGATGATGCGTTGTGCGCGGGAACTCACTCGCGGAGATCTCCATAGGGGTTGTGCTTCACCGACCGCCGTTCAATGCTGCGAGCCCCCGAGCACCACGGAGACGGGCACGTCGGCGTCGGGCAAGCGGTAGCTGTCCGGCAACTCGAACGAACGCGAGCGAAACAGGATGCGTGCGAGTTCGATCAGCGCCAGTTGGTACACCTGCCGCTTGAACTCGATCACCGCATCCAGCGGCACCCAGTAATTACTCCATCGCCAGGCATCGAATTCCGGGTGCGAGCTTGCGCGCAGGCAGACGTCGGAGTCGCGCCCCACCAGCCGCAGCAGAAACCAGATCTGTTTCTGACCACGATAGGTGTTGCGCCACTCGCGCCGTATCCAGTGCTTTGGCACTTCGTAGCGCAGCCAGCCCCGCGTGCGACCGAGGATCTTGACGTGTTCCGGACGCAGGCCGACTTCCTCGAACAACTCCCGGTACATGGCCTGCTCCGGCGACTCGCCGTGCTTGATGCCACCTTGCGGAAACTGCCAGGAATGCTCGCGGATGCGCTTGCCCCAGAAAACCTCATTGCGCGCGTTGACCAGAATGATGCCGACGTTCGGGCGAAAGCCTTCACGATCCAGCATGACTAACCTTCAAATTCGGTTGATTGACACCGATTTTTTCACACTTGGGGTCCGTTTGAAAGCGCACCACCGCTGTGCATCGACTAGCCTGAAGCCGATCCAGTCCTTCCGAGGCAGTGCCTTGCGCTAGAATCCCGCGCTCGACACAACGCCTTCTACGCAAAGACCCTCATGCGCGCCAGCCAGTTCCATCTCTTCACTCTCAAGGAAGCCCCGTCCGACGCCGAAGTCGTCAGCCAGAAGCTGATGCTGCGCGCCGGCATGATCCGCAAGGTTGCCGCCGGCATCTACAGCTACATGCCGATGGGCCTGCGCTCGATCCGCAAGGTCGAGACCATCGTGCGCGAGGAGATGGACCGCGCGGGCGCCATGGAGCTGATCATGCCGATGGTTCAGCCCGCCGAGCTGTGGGACGAGACCGGGCGCTGGGACAAGATGGGTGACGAACTGCTGCGCTTCAAGGACCGCCACGAACGCGACTTCGCGCTGCAGCCCACCTCCGAGGAAGTCGTCACCGACATCGCGCGCCAGGAGCTCAAGAGCTACCGCCAGCTGCCGAAGAACTTCTACCAGATCCAGACCAAGTTCCGCGACGAGCGCCGTCCGCGCTTCGGCGTCATGCGCGGGCGCGAGTTCACGATGAAGGACGCCTACTCCTTCGACCGCAGCGAGGAAGCCGCCGGGCGCAGCTACGACATCATGTTCGCCGCCTACAAGCGCATCTTCGACCGCCTCGGTCTCGAATACCGCGCGGTGGCGGCCGACACCGGCGCCATCGGCGGCGACCGCTCGCACGAATTCCAGGTCATCGCCGACACCGGCGAGGACGCCATCGTCTACTGCCCCGACTCCGACTACGCCGCCAACATCGAGCTGGCCGAGGCGGTGTCGCTGATCGCACGCCGCGCCGAACCCGCCAAGGCGCTGGAAAAGACCCCCACGCCCGGCAAGGCGACCTGCGAGGACGTCGCCGAACTGCTCGGCGTGCCGCTCGCCACCACGGTGAAGTCGCTGGTGCTCGCCACCGACGACCTCGACGACAAGGGCAACCCGGCCGGCGTCACCGTCTGGCTGCTGCTGGTGCGCGGCGACCACGCACTGAACGAGGTCAAGGCCGGCAAGCTTCCAGGCCTGAAGTCCGGCTTCCGCTTCGCCACCGAGGCCGAGATCCTCGAGCACTTCGGCTGCAAGCCGGGCTACCTCGGCCCCATCGGGCTGAAACAGCCGGTCAAGGTCATCGCCGACCGCACCGTCGCCCACATGGCCGACTTCATCTGCGGCGCCAATGACGCGGACTTCCACTTCACCGGCGTCAACTGGGGCCGCGACCTGCCCGAGCCCGACCTGGTGGCCGACCTCCGCAACGTGATCGAAGGCGACCCCAGCCCGGACGGCAAGGGCGTGCTGGCCATCCAGCGCGGCATCGAGGTCGGCCACGTGTTCTACCTCGGCACCAAGTACTCCAAGGCGATGAACGCCACCTTCCTCGACGAGGACGGCAAGCCCAAGCACTTCGAGATGGGCTGCTACGGTATCGGCGTCACCCGCATCCTGGGCGCCGCGATCGAGCAGAACCACGACGCTCGCGGCATCATCTGGCCGCGCGCGATCGCCCCCTTCGAAGTGGTGATCTGCCCGGTGGGCTGGGGCAAGTCGCAGGCGGTGCGCGACGAGGCGCAGAAGCTCTACGACGCGCTGATCGCAGCCGGCGTGGACGCCGTCCTCGACGACCGCGACGAACGTCCGGGCGTAATGTTCGCCGACTGGGAGCTCATCGGCGTGCCGCACCGCGTCACCATCGGCGACCGCGGGCTGAAGGAGGGCCAGGTCGAATACCAGGGGCGTCGCGATGCCGAAGCGACCAAGCTGGCCGTCGGCAACATCGCAGCCCACGTGCTGGGCGCCCTCGACAAGGCCTGATCCATCATGCGCCCCCATGGCTCACTGACCCGCTTCGCTGCCGCGCTGCTGCTCGCGCTGGCGAGCGGCACGGCAGTCGCGGGGGCGCAGCAGTACGAGCCGCTGGCGGCCAGCGTACGGGCGGCCTTGCACGAAGCGGTAAGTGACGCAGCCGCGCCGACGCTACCGATCCCGGATGCCGGCGAACGCGCGCAATGGCTGGCGGAAATGTCGCGCCGCCTGCAGAAGCGCATCCCCGATGCCAGCTACCGCACCGAACTGCTCACCAGCATCCACTACGAGGCGACGCGCGCCGGGCTGGACCCTCAGCTGGTGCTCGGCCTGATCCAGGTCGAGAGCAACTTCCGGAAGTATGCGATCTCGTCCGCCGGCGCGCGCGGCTACATGCAGGTCATGCCGTTCTGGCTCAAGGTCATGAACCGGCCCGACGACAACCTGTTCCACCTGCGCACCAACCTGCGCTACGGCTGCACGATCCTGCGCCACTACCTCGACATCGAAAAGGGCAACCTCTTCCGCGCGCTCGGCCGCTACAACGGCAGCCTGGGCAAGGCCGAATACCCGAACCTGGTGCGTGCCGCGTGGGAGAAGCACTGGAGCTGGCAGCCCCAGCAGCTGGCAGCCGGCACGGTCGCCAGCGCGACCACGCCCGCCAACTGAGACCGGCCGGCCCGCGCTACGCGAGCCGCGACCGGCACTCTCCAGCCTCAGCCAGCCACCGCCGCAAGCGGCTTGCTTTCCGTGCTGCGGCTCTCCACCGCGCGCAGGGCCTCCTTCGCGCCCGCCTTCGCCAGCGACTGAACGTCACCCGAGATCTCGCCGCCCTCCTCGATCAGGATCTTGCCGTAGCGGATCTTGCCGCTGACGCGGCCGGTGGCATGGATGATCAGTTGCTGGCGCGCGGTCAGTTCGCCTTCGAAGCGTCCGTGGATCTCGGCGACGTCGATGCCGACCGTCCCCGCATAGGCGCCATTCTCGGCGATGCGGATGACACGGCTGTCCATCGTCGCCTCGACGCGGCCTTCGACGACCAGGGTGTCGCAGTCGAGGATCTCGGCGCCCTTCAGCTTGACGTCGGGGCCAACGATCAGACGGCTGCCACCGCCGGCCGCCCCATCGAATGCCTCCGGCACCTTCGTCTCCTCGACCGGCGTGGCGACGACCGCAGCCGGCGCAGCGTCGCGCAGCGAGGCCGACTCGCCTGACACGCCCACACCGGACGGCGCACTGCTGCTGACGCCCATGCCCGACCGCGCGGACGGGCCGCGCGGGCTGAGGGGTTCGGCGGCTTTCGGGAACAGATTCGGCTTGTTGAACATGACTTCTCCTTGAACTGGGCTCGGACCGTCCGGTACGGTCATCAGCCGTACTAGCAGAAGCCGTGCCTGATCTGAGTTCTCCCTCATCATCAGACACTTGCGGCAGACATCCCGAGATCGGGCGTTGCCCACGGGCAGCCTAGGCATGCCCAGTTGTCGCCAAAGCCCGACATGATTTGCCCGCACTGCTTCCAAGCACCTGTTCTACAAGCCTATTGCCATGTCGCCTGAGAGCGACAGCAAAGTCGGTCCGTAACCTGGGCTTGCATTTGCGTGATCTACGTCACGCTTCGCTACCCTAAACTCTCGGGCTTGCATTCCAACTGTCGCCGAGTGGCTTCAATGTTGCGTCCGTCATTCAGCCTGACCTTGCTGGCCAGCTTTCTCCTCATCGCCGGCGTACTGGGCGCAGCGGCCGCCAGCGGCTGGATGGCGCTCGAGCAGTTCGCGCGCGAGGGCCGCGAACGCAGTGCAGCGGCAATCACCCTCAACGCGAGCGTGCAGCAACTGGCCGAACGCTCGGTCGATCTCGAGCGCAGTGCCCGGCAGTACCTGGTGCTGGAAGATGAAGCCATCCGCGAGCGCTTCTTCGCCGCGCGGGATGAAGCGCTGCGGGCGCTCACGCGCATCGAGCAGCTCGACCCCGCGCTCGCGCCCCTGGCCGACGCGTGGCGCCAGCACGCCGGGAACATCGTGCTGGCGGTCGGGCGCGAACTTGCGGGGCCACCACTGCCTGCGGCGACAGCCTCCCCCGGCAGTGCCGAGACCCTGCTGGCGCTTAGCGGGATCAACGAGCAGCTTGCCGCGGAAGCACGCGCTCATGTGGCAAGGGATGAACGTGCGCTGCTCGACACCCTCGACGCACGCCGCAAGCAGCTGACGGCCCAGATCCTCGGCGCAGTCGCCATCGCCATGGCGCTCGCCGCACTCACCGGCTGGTGGCTGCTGCGTCCGCTGCGACGCATCGAGAAGGCGATCGCCGCGCTCGGTGACAGCCAGCTCACGCAGGTCATCGAGGTGGACGGACCGGCCGACCTGCGCCGGGTCGGCCAGCAGCTCGACTGGCTACGCCTCCGCCTGACCGAACTCGAGGCGCACCGCAACCGGGTGCTGCGCCACGTGTCGCACGAATTGAAGACACCGCTCGCTTCACTGCGCGAGGGCGTCTCGCTGCTGGCGGACGGAGTCCTCGGGCGGCTCACGCCCGAGCAACGGGAGGTCAGCGCCATTCTCGAACACAACACCCGCGCACTGCAGGAACGGATCGAACAGCTCCTGCACTACAACGCGACCCAGTTCGACGCCCGCAGGCTCGAACTGCGCGCCACGGCACTGCTGCCACTCGTGCGCGAAACCGTTGCCGAGCTTCAGCTCCAGACCCAGGCGCGGGGCATTCGCATCGACATCGACGGCGAGGCCCCGCTGGTCCAGGCCGACGCCGGCAAGCTGCGCATCGCCCTGTCCAACCTGCTGGCCAACGCGATCGGCTTCAGCCCCGCGGGCGATCGCATCCGCATCGAGCTCGCCCGCGATGGCGAGACCGTGCTCATCGACTGCATCGACAGCGGCCCCGGCATCGCGACGGCAGAGCTGGAACGCATTTTCGAACCCTTCTTCCAGGGCAGCCAGCCCGACCAGCGCAGCGCCAAAGGCAGCGGGCTGGGGCTGGCCATCGTGCGCGAGTTCATCGCCGCCCATGGCGGCAAGGTGTTCGCGCTGCCCGCCGAGCGCGGCGCCCACTTCCGGATCGAGTTGCCCCATGCGACCTAGAACCCTGCTGCCGCCGGCCTGGCGCATCGTGTCGGTGCTTGGGCTCGCCGGCCTCGCGGCCTGCAGCGCGGTGCCGCCTCCCGCGCCGCCGGCCGAAGCACCGCGCCCCGTCGCCCAGGTCAATCTCGCCGAACAGACACTGACACGTGCGATCCGTGCCGCCGGGCAACGACCGCCCAACCTCGCACGCGCCCGCAGCCTGCTCGAAGGCCTGCTCGCAGCCGACGACCCGAACGCCCGCGCGCTGCACCCCTACGCACGTGCCCTGCTGGAACAGCTCAGCGAAAGGCAGCGACTCAGCACGCTCAACGAACGCCTCACCGAGCAACTCGAACGCAGCACGGCAGCGCTGGAAGAGAGCGAACAGCGCAGCGCAGCGCTGCAGCGCAAGCTCGACGCCCTGGCAGAGATCGAGCGCAGCCTCGCGCCACGCGGCCCGGCACCGCAGCGGTGAGGCGCCCATGACGAGTCTTCGCCAGCCTGCGACGGCGCCCGCCCGCAACCGCCCGCAGCTGCTGCTGATCGATGACGACCCCGACCTGCTGCGGCTGCTGTCGATGCGCTTGAAGGCGAACGGCTATCGCGTCAGCGCTGCCGCGAGCATCGAAGCCGCTCGCAGCCTGCTGGGCGTCGAACGCTTCGACCTCGTCCTCAGCGACGTGCGCCTTCCTGACGGTGACGGCCTTGCGCTGTTCGAGGAGATCCGCCAACAACACCCGGCACTGCCCGTCATCCTGCTGACGGCCCACGGCACGATTCCCGATGCCGTCGAGGCCACCTCGCGCGGCGTCGCGGGCTACCTCACGAAGCCGTTCGACAGCCAGGCACTGCTCGCCACCCTTGCCCAGACGCTGCAGCGGACTGCGCCGACGCCGGGCACGGGCCCGAAGGCGGACGAGGACTGGCGCGCCGAATTGATCAGTCACAGCGCGCGCATGCACGCCCTGCTCGACGAGGCCCGTCTGATCGCGGCGTCCGATGCCAGCGTGCTCATCCGCGGTGACAGCGGCACGGGCAAGGAATTGCTTGCACGCGCCATCCACCGCGCCAGTCCGCGTGCCGCGGCGCCCTTCGTCGCGATCAACTGTGGCGCCATCCCCGAGCCCCTGCTCGAATCCGAGCTGTTCGGCCACGTGCGCGGCGCCTTCACCGGCGCCACCCACCATCACACGGGCCTGCTGCAGGCCGCTCACGGTGGCACCCTCTTTCTCGACGAAATCGGCGACATGCCGCTCGCGCTGCAGGTCAAGCTGCTGCGCGTGCTGCAGGAGCGGGCGGTGCGCCCCGTCGGCGCCACGCGCGCCGAGCCGGTCGACCTGCGCATCATCTCGGCAACGCACCGCGACCTCGATGCCGCGCTCGCCGACGGACAGTTCCGCGAGGATCTCTACTACCGCATCAATGTCGTCAGCCTCGAGCTGCCGACACTCGCCGAACGACGTGAGGACATCCCCTTGCTGGCCGAGCATTTCCTTCGCGGACTAGCCGTCAAATACGCCAAGGACCTCAGCGGCTTCGCCCCCGACGCCCTGGAGGCACTCGCCACCGCCCAGTGGCCCGGCAATGTCCGCCAGTTGCAGAACGTGGTCGAGCAGGTCTGCGCACTGGCGACGACCCAGCTGATCCCGCGCACCCTCGTCGAGCGCGCCCTGCGCGTGAGACCGATCGAGGCACTGGGCTACGCCGAGGCCAAGCGTCGCTTCGAGCGAAACTACCTGATACAGATCCTGAAGCTGACTGCCGGTAATGTCTCGGATGCCGCACGACTGGCAGAACGCAACCGCACCGAGTTCTACCGGCTGCTGCAGCGCCACGGCCTGACTCCCGACCTGTTCCGCGGAGAAGGCCCGGCGGTCGATCGCTGAACAACGAAGAAGATCCCACGGAGCCAGACATGATCAAACGCCAGACCATCGCCGCCCTCATCACGACGACGGCGCTCGCCTACTCCATCTGCACCCCGGCCCAGGCCGCCAGCCTGCTGTCGACCGCGCAGATCAACCTGCCGAGCAACTGCTCGGGCGACAAGCACGAAGCCGGCGACCTGAAGGACAAGGTCAAGAAGCCGGTCCAGGGCTGAGACGGGCTACGGGCGCCTCGATCGAAGCCCCGGTTTCGCCCCCTGCACACACTTGACGACAGGAATCATGAGGCGGACACTTCCGCCTCATGACTGTATATAAAAACAGCTCAGCACCCATCTCGCTGGCAATACCGGCGCTGACCTCAACGTCGCCGCTGCGCGGGCGCGGCAGCACCATCCGCCCGGGCGGGCGCTTCCTCGTCCATCGCCGCGACGCCTTCGATGACGGCTGGCCGGACGACGACGCGCCAGCACCGCTGCGTACCGAGCTCTTCGTCGACAACGCACGCCGCGTCATCAACTACAACAGCTCGCCCGACATCCCCTTCGATCGCTCGATCAACCCCTATCGTGGCTGCGAGCACGGCTGCGTCTATTGCTTCGCCCGCCCCAGCCACGCCTACCTCGACCTGTCGCCCGGGCTGGATTTCGAGACGAAGCTGTTCTGGAAGCCCGATGCCCCAGACTTGCTGCGCAAGGAGCTGGCCGCGCCCGGCTACCGCTGCGCGCCGATCGCGCTCGGCATGAACACCGATGCCTGGCAGCCGGTGGAGCGCCACACCGGTCTCACGCGGCAACTGCTCGAAGTGCTGCTCGAAGCCCGCCACCCGGTCAGCCTGATCACCAAGTCGGCCCTCATCGAGCGCGACCTCGACCTGCTGGCCGAGCTGGCACGACATGATCTGGTGGAGGTCATGGTCTCGGTGACGACGCTCGACGACGCGCTCGCTCGCCGTCTCGAGCCGCGCGCCGCCCGCCCCGCACGGCGGCTCGAGACGATCCGCCGCCTGCACGAAGCCGGCGTGCCGGTCGGCGTGTTGTTTGCGCCGCTGATTCCGGCCCTGAACGATCACGAGATGGAAGCGGTGGTCGAGGCGGCCCACGCGCTCGGTGCGCGTACCGCAGGCTATGTCGTGCTGCGTCTGCCGCTCGAACTGAAGGACGTATTCGAGGACTGGCTGCACGCCCATGTCCCCGACCGTGCGCGGCACGTCATGAGCCGCGTCGCCGACCTGCGCGGCGGACGCGCCAACGATCCGCGCTTCGGCAGTCGCATGCGCGGCGAAGGGGTGGTGGCCGAACTCTACCGCCAGCGCATGAACCGGCTGCATGCCCGACTGGGCCTGGGGCGTTCGCGTCGCAACCTGGACACCACGGCCTTTCGACCGCCACGGCAAAAAGGGCCACAGCTGGCCCTTTTCTGAACTCACATGGCGGTGGCTGAACCCGAGACCGGGCACCGCCGGGGTAAGACCTTCTCAGGCCGTACCGCCCACCGTCAGCCCGTCGACGCGCATGGTCGGCTGGCCGACACCGACCGGCACGCTCTGGCCGTCCTTGCCGCAAGTGCCCACGCCCGGATCGAGCATCATGTCGTTGCCGATCATCTTCACCTTGGTGAGCACGTCGGGACCGTTGCCGATCAGCGTCGCGCCCTTCACCGGTCGCGTGACCTTGCCGTCTTCGATCAGGTAGGCCTCGGCGGTCGAGAACACGAACTTGCCCGACGTGATGTCCACCTGGCCACCACCGAAGTTCACCGCGTACAGCCCCTTCTTCACCGACTTGATGATCTCTTCCGGGTCCTTGTCGCCGTTCAGCATGTAGGTGTTGGTCATGCGCGGCAGCGGCAGGTGGGCAAAGGATTCGCGCCGGCCGTTGCCGGTCAGCGGCATGCCCATCAGTCGTGCGTTCATCATGTCCTGCATGTAGCCGGTCAGGATGCCGTCCTCGATCAGCACGGTGCGTTCGGTCGGGTTGCCCTCGTCGTCGATCGACAGCGAACCGCGGCGGTCCTGCAGGGTGCCGTCATCGACCACGGTGACGCCCTTGGCTGCGACCTGCTGACCTAGGAGCCCGGAGAAGGCAGAGCTGCCCTTGCGGTTGAAGTCGCCTTCCAGCCCATGGCCGATCGCCTCGTGCAGCAGGATGCCCGGCCAGCCAGGCCCAAGCACCACCGGCATGGTGCCCGCAGGCGCCGGGTCGGCCGCCAGATTGACGCTGGCCTGATGCACCGCGGCGCGGGCGTAGTCGTGCAGGCGGTCGTCGCAGAAGTAGCCGTAGTCGTAACGGCCGCCGCCGCCGGCACTGCCCTGCTCGCGGCGGCCGTTCTCTTCCATGATCACGGTGATCGACACCCGCACCAGCGGACGCACGTCGGCTGCCAGATGGCCGTCGCTGCGCGCCACCATCACCACCTCCCACGAACCCGCGATGTGCGCCATGACCTGGGTGACGCGCGGATCCTCGGCGCGGGCGAAGCTTTCGAGGCGCTCCAGCAGCTTGACCTTGGCCGTGTCGTCGAGCGAATCGAGCGGGTCGTCGGCACGGTACAGGCGGGTCTTGAGCTTGTGCGGCACGATGCCGACGCGGCGCCGCTCACCGGCTGCGGCGATCGCCCGCGTCGCGGTCGCAGCGCCGACCAGCGCATCGAGCGAAATGTCGTCGGAGTAGGCGAAGGCGGTCTTCTCGCCGCTGATCGCACGTACGCCCACGCCCTGTTCGATGTCGAAGCTGCCCGACTTGACGATGCCCTCCTCCAGGCTCCAGGCCTCGGAGCGCTGGTACTGGAAGTACAGGTCGGCAAAGTCGATGTCGTGGCGCATCAGCTTGCGGAAAGTCTTCTCCAGCTCGGCCTCCCCGAGGCCATGCGGGGACAGCAGGTAGCGATCGGCGATCTTCAGCGGGTTCTGGCTCTTGCTCATGCGTAATCCTTGGATTCGTTGCCGGATTGGACCGGCGGTGCGCGAAAACGATCGCGCCGTGTTCGGTTCTCGGGCGTCAGCCGAGGCAACGGTGACGCAGCGCGGGCAGGCTCTCGCGCACGCTGGCGATGCGCGCCGGATCGAGATCGGCCAGCACCACGCCGGGCCCCTCTTCCTGGCACGCCAGCACTTCGCCCCAAGGGTCGATGATCATCGTATGCCCCCAGGTGACGCGCCCGCTCGGATGGCGCCCGCCCTGTGCCGGCGCCATGACGTAGCACTGGTTCTCGATCGCGCGCGCGCGCAGCAGCACCTCCCAGTGCGCACGGCCGGTGGTGTAGGTGAATGCGGCCGGCAGGATGATCAGATCGACCTCGCGCATCGCGCGGAAAAGCTCGGGGAAACGCAAGTCGTAGCACACCGACAGCCCAACGCGCCCGACCGGCGCGTCGAAGGCGCACACCTCGCCGCCGGCCTCGATGGTGGCCGATTCGTCGTAGCGCTCCGCGCCGCGCTGGAAGCCGAACAGATGGATCTTGTCGTAACGGGCGACGCGCCGGCCCTGATCGTCGAACACCAGCGTGCTGTTGCGCACCTTGTCGTCGGCCTCGGCCATCAGCGGGATCGTGCCACCGACGAGCCACACCCCGTGCCGCTGCGCCAGATCGGCAAGGCAGGACTGCAGGGGACCACTGCCGTCGTGCTCGCGAATGCGGACCTTGGCCTGTTCGTCGGCGGAGATCACCGGAAAGTACTCGGGCAGCGCAACGAGTCGCGCACCCGCGGCGGCGGCCTCGGCCACCAGGCCGGCAACCACCTCCAGGTTCTGCGCCACGTCGGGCCCGGACACGGTCTGGATGGCGGCGATGCGGAACGTTCCGGCTGCGGAACGTGGGGAAGGAGGCGCGGAGCGTGCTGGATTCATGCAGGACTTCGGTTCGTGGTTGCGTTCGTGCCGGGCGGATTCGGCCTCACTGCGCGGGCGCCGGCTGCGTCGCGCTGATGCGCTGGACCTGAGGGTCGTCCCAGGAGCCAGTGATCGCATATTCGTAGGCGAAGAGCTTTTCGATCGGGTCGCTCAGCGCTTTCTGCGCGAGGTAGGTCACGACCCCAGCGACCGGATTCAGCAGGCCGGCCGCAGCGCCGATGGCGACCGACTCGGACAGGGTCGGCTGCACCGCTACGCGCAGGTCCTGCGTCTCCGCCTGCACATCGGTTGCGCCCCGCATGCGCACGCGGGCAGCAGGTCCGCGAATCTCGAGGTCTTCAGTGCGCATCACACCGCGGACCGCGTCGATGCTACCGGAAATGCCATCGAAGGCGAATCCTTCGGAAAAGACATCGCGAAAATCGAGCGTGATGCGCCGCGGCAGAGACTGCAGGCTGAGGATGCCGAGCAGCCGCCCGACCCCCGGCTCCAGCTTGTTGAACTGTCCGGCTTCGGCCCGCAGCTTCATGCTGCCTCCCAGGGTCGGATAGTCGATGCGTGTCGGGGCGCCCTGCCAGTCGAGCCGGCCGCTCAGTGTCGCCTTGCCGCCGCGTACCACCTCGTCGTAACCGAGGCGTTTCGCGAATCGACCGATGTCGGCCGTCTCCAGATTGAAGTCGAGCGCGGTGGCCTGGCGACCCGCGGTACGCCACTCGCCGCTGCCGCGCAGGCGACCGTCCGCATTGGCCACGTCGAGACGCTCGAGTTGCCACACGCCCGCGCGATTGCGGGCAAACAGCTGAAGACGCCCCAACTCCTTGCCGCGCAGCACGAAACGCTCCGCGACCACGTCCAGGGCGGGCAAATGGCGCGGTGGCGTCTGGTCTTCTTCGTTGGCCGACTCGGCACCCGGTGCTGTCCTCTCGCCGTCGCCCTCCTGCGCATCACCGACGCGGAGCTGCTCCAGGCGGGCATGGAGCGCGCCCGCGCCCGCGTCGCGCCAGTCGAGTTCCCCGACCGCGCGATCGCTCGCGAGCCTGGCCTTCCAGCCGCCTTCGTCCGCGACGGCACGCAGGCTGAAGTCCTTCAACTGCTGGCCGAAGGCCTGCAGCTGCCCTGCCTGCACGGACACGCCCGCCAGCGGCAGCGAACCGGCCGCGCCGACCCCGGCTGACGGCGCGTCGCTCCCGGTGTCGAGCACCCTGCGCCACGCATCCGCATCCAGCGACTCGAAAGTCGCCGCCACCATCAGCCCACGCTCGGCCATGCGCAGGGGCTCACGCGCTGCGGCATTGAGACCGAGCCCCCCGCGCACGGGCGTCCCGTCCCCCGGCCATTCGAGTTCCGCCTTCAGCCAATCGGAGAGGCTCAGCGTCAGCGTGCGCGGGGGCCGTTTCGCCGTCGCTTCAGCAGGCGCCTCGAAGCGCACGCGCAATGGCCAGCGCTCGCCGGCCCGCTTGTTGAGCGGTGCCGGGAGGCTGGAGCTCAGATCGGCCAGTTCCGAATCCACTTCCAGCCGTGTGGCGCCCTTGTCGATCTGCACCACGGCGCGCCATGGCGCACTGCCCGACAGATGGTCCGCGACCGGCAGGTCCCACACGGCCGCCAGCGCCGACGCATTCAGCGCGCCGCCGGCATCGAAACGCACCACGCCATCGGGCTGCGTCCGCGCGGTGATTCGCGCCGGCGCGCCGAGGAATTGCGCCCGTGCCTCCGGCATGGACAGTGAATCGGCGGTAAAGCGCAGGCGCCCCCCGGCATCCTCCAGCACGGGCAGCCCCTCGACCAACCACAGGCGGTTGGCACCGAAGCGGAATTCGCCATCTACCGTGGACGCGTCCATCTCCTTGAGCGGCAGCGCAAGGCGCAGGTCCAGCGCACCCCGGCCTTCGGCCCGCATGCCCTCGGTGAAGCCGCCGATGCGTGCCGACACCGGGCTCTCGGAAACGAAGCGCAGGAACTCGGCGGTCGGCCCCGCGGCCTTGCCCGCGATGCGCATCACCGGCGAGGGCATGGCATCGAGATCGGGCACCTCGGCCACGACCTCGGACAGCACCACGCCCAGGATGCGCCCGCGGGCCGCCTCGATGCGCAGGCCCGGCCCCTCGAAGCGCACCTCGCCGAAGATACCGTCGATCAAGGGCCAGCCCGGCGCGTAGTCGAGCAAGGCGTCGACGACCCGGATCGTCACGCGGAACTCGCCTCCTCCCTCGCGGAACGGAAAGTCGTCGAGCGCGCCGCGCAAGCGCAGGTTGGCTTCGGGCACCTCGGCACGACGGATCGCCCTGCGGACCCATTCATGCGTGTCCTGGTTGACCACACGCGGCAGATAGCGCCAGACGGACGTCCCCTCCGCACGCGAGAGACGCGCCTGCAGGTCAATCTCGCCCGCTCCATCGGGCTGGGGGCGGTAGACGCCGGACGCGGTCCCGGCCGCATCGACGTTCTCGAAGCGCGCGCTGTCGAGCGTGATCTCGAGCCGCCCATCGCGCCGCTGCCATCCCCCTTCAGCGCGCAACTGCGCAAACGCCAGGCGGCCCGACTCGAACACCTCGGGCAGATCGATATGGGCATCGCGGCTGTCGAGGCGATAACGTCCCCCGCGCTCGTCTCCGTCGAGGCTGCCGCTCAGTCCGCCGAGCCCCGGCAGGCTGTCGCGGGCGGCAAGCCCGAGCCCGGCGAAGCGAGCGGAAACGCCCCAGTTGTCCGGCGCCGCGGGATCACCCTGCCAGCGCAGACGCAGGGCGCTGAGCACGCCTTGCGGGGCGAGGCCCGCGAGTTGCGCGCGCACCCCATCGCTCAAGGGCAGATGGGCGGCCAGCCGCGCCAGCACGGGGAAATCGAGCTGGTTTGCCGCAAGGCTGCCCCCGCCCCCCCCATCGCGGTGGCGGAACGCCAGGTCGAGGTCGGTCGGCGCGAGCGCCACCCCGTCTCCCGTGCGGAACGCGAGGCCGCGCGTGGCGACCTTGTAGCCGTCGGCCTCGACGTCGACGCTGAGGTGTCCGTCGAGCCGCTCCAGTTCGAGCACCGGCAGTGTCTCACCGAGCCGTGTGCGCACGCCGTCGAGGGCAAGATCGGCCGCGACGGACAAGCCGCGCGCCGGTGCTCGGGCAAAATCCAGCCCGCGCGAAAAATCGAAGCGCGACTCGGTGTGCGACTCGAGCCACGCGCGAACGCCGCCCACGCCCTCCAGCGGCAATGGGTAATCGACCCAAGGTCGCCACCCGCCAAGATCGGCCCGATCCAGCGACACGTAGAGGCGTCCGGTCGACGCCAACGGACTGGCCGGATCGAAGCGCCGCAACTCCCCACGCACATCCAGCGTCGAGGCCAGCGCCTGCGGCGGCTGCGCACGCAGCGCAAAGCGCCGGGGACCGAGACGCTGGTCAAGGCGGAACTCGACCTGCTCGAGCAGCAACTCCGGAGCGCCACGCAGGCGATCGTCCCAGCGCACCCGGGCGTCGTGGATCACGATCTGACGCTGTGCCAGCAGCCAGTCGAGCGTGCCGCTGTCACGCTCACCGCCGGCGGAAACCGCCAGCCCGGCGACCCGCAGGCGGCCATCGGGCTCGCGTCGCAACGCGATCTCGGGCGAGGCGATCTCGAGGCGGTGGAAGTGGGGCTGCAGCCGCAGCAGGGAGGACCAGGCCAGCGTCGCATCCACTCGCGGCAGCTGCAAGACGGCCTGTCCGGCCTCGTCGGTAAAGCTCACGCGCTGCAGTACCAGGCGCGGGCGCCAGCCATCCCAGCGTCCTTCGATCGCATCGATCGCCACGGGCATGCCGAGCGCCTTGCTGGCCGCGGCCGCGATCTCGGCACGGAACTCTCCCACCGAAGGCAGCACCACGTGGCGGACAAGCAGCAGCACACCCGCGAACACGATCCACAGCAGCACGAGGGCGCGCAACGCGCCGCCGCCCACCGCACGCACGCGCGCCCAAGGCCTGCGGCAAGGCACAGGCGGCGCGGGCGATGCGGAGGGGGGCTCGGGCAGCGGATTCATCAGGGATCGCACCGGCTTGCCGGGCCGGAATTCGGGAAGGACGGACGACCACACCGCGCAGGATTGCGCATGGCCCCGCTCCCGGGCTCCCGCAGGCACACGCCGGACGGCCGGGCGCGGCTAAACTAGTCTTTCTGCGCCCGCCGGCACCAACTGCCGCGAGGGGCCACATTCTACCAACGATCACACCCAAGGCACCGGAGCCGCAACATGTCCGCCATCCAGAACGCATCGCAGCCGCTGCCCCAGTCCGTGCAGGATGCCCGCCGCCATTCTCGCTATCTGTCGCGCATGCTCGACTGCCATCCGTGGCTGGGCGGGGCCCTGACGGAAAGCATCGGCGGCGCGATCGACGCGGCGACGATGGAGCGCTTCCTGGCCGCACGCGAAGCGGCGTCCGGGAGCGCCGAAATCGCGCTGCGACCGGCCCTGCGCCAGCTGCGCATCTGGGTGCTGTGCCACCTGATCGTGCGCGACCTGAGCTGCGCTGCGCCGCTTGCCGAAGTCACCGAGACGATGACGGTGCTGGCCGAGGTGGCGATCTGCCATGCCCACGACGTGCTGCGCGCCGCGCTCGTCGAACGCTACGGCTTGCCGCTGTCGCCCACCGGCTGGGAACAGGAACTGCTGGTGATCGGCATGGGCAAGCTCGGCGGGCGCGAGCTGAACGTCTCCTCCGACATCGACCTGATCTTCATCTACCCCGAGGATGGCGACACCGGCGGCAAGAAGGTCATCAGCAACTTCGAGTTCTTCGAACGGCTGGGCAAGCAGCTGATCCAGACGCTGGCCGAGATCACCGAACACGGCCAGGTGTTCCGGGTCGACATGCGCCTGCGCCCCAACGGCGATTCGGGCCCGCTGGTGTGCTGCTTCGACATGCTGGAGAACTACTTCGTCACCCAGGGCCGCGAGTGGGAGCGCTACGCGTGGATCAAGGCGCGCGTGCTGCGCGGCGAGCGCTGGTCCGAGCTGCAGAACATCGCCCGGCCCTTCGTGTTCCGCAAGTACCTCGACTTCGGCGCCATCAACGCCATGCGCGACCTCCACGCGCAGATCCGGCGCGAGGTGGCCCGCCGCGACCGTGCCAACAACGTCAAGCTGGGCCCGGGCGGCATCCGCGAGATCGAATTCATCGCCCAGGTGTTCCAGCTCATCCGCGGCGGTCGCGACAAGGCGCTGCAGGTGCGCCCGACGCTGAAGGCGCTCGCCCTGCTGCCCGAGCGCGGCATCCTGTCGGCCGAAGCCGTAAACGAGCTGTCCGCGGCCTATGACTTCCTGCGCCGGCTCGAGCACCGCCTGCAGTACCTCGACGACGCACAGACGCACGACCTGCCGGGCAAGGCGTCCGACCAGGCCCTGATCGCCGAGGCGATGGGCTTCGCCGACTATCCGGCACTGATCGACGCGCTGGACGCACACCGTGCCGTCGTCAGCCGTCATTTCGAGGCGGTCTTCGGCGACCCGTCCGAGGAAGACCATAGCCTCGACGCGACCTGGGCCGGCGCGGAGGACGTCGACAGCGTGGCCCACGCGCTGGGCGAACTCGGCTACCGTCACCCCCGCGCCGGGGCCGAACGCCTCGCCTCCATTCATGCCAGCCCCCGTTACCGCCAGCTGCCGAACAACATCAAGAGCCGGTTCGACGCGCTGATGCCGCGCGTGATCGAGGCGGCCGCGGCCACCCCGGGACCGGACGACACGCTCGCCCGCTGCCTCGACCTGCTCGAAGGTATCGGCCGACGCGGCGCCTACCTCGCGCTGCTGCAGCAGTATCCGCAGGCCCTGCGCCGCGTCGCCGACCTGATGAGCGCATCGCGCTGGGGCGCACAGTTCCTGACCCGCCACCCGATCCTGCTCGACGAGATGCTGGACGCGCGCAACCTCAAGACCGCGCCGGACTTCAAGGCCCTCCGCGCAAGCCTCTCCGCCGAACTCGACGCCCTCGAGCCCGACATGGAGCGCCAGATGGACGTGATGCGCGAGCAGCACCACGCCCAGGTGTTCCGCCTGCTGACACAGGACATCGCCGGGCTGCTGACGGTCGAGAAGCTCGCCGACCATCTGTCCGAGCTGGCCGACATCATGCTCGACCTGACCCTGCCGCGCTGCTGGAGCCGGATCAAGATCCGCCACCGCGAGACGCCGCGCTTTGCCGTCATCAGCTACGGCAAGCTCGGCGGCAAGGAGCTGGGCTATGCCTCGGACCTGGACATCGTGTTCCTGTACGACGACGACGCGCCGGAGTCAGCCGAGGTCTACACGCGCCTCGCGCAGCGCACCAACACCTGGCTGTCCAGCCAGACCGCGGCCGGGCAGTTGTTCGAGACCGACCTGCGGCTGCGCCCCAACGGCGATTCCGGCCTGATCGCGACCTCGCTCGAAGCCTTCCGCAAGTACCAGCTCGAATCGGCCTGGGTGTGGGAACACCAGGCGCTCACGCGCGCCCGCTTTTCCGCCGGGGATCGCGCCATCGGCGAAGCCTTCGAACGCATCCGCTGCGAGGTGCTGCGCATGAAGCGCGACCTTGATACGCTGCGCGCGGAAGTGCTCGCCATGCGCCACAAGATGCGCGACGCCCATGGCAGCAAGGGTGGCGAGCTGTTCGATCTGAAGCACGACACCGGCGGCCTGATCGACGTCGAGTTCCTGATCCAGTACCTGGTGCTGGGTCATGCGCATGAACACCCCCAGCTCACTGGCAACCTCGGCAACATCGCGCTGCTGCGGATCAGCGGCGAACTCGGGCTGATCCCGGCCGACCTGGCGGCGGCCTGCGCCGACAGTTATCGCGAACTGCGCCGCCTGCAGCACCGGCAACGCCTGAACGACCTGCCCTCGCGCGTTCCCGAGGACGAGGCCGAGACGGCACGCCGACCGGTCATCGCCTTGTGGGGGCAGGTGTTCGACGAGTGAGAACGGCGGCCCCGGGCTGTCATCAAGCCGTGCATGACGCGCCGGAAGCGGGCGACTAGAATCAAGCCGCCCTCCATCGAGTCCCCTGCCGGGGGAAAAGCGTCATGAGCCACGAAATCGAGCTGAAGCTCGCACTGCCAAGATCCGCGCTGCCTGCGCTGCGCCGCCATCCCCTGCTGGCCGGCGCCGAGAAGCTCGGCAATGCCGTCACCCTCGACAACACGTATTACGACACACCCGAACTCCAGCTCAAGGCGCGCAAGGTCGCGCTGCGCACCCGCCGCCAGGGACGCATCTGGCTGCAGACGGTGAAGTGCGCCGCGGTGTCGAGCGGCGGCCTGTCGCAGCGCCCCGAATGGGAGCAGCCCTACTCGGGCAGTTTCGATTTCTCGCAGGTGGACGTGCCTGAGGCCGCCAAACTGCTCGCGCGCCATGCCGACGCCTTGGTGCCGGTATTCACCACCCGCTTTCGCCGTGAAACGCGTCGCCTGAGCCCGCGCGAAGGCGTCAGCATCCTGCTGATGATCGACCAGGGCGAGGTGAGCGTGACCACGCCCGACGGCATCGCGCGACAGGCGCCGATCTGCGAGCTGGAGCTCGAGCTGGAACAGGGACAGCCGGCCGATCTCTTCGCTCTCGCCTGCGAACTTGCACAGACCCTGCCGCTGATGCCGGCCGACATTTCCAAGGCGGAACGCGGCTACCGCCTGTTCCTCGGCACACCGCTCGAAGCCGCACGCGCCGAGCCATCGACGCTCGAAGCCGGGCAGAACGTGGTCGAAGCCTTTCGCAGCCTCGCCTTCGCCTGCGTACGCCAGTGGCAGGCCAACGCCGCAGCGGCACTGTCGATCGATGACGCGGACGCGATTCCTCCGGACTTCATCCATCAGTTGCGCGTCGCACTGCGCCGCCTGCGGGCCCTGATCAAGCTTTTTGCACCTGCGCTGCCTGCCGAGTTCGCCGGCCAGTGGAACGCGCGCCTGCGGGACAATGCCAACCGCTTCGGCGACGCCCGCGACCTCGACGTGTTCTACACCGAGCTGCTCGAACCCGTCATCGCCGAGGGACTCGCCGACGAGGCCTCGTACGCCGGCCTGCTGCAAACGGTCGCGCGTGCGCGCGAGCACGCCCGCCACGCCGCCGCACAGGCCCTCGACACGGCCATGCAAGGGCGGCTCCTGCTCGAACTCAGCGCCGAACTGCTGCAGCTTCCCGGCGGCAGCCTCGTCGCCGCGGCCGATCTGCGCACTTTCGCCCGGCTGCGCATGGCACGGCTGCGCAAGCGCGCGCGCCGTCAGTTCGATGCGGCCAGCACGCTCGAGCCGACGCGCCTGCACGTCCTGCGCATCGGCTTCAAGCAGTTGCGCTACGGCATCGAGTTCTTCGCCCCGCTGTTCCCCCACAAAGCCGTTGCGCGTTATCAGGAAGGTCTGGTGCGGGCGCAGGGCACACTGGGTTTCCTGCAGGACGTCGACATCGCGCGCGGGCGGCTGCGGGCCTGGAGCCAGACCGACCCGTCGCTGCAGGCGGCAGCAGCCTTCGTGCTGGGCTGGCACGCTCCCCGCTACGCACGGCTGCGGCGGCGCGTGCTGCATGACTGCGAGCCGCTGCTGTGGGGCAAGGCGCCATGGTGAGCACGACCTCAGCGCAAGGCAGCGACGTCATGCCCCTGCAACAGTCAGGACGCATGATGCGGGCCCCTGATTCAACGGAGAAGCGAATGGATCTCCTGCTCTGGCGCCACGCCGAAGCGGTCGACGGCAGCCCCGACCACGCCCGGGAGCTCACCCAGCGCGGCCACAAGCAGGCCAGGCGCATGGCCGCCTGGCTGACGGAGAACAAGCCCAAGCACCTGCGCGTGCTGGTGAGCCCGACCTTGCGCACCCGGCAGACGGCCAGCGCCTTCGCCGACGACTTCGAGATCGTCAGCAGCCTCGCCCCCGACGGCAGCGTGGCCGACATCCTGGCGGCCACGGGCTGGCCGGACGCCAGCGGTGCCGCGCTCGTCGTCGGCCACCAGCCGGCGCTCGGCCGTCTCGCTGCCCTGCTGCTATCCGGCGAGGAAGCGGACTGGACGATCAAGAAGGGGGCGCTGTGGTGGTTCACCAACCGGGTCAGGGACGACGAAACCCAGACGGTCTTGCGGGCCGTGATCCCCTCCGAGTTGCTCTGAGGCGTGATGGCGCCCTCCCCGTCACAGGGCGCGGAGGGATTGTTGTCCAGGTGGTGAATTCCTCACGGCGGATGCGGTCGAACTGGCCGAGAATCATCCACTTGCAAGACGGAAACCGACGGTCCAAGCTCCCTCGGGCGGGGAGCTTGTTCTTTCCTCCGCATTGCGTAAGATGCCGCATTCGCCCCGGACCGGACCATGCTCGGACGCTTCCTGCCTTCGCACGACACCATCAAGCAGAGTCGCCTGCTGCGCTGGCTCGGACCGCGCATCCACGACCCGCTGCTGTGGCACATTAACCGCCGCGCCGTGGCGCGCGGTGTAGCGGTCGGCGCCTTCTTCGGGCTGATGATCCCGGTGGCGCAGATTCCCGCCGCCGCCATCGCGTCGCTGCTGTTGCGTGGCAACCTGTGGATCGCCGCGGTCTCGACGCTGGTCAGCAACCCCTTCACCTACGGCCCGCTCTACTACTTCGCCTATCGGCTGGGTGCGCACATCATCGGTGCGCCGGTACCGGCCGCGGTCGAGGCCCAGACGGCGGAAGCCCCTTTCGCGGTACTGGATTCGCTCAGCCAGGCCTGGACCTGGATCACCGGCATCGGGCAGCCCTTGCTGCTGGGCATGGCGATCATGGCCGTTTCCGGCGCCCTCATCGGCTACCTGGGCGCACAGGCGTTCTGGCGCTTCAAGGTGATCGCCAAGCGTCGTCGCACCCTGGCGACCCGCCGCCTTTCGGCCCACGCCGACAACCGCCCCGTCAGCAGCACCTGACGGTCGCGGCCAGCACACTGGAACGGTTCCGGACGCAATGAAAGTCGAGACGGACATAAACCCGCCCATCGCCGAAGGGACGGTGGCCATCATCGACGGCATGCGTCGTGTGTACTACGACGGCTACTGGATCAAGGTCTACGATCCGCCGGCCGACTCCCTGAAGGCGAAGAAGCAGCTCATCCAGGCGCTGACGCGCCGGCTGTTCAATCACGTCGAGCACGGCATCAACATCCCCGGCAAACGTCTGGACGACACGCGGCGCGCCTACGAGGCCGAACAGGATCCCGCGCGCAAGCGCGTCAAGGGCGCGATGCTGGCGGGTGCGCTATTCAATCGCGCCACCGACATCTTCACCAAGCTGGTGGAGTTGCAGGAACTCGGCATCGAGATCGACACCGACAACGCGCTGATGCGCGAGTGCGGCTTCTGCCTGCAGGAGGCACTCAACCTCGGACGCCTGGTCCTGCACCGCAGCGGCGAGGAAGGCATCGACGAGTTGTGGGGCGAACCCTTCCGCGCCTTCTCGATTCCGGTCGAGGCCTTCTACGACAGTCGCTACATCAAGATCGCCCAGACACTGCGCGACATCGACCGACTGGGCGCCGTCATGTCCTCGACCCTCGGGGCCATTCCGATGTACGACGGCATCCAGCGACTGATCGCCCATTTCACGACAGCTGCCAAGGTCAAGTGCGAGACCCTGCGTACCGACCCGGACATCTTCGACGTGTGGTCGGACTTCGTCGTCGCATCCGAAGAGCTCGCCGCCTTCGCGCCCCAACTCTCGCACAGCGTGAATGCCGCGGATCAGCAACTCGCCGCCGACGGCCAGCGCCTGTTGCTGCAGGGGCGCGACCTCGTCACCTTCATCACCCGCGCCCGCGTGCCGATGCCCAAGAGCACGCGTGAGTTCATCGAGCGCATGGAAACCTTCGCCGCCCGCGCCCGCCTGCAGGGCCAGCCCCCGCTGGCCGGCCAGCTGCCCTACTAGGAAGACCGGCGTGCCGGCGGAGCTCAGACGATGATGCCGCCGCCCAGGCAGACCTTGGATTCATAGACCACGACGCTCTGCCCCGGCGTGAGCGCCCATTGCGGCTGGGCGAAGGCGATCTCGGCCCTGCCGTCCGCGATGCGGTCGATCTCGCACGGCTGGTCGGGCGTGCGATAGCGCGGCTTGGCCGTATACACCCAGTTGGTGTGCGGGTCGCGGCCCGCGATCCAGTTGAGGTCGGTCGCCACCAGACGGTCGCGCAACAGGGCCGGGTGGTCGTGGCCCTGGACCACGTACAGCACATTGGCCTTGATGTCCTTCTTCGCCACGTACCAGGCGTCGTGTTCGCCCGCCTCGTCCTGGTTGCCCTTGAGGCCGCCGATGTGCAGGCCCTTGCGCTGGCCGATGGTGTGATACATCAGGCCCTGATGCTCGCCCAGCACGCGCTCGTCGTCGAGCGAACGGATCTCGCCCGGCTTCGTCGGCAGGTAGCGCATCAGGAACTCGCGGAACGGGCGCTCGCCGATGAAGCAGATCCCCGTCGAGTCCTTCTTGGCTGCGACGTGCAGGCCGGCCTGCTCGGCGATCTTGCGCACCTCGCGTTTGTACAGCGCACCGAGCGGAAACAGCGTCTTCGCCAGCTGCGCCTGGTTGAGGCGGTAGAGGAAGTAGCTCTGGTCCTTGGTGCCGTCCTCGGCCTTGAGCAGCTGGTACTCGGTGCGGCCGTCGTTGGTCCACTCGCGCACCTGGGCGTAGTGACCGGTGGCGATGCGCTCGGCGCCGAGCTGCATGGCGTGATCGAGGAAGCAGCGGAACTTGATCTCGGAGTTGCACAGGATGTCGGGGTTCGGCGTGCGGCCGGCCTCGTATTCGCGCAGGAAGTCGGCGAACACGCGGTCCTTGTACTCCGCGCTGAAATTGACCACTTCGAGGTCGATGCCGATGACGTCGCACACCGAGGCGACATCGACCAGATCCTGGCGCGTCGAGCAGTAGTCCGAATCGTCGTCGTCCTCCCAGTTCTTCATGAACAGGCCGGTGACCGCGTAGCCCTGCTGCTTGAGCAGCAGGGCCGTCACCGAGGAGTCCACGCCGCCGGACATGCCGACCACGACCTTCATGCCATTTCCTTCCTGAATCCCGTACTTACTGGACATTCGGTCCCCCTCCATTGAGCCATTCGGCAAGCGGCAGCACGACCGCCGGCTCGCCATTGTCGACGAACCAGCTGTCGACCGCATAACGTTCGCCGGGCCGGGCCGCTTCCGCGCCGTCCGGCCCTTCGATCACCAGTCCGTCCTCGGTGCAGTTGCATCCGGCCAGGGCCTCGCCCGGTGGCAGACGCTCGAGGCGCTCGGCCAGCGACAGTTCCTCGATCACCGCACTGAAGTGCTGGAAGATCACGCTCGTGCGCCGCGCCGGTTCCACCACACGGTGGAAACGCAGCCCGCCTCGCGCTTCGAGCAATTGCAGCAGGCGCGTGGTCGAGGTCGAGTGGTCGATGCAATCCATGCGCCCATGTACGCCCCCATCGAGGAAGTTGCCGCTGCGATCCGCGCCCACGGGAGTCTGCGTCGCGGCCACCCGGTACAGCCGCCCCAGCACCTCGGCAATCGAATCACGCTCCTCGGCGGCACTGCGCGCGCTGGCCAGGCGGTGCCCGAGCCGGGCCAGCGTGCTGGCAGCGTAGCGCACCTCCCCCTGCTGCTTGCAGCCGTAGTTGTAGCAGATGCTGACCCGGCCCTCGTCCGTATTCCCCGCATCGCCGCGCAGCGTCATCGCCTGTGAGAGCAGCGGTGTACCGAGCAGCACGACCAGGAGCAGACGGATCATCGCTCCGCAGGATCAGTAGTGCCGCACCAGCGACAACGGGTGACGCTGCCCGGCGAGCCAGTCCTCGATGCACTGCAGGATCAGCGGACTGCGATGGCGGTCGGCCGTCGCACGCACCTCGTCGATCGTCATCCACACCGCCCGGACGATGCCGTCGTCGAGCTTGCGGCCCGGCTCCGCGCCCTCGATACGGCCACCGTAGGCGAAGCGCAGGTAGGTGATGTCGCCCTGCGGACGCGTCCACTGGTAGATGCCGACCAGGTACTCGGGCAAGAAGCGGTGCGCGGTCTCCTCGAGCGCCTCGCGCACCGTCGCCTCGAGCAGGGACTCCCCCGGCTCGAGGTGGCCGGCCGGCTGATTGAAGCGCAAGCCTTCGGGCGTATGCTCCTCGACCAGCAGGAAACGGCCCTCACGCTCGATGACTGCGGCAACGGTGACGTTGGGCTTCCACTCGCGATCGCTCAATTCGCACTCCTTTGATTCCAGCCGTGCATTCTAGCGCGCGACAGCGCCTTTCCCCACCGCAGCAAGGCTTCCGCGCCAGCAAAGCGGCGTTCGCAGACCCTGCCTTTGCGCTAGAATCCGCAGGTTACGCCCGCCGGACGCGGGCTGCCGAATCAACTTCCTGAGGTGGAGAACCCAATCATGTCCATGGCTGATCGCGACGGTTTCATCTGGCAAGACGGCAAGCTCGTTCCGTGGCGCGAAGCGACCACGCACGTGCTGACCCACTCCCTGCACTACGGTCTGGCCGTCTTCGAAGGCGTACGCGCGTACAACACCGCCAAGGGCACGGCAATCTTCCGCCTGGCCGAGCACACCCAGCGCCTGATCAACTCCGGCAAGATCTACATGATGGACATCCCCTACTCGAAGGATGAACTCATGGAGGCGCAGAAGGAGGTCGTGCGCGCCAACAAGCTCGAGTCCTGCTACCTGCGTCCGCTGGCCTTCTACGGCTCGGAGAAGATGGGCATTTCCACCCGCGGCGCGACCGTGCATGTCGCCATCGCTGCCTGGCCGTGGGGCGCCTACCTCGGCGAGGAAGGCCTGGAGAAGGGCATCCGCGTCAAGACCTCGTCCTACACCCGCCACCACGTCAACTCGACGATGCCGCGCGCCAAGCTGGCAGCGACCTACCCGAACTCCATCCTCGCCAACCTAGAAGTGACCAAGATGGGCTACGACGAGGCGCTGCTGCTCGACAACCAGGGCTTCGTCGCCGAAGGTGCGGGCGAGAACCTGTTCATCATCAAGGACGGCAAGATCTACGAACCCGAGATCGCCTCGGCGCTCACCGGCATCACGCGCGACTCGATCATCACCATCGCCCGCGAATTCGGCCTGGAAGTGCAATCCAAGCGTCTCACCCGCGACGACATCTACCTCGCTGACGAAGCCTTCTTCACCGGCACCGCAGCCGAAGTCACCCCGATCCGCGAACTCGACGACCGCATCATCGGCGAAGGCAAGCGCGGTCCGGTCACGACCAAGCTTCAGGCGCGTTTCTTCGACGTGGTCAATGGCCGCGCCCCGGAATACGAGCACTGGCTCGCCTACGTCTGATTTCCCGTCCAGAGGATTTGCGTCATGGTTGAGAACACCGACAAGACCCAGGCCGTCGCCATCAGCGCCAAGGATCTACCCCTGCACTGTCCGCCGCCCGGCGCGCCGCTGTGGGCACGCCACCCGCGCGTCTTCCTGGACGTGCTGAAAACGGGCGAAGCGGTATGCCCGTATTGCAGCGCACACTACGTCTTCACCGGCGAGCGCCCGAAGGGCCATCACTGACCGACGGGCCGGAACCGACGGAACGCTGACGAACGATCAACACGGGGGCCAATACCGCGGTATTCGGCCCCCGGTCTTTTCCAGCCGGACCATGAGCATCAAGAAACCGATCTACACCTCCGCGGCGGACGCCGAAGCCGCGTTCTACGACGCGCTCGCCCGCGCCGACTTCGACGCCATGATGTCGGTGTGGTCCGAGGACGACGAGATCGCCTGCATCCATCCGGGCGGCCCCCGCATCGTCGGCCTGCAGGCCGTGCGTGAGGCCTGGCGGCAGATGCTGTCCGGCGGCGCCCACCTGCAGGTCGACGTCAGCGAAGCCGTGGTCAGCGGCAACGCGATGGTGGCGGTACATAGCGTGTTCGAGAACATCCGCGTCGCGGGCGCCACGGCGCGCTCACCGTTGATCGCGGCCACCAATGTTTACATCCGTGGCGCACTGGGCTGGCGGATGGTCATGCACCATGCCTCTCCAGTGCCCGATGCCGCCGACTTCGGCGACCTGTCACCGCGCGTGGTGCACTGAAGGATGACTCGCGTCGCCGCGTATCGCGCTCCGTGGTGGCTACCCGGCGGCCATGTGCAGACCATCTGGCCGGTCGCCCGCAAAGGGCCGCTACCGCCCTACCGGCGCGAGCGCTGGAACACGCCGGACGGCGACTTCATCGAACTCGACTGGCTTCCGGCGGGCGAAGCACAGGCGCCGCTCGTCGTCCTGCTCCACGGCCTCGAAGGCTCGAGCCGTTCGCATTACGCACGCACGCTGATGTCCGCCGTCGCGGCGCGTCGGTGGCGCGGCGTGGTGGTGCATTTCCGCGGCTGCGGCGGCAGTCCGAACCGTCTCGCACGCGCCTACCACTCGGGCGACAGCGAGGAGATCGACTGGATCCTCCGCCGCCTTCGTGTTGCTGCGGATGGAGCTGCGCTGTTCGCCGCGGGCGTCTCGCTCGGTGGCAACGCCCTGCTGAAATGGCTGGGCGAACGCGAACACGAGGCGGCAGAACTTGTCACCGCTGCAGCCAGCGTGTGCGCGCCCCTCGACCTGACCCTCTCCGGCGCCGCACTCGGGCGCGGCTTCAACCTCGTCTATACCTGGCACTTCCTGGCAACGCTGAAGACGAAGGCCTTGGCCAAGTGCGCGGAACACCCGGGCCGCTTCGATGCCCCACGCATCGCCCAGGCGCGCAGCCTCGAAACCTTCGACGACGCGTACACCGCGCCCGCGCATGGTTTCGCCGACGTCGGCGACTACTGGCGCCGCGCCTCGGCGCGCCCCTGGCTGCGCGGCATCCGCTGCCCCACGCTGGTCCTGAACGCGGCCAACGACCCCTTCGTGCCGGCCAAGGCCCTGCCCGATGTGCTGACCCTGCCCGCAACAGTCACTTTCGAATGTCCGGCGGGCGGCGGCCACGTCGGCTTCCTTGGCGGCGACTGGCCGGGAACGCAGGACTGGCTCGGCCAGCGCCTGCTGGCCCACTTCGACACGCTGCGCTGAGAGCCGGACGGCTGGCGCACGCCAGGCGATGCCCGCGCACGTGTTTGGCTGATGCGGGCCCGGCAAGCGAACGAATGACCGCCACTCGGCATAGAATCGCGCTTTTCGTTTCCGCCACGCAGCCGCCCGATGAGCACACCACGCTACGCCACGCCCGCCCCCGAGATCTTCAAGGCCTATGACATCCGCGGCATCGTCGACACCGTCCTGACGCCCGATGCCGTCCGCGCAATCGGCCACTCACTCGGCTCCGAAGCCCGGGCGCGGAAGCAGACGGCAATCGCCGTGGGCCGTGACGGACGCCTGTCGGGCCCCGCACTTGCCACCGCGCTGGCAGACGGCATCCGCGCCGCGGGCGTCGACGTCGTCGACATCGGCTGCGTGCCCACGCCGCTCACCTATTTCGCCGCGCACGAGCTCGGCTGCGATTCCTGCGTATCCGTCACCGGCAGCCACAACCCGCCCGACTACAACGGCCTCAAGATGGTCCTGGGCGGCCAGACCCTGTTCGGCGACATGATCCAGGATCTGCGCCGCCGCATCGCGGAGGACGACCTCGCCCATGGCGCGGGCGAAGTGCGCACCGCGGACGTATGCGCCGCCTACATCGAGCGCATCGCCGGCGACGTCAAGCTCGCACGCCCGATGAAGATCGTCGTCGATTGCGGCAACGGCGTTGCCGGCGGCATTGCCCCCGAACTCTTCCGCCGCCTCGGCTGCGAGGTCGTCGAACTGTTCTGCGACGTCGACGGCCGCTTCCCCAACCACCACCCCGACCCGTCCAAGCCCGAGAACCTGCAGGACGTGATCCGCATGCTGCGCGAAACCGACGCCGAACTCGGGCTGGCCTTCGATGGCGACGGCGACCGTCTCGGCGTCGTGACCAAGGACGGTGAGATCATCTACCCCGACCGCCAGCTGATGCTGTTCGCCGAAGACGTGCTGTCGCGCGTACCGGGCGGCGAGATCATCTTCGACGTCAAATGCACGCGCAACCTGGCGCCCTGGATCCGCGCGCGCGGCGGCAAGCCGACGATGTGGAACACCGGGCATGCACTGGTGAAGGCAAAGCTCAAGGAGACCGGCGCCCCGCTGGCCGGCGAAATGAGCGGCCACATGTTCTTCAAGGAACGCTGGTTCGGTTTCGACGACGGCCTGTATTCGGGCGCCCGCCTGCTCGAGATCCTGTCCGCACGTCCTGACGCCAATGCCGCCCTGAAGGCGCTGCCCAACGCCGTCAGCACGCCGGAGCTGAACCTGAAGATGAACGAAGGCGAGCCCTTCGAACTCGTGAAGCGCCTGAAAGCATCGGCGCGGTTCGACGGCGCACAAGCGGTGATCACCCTCGACGGCGTGCGCATCGAGTACGCCGACGGCTTCGGCCTGGCCCGTCCGTCCAACACGACGCCGGTCGTCGTGCTGCGCTTCGAGGCAGACGATGCGGACGCACTGACCCGGATCCAGTCCGCATTCCGCACTGCGATCAACGGCGTGTGGCCCGGGCTCGACCTACCCTTCTGAACGTCCGCGGTGGCCCGCAAGGGCCTGCCGCCGCCGACAACACGCACCCGCGAGGAATATTTCCGCAGTGCAACGCGACAAGGCTTGCCGGCCATCGCCCGCAGCTTCATCATGAGTGCTCTGTGTGGCGAGGGAAGAACAAGAAAAATGTCGTACAAGACGAACAGTCTCAATCTCGGGGCGCTCGAACACGCGCTGAAGGGCGTCAATATTCCGGCCTGCCCGGCGGTGCTCGTCCAGATCATGGACGAGCTGAACAACCCGGACGCGAGCGACCGTCGCATCGCAACCCTCATCGGCGAGGACGTGGGCATCGCCTCGCTGGTCGTACGCTCGGCCAACTCCCCCCTGTTCAGTCGCGGCAAACGCATTGCATCGGTGGCCGATGCGGCCCGCCTGCTGGGTTTCGGCACCGTGACCAACCTCGTGCAGGAAGCCCTGCTGCGCAGCGCGATCGCCGTCGAGGACGTCTCGCTCGAGCGCTTCTGGGATACCTCACGCATCACCGCCGCAGCCAACGCGCGGCTGGCCCGCAGCACCGGCGCAGCACGACCTGAAACGGCCTACACCTTCGGCCTGTTCCACGACTGCGGCATGCCGCTGCTGATCCAGCGTTTCGACGGCTACAAGGCGGTGCTCGGCCAGGCGAACACCTGCACGGAGGGCTGGTTCACCGACGTGGAGGACCAGGCGCTCGGCACCAATCACGCCATCGTCGGGTATTTCCTGGCACGAACCTGGGGCCTGAACGACGCCGTGAGCCTCGGCATCCTGTGCCACCATGACTACTCGATCTTCGACGGTCTGAACGATCTCGGCGACGACGCCCGCACGCTGGTGGCAATCAATGCGATCGGCGAGCACGTGGCCAGCACCCACCTGCGCACACGCAACGACACCGACTGGAGCAAGGCAAGGGCGCCGGTGGCCCAGTACCTCAGCCTGACGCTCGCCGAACTCGACGACCTGGCGGACGATCTGATCTACGAGTTCGACCGCGAGATGGACGCCGAAACCGCCTGAACTGCAACCCAGCATCGCGCGAAGAACCAAAAAAAGGCCGCATCCCTGCGGCCTTTTTGCTTCAAGCGAGATCGCCGGATCAGAGCTTCGCAGCGACCCAGCCCTGCACCGCCTCCAGCGCTGCCGGCAGGTTCTCGGGCTGGGTACCGCCCGCCTGCGCCATGTCCGGCCGACCGCCGCCCTTGCCGCCGACCTGGAGGGCGACGAAGTTGACCAGCTCACCCGCCTTGACCTTGGCCGTCTGGTCGGCGGTGACGCCGGCGATCAGGCTGACCTTGCCTTCGCGCACGCTCGCCAGCACGATCGCGGCGGACTTGAGCTTGTCCTTGAGCTTGTCCATGGTATCGCGCAGGGTCGGCACGTCGGCGCCTTCGAGCACCGCAGCGAGCACCTTGATCCCGCCGACCTCCACCGCCTGGCTCACCAGTTCGTCGCCCTGGCTGGCAGCAAGCTTGGCCTTGAGGCGGGCGAGTTCCTTCTCCAGCGCGCGCACGTTGTCGAGAATGCCGGCGACGCGCTCGGCGACCTCGTCGGGCTGGACCTTGAGCAGCGCCGACATCCCCTGCACGCGGCGCTCCTGCTCCTGGGCGTAGCGCAGGGCGTTTTCGCCGGTGATCGCCTCGACGCGGCGAATGCCGGCAGCGACACCGCCCTCGCCGATGATCTTGAACAGACCGATGTCGCCGGTGCGGGAGACGTGGGTGCCGCCGCACAGTTCCTTCGACGTACCGATCGACAGCACGCGCACCTCGTCGGCGTACTTCTCGCCAAACAGCATCATCGCGCCGGACTTCTGCGCCGCCTCCAGCGCCATGACCTCGGCCTGCGTCGCCGAGTTGGCGAGGATCTCGCGGTTGACGATCTCCTCGACCTCGCGGATCTCCTCGGCCGTCATCGGCGCGGGGTGCGCGAAGTCGAAGCGGGTCTTGTCCGGATCGACCAGCGAGCCCTTCTGCTGCACATGGGCGCCGAGCACCTCGCGCAGGGCCTTGTGCATGAGGTGGGTGACCGAGTGGTTGCGCGCGGTGGCGGCACGGGCGGCGACATCGACCCGGGCGAGCACGCCCTGGCCAACGGCCAGCTTGCCGGTGCGCACCACGCCGTGGTGGCCGAAGACCGCGGCCTGGATCTTCTGTGTGTCCTCCACGCCGAAGATGCCGGCCGCGCCACGCAGCTCGCCGCGGTCGCCGACCTGGCCGCCGGACTCGGCATAGAACGGCGTGTGGTCGAGCACGACCACGCCCATCTCGCCCTCGAGCAGTTCGTTGACCGCCGCACCGTCCTTGTACAGCGCGAGGATGTTGCCCTTCTCCTCCAGCAGCGTGTAACCGTGGAAGGTGGTCTCCGGGCCTTCGTACTCGAGGTTGGCCGCCATCTTGAACTTGCCGGCGGCACGCGCCTGCTCCTTCTGGCGCGCCATCGCCGCATCGAAGGCCGCGGCATCCACCGTCACCTCGCGCTCGCGACAGATGTCGGCGGTGAGGTCGAGCGGGAACCCGTAGGTGTCGTGCAGCTTGAAGGCGGTATCGCCGTCGAAGACCCTCTTGCCGGCCGTTTCCATCGCAGCGAGCTCGGCCTCGACGATCGCCATGCCGTTCTCGATGGTGGCGAAGAAGCGCTCTTCCTCCTGGCGCAGCACGTCCATGATGCGGCGCTCGCCATCCTTCAGCTCGGGATAGGCGCTGCCCATCTCGGCCACGAGGTCCGGCACCATCTTGTGGAAGAAGGCTGCACGCGCGCCGAGCTTGTAGCCGTGGCGGATGGCGCGGCGGATGATGCGGCGCAGCACGTAGCCGCGGCCCTCGTTGCCCGGGATCACGCCGTCGGCGATCAGGAAGGAACAGGCACGGATGTGGTCGGCCAGCACCTTCAGCGACGGAGAGTCCATGTCGGCACCGGAGGTCTCGCGCGCGGCCGCCTTGATCAGCGCCTGGAACAGGTCGATCTCGTAGTTGGCGTGCACGCCCTGCAACACCGCCGAGATGCGCTCCAGCCCCATGCCGGTGTCCACCGAGGGCTTGGGCAGCGGATGCATCACGCCCTGCTCGTCGCGGTTGAACTGCATGAACACGTTGTTCCAGATCTCGATGTAGCGGTCGCCGTCTTCCTCGGGCGATCCGGGGGGACCGCCCCAGATGTGCTCACCGTGGTCGTAGAAGATCTCGGTGCACGGACCGCAGGGACCGGTGTCGCCCATCATCCAGAAGTTGTCCGAGGCGTAGCGCGCGCCCTTGTTGTCGCCGATGCGGATCACGCGCTTCGCCGGCACGCCGACTTCCTTGGTCCAGATGTCGTAGGCCTCGTCATCCTCGGCATACACCGTGACCCACAACTTTTCCTTGGGCAGCTTGAAGACTTCGGTGAGCAGTTCCCAGGCGTACGAGATCGCGTCGCGCTTGAAGTAGTCACCGAAACTGAAGTTGCCCAGCATCTCGAAGAAGGTGTGATGCCGCGCGGTGTAGCCGACGTTCTCGAGATCGTTGTGCTTGCCACCGGCGCGCACGCACTTCTGCGAGGTGGTGGCACGCGTGTAGGCACGCTTGTCGAAGCCGAGGAACACGTCCTTGAACTGGTTCATCCCGGCGTTGGTGAACAGCAGCGTGGGGTCCTCGTGCGGCACCAGCGAGCTGGAGGCAACGATCTGGTGACCCTTGGACTCGAAGAACTTGAGGAAGGCGTCGCGGATTTCGGCGGATTTCATGGAAGTTTACGTGTTTTCTGGACGATTGGCCCGCGCTGCAGGCGAATGCGCAAGTTTATCATGAGCTTAAGCGCGTCATTTGCCGCCCCGCGCCACGACGGGCTTCGCCTATAATTGACGTTCACGTCAACCTACGAACGGGACACGAGCACACCATGGGTAATCGCCTCTCGAAGATCTACACCCGCACCGGCGACGCCGGCACCACCGGCCTGGGCGACGGCAAGCGCGTCTCCAAGAACAGCCTGCGCATCCACGCACTGGGCGAGGTCGACGAGACCAACGCCATCGTCGGCCTGCTGCTGTGCGAGGACTTGCCCGAGGACGTGCGCACGCTGCTCACCGACGTGCAGCACGATCTGTTCGACCTCGGCGGCGAAGTCTGCATCCCGGGTATGAGCATGATCACCGAGAAGCAGGTGACCCACCTCGAGAACGAACTCGATCGCTTCAACGAAGACCTCGAGCCGCTGAAGGATTTCATCCTGCCCGGCGGCACCCGCGCCGCAGCCTATGCCCATCACGCCCGCACCGTGTGCCGCCGCGCCGAGCGCGCGCTGGTGGCACTGGCACTGGAAGAGGCGGTCAACGATGCCCCGCGTCAGTACCTGAACCGGCTGTCCGACCTGCTGTTCGTGCTTGGCCGCGTGCTCAACCGCGCCGGCGGCCGTGGCGACGTGCTGTGGCAGAAGCGCAAGAACGCCTGAAGACGGCCTGAGCTGACCAGCCCGGGCAGCGCTACGGTCCGCCGCACGCCTCGTCCGGCAGGGCATCGAACAGCGGCATCTGCGCCTCCTGCCCGCCCACGCCGTCCTCATCCTCGACGAAGCGCACACCCACCCCGAGCAGCCGCACGGGCCGGCCCCGGCGTGCGTGCGCCTCGTCGAGCAGTGCGCCCCACACCGCATCATCGGGCATTGCAGCGACACACTCTGCCGTCGTCTGAGTGAAATCGGCGAACTTGACCTTGACGACGGCCTTGTGCACCGGCCGCGTCTCGCGTGCCCGCTCGAACCGGACGCGAAACTCGGCGATCAGGGCCGGCAGCGCCGCCTGGCAGGCCGCAAGATCGGCCAGGTCGCTCGCGTAGGTGGTTTCGACGGACAGTGACTTGCGGATGCGGTCCGGCTTCACCGGCCGGTCATCGATGCCGCGGCACAGACGGTACAGGCTCGCGCCAAAGCTGCCGAATGCCTGCGTCAATTCCGCCAGGCTCCATGCCCGCAGGTCGGCACAAGTCTCCACGCCCCTGCGACGAAGCTTGGCTGCGGTGACCTTGCCGACGCCAAAGATCTTCTTCACCGGCAGCGCGGCAACGAAGGCGTCGACCTCCTCCGGGCGTACGACGAATTGCCCGTTGGGCTTGTGCCAGTCGCTGGCCACCTTGGCGACGAACTTGCTGGGGGCAATGCCGGCCGACGCCGTGATACCCACCTCGGCCTGGATGCGCGCCCGGATCTCCTGCGCCATCAGGGTGGCCGATCCCCGGCAGCGATCGATGCCCGTTACGTCCAGGTAGGCTTCGTCCAGCGACAGCGGTTCGACCAGCGGCGTGTAGTCGCGATAGATGTCGAGGATCGTACGCGACGCCGCACGGTAGCGCTCGAAGTCAGGCGGCAGCAGCACCAGCTGCGGACACAACTGCAGCGCACGCGCGGTAGACATCGCAGAATGCACGCCGAAGGCACGCGCCTCGTAGTTGCAGGTTGCGATCACGCCGCGCGTTTCGGCACGCCCGCCGACCGCAATCGGCCGCCCGACCAGCGAGGGATCGTCGCGCATCTCGATCGAGGCGTAGAAGCAATCGCAATCGCAGTGGATGATCTTGCGCATCGCCGCCTGGCTACACGCCCCCACGGAGAACAGGGCGCGGAAAACAAAAAACCGCCACGAGGGCGGTTTCTTGACGGGAATTGGTGGTCGGGGAAAGAGGATTCGAACCTCCGGCCCCTGCGTCCCGAACGCAGTGCTCTACCAGGCTGAGCTATTCCCCGACGCTTTTTACTTCTTCGCGAAGCCCACTAATATATCAGTGATTCCGCGCAACTGCAAAGTCCGATAATTGTAGCAGCGCATCCTTGAAAATGGAAGGGGGAAGAATCGAAATCGCGTCGATCGCGAGTTTCACTTCCGCCTGGGCGTAACGACGCGCTTCGTCGAGCGCCCCCGTGGCCTGGATCGCGGCCAGCACCGCGGCGAAATCGTCACGACCGCCATTCTCGATGGCGCCACGCACCAGTGCGGCCTGCTCGGGCGTACCGTGCTGCATGACGTGGATCAGGGGCAGTGTGGGCTTGCCTTCGGCGAGATCGTCACCCAGATGCTTTCCCGTGTCGGCCTCCTCGGCAGAGTAGTCGAGCACGTCGTCGATGAGCTGGAACGCCGTGCCGAGGTGCATGCCGAACGCGGCAAGGCGCGCCTCGAGCGCTTCATCCGCACCACCCAGGATACCGCCAAGGCGCGAGGCGGCCTCGAACAGCTTGGCCGTCTTGTAGCGAATCACGCGCAGGTAGTCGTCGATGACCACGTCGGCGTTGTGGCAGTTGAGCAATTGCAGCACTTCGCCTTCGGCAATCACGTTGGTCGCATCGGCCAGCACGCGCATCACGTGCATGCTGTCCACGTCGACCATCATCTGGAACGCACGCGTGTAGAGGAAGTCGCCCACCAGCACCGATGCGGCGTTGCCGAACATGGCGTTGGCGGTCTTGTTGCCGCGACGCAGGTCGGATTCGTCGACGACGTCGTCGTGCAGCAGCGTCGCCGTGTGGATCAACTCCACCACGGCGGCAAGCTCATGATGCTGCGTGCCCTTGTAGCCCATGGCCCCCGCCGTGAACAGCACGAGCGCGGGACGCAGGCGTTTGCCGCCGCTGTGGATGATGTACTCCGCCACCTGACGGATCAGCACGACGTCGGAGTGGAGGCAGTTACGAATGACCGCATCCACCGCCTGCATGTCGGCGGCGATCGGCGCGAAAAGCTGCTTGACGGACAAGGCGGACACGCTGGCGGAAAAAGAGCGGATGGTAGGCGCCGGCGTCGACCGCCGTCAAGCCGCACCCGCTCTCCCTGAGAATCAGTTGCCGATCGAAGCGCGCGCCACCGCGTTGTCCAGAGCCTCCTTGGCGGCCTTGCTGTCGGCCCAGACGCCCGCGAGTTCCTCGTCGAGAATGCGACGCACGCGTTCGCGCTCGACCACGGGCTGGGCGCCCGAGTCGGCCGTCGCGGGCTTGTTCGTGAGCTGCTCGACCGCGACGCGGACGTTATCGAGGTCATCGCCGAGCAGTTCGCTGCGCGACGCCAGGATGCCGGCCCGGTTCAGGGGCAGATAGCCGGTCTCGCGCTGCCAGGCCACCTGGTTCTCGGGTTGCAGCCAGAAGGCGATGAAACGTGCGACCGCCTTGTACTCGTCGGGCTTCTTGCCGGCGGCCGCCCACAGCGCCGGACCGTCGGCCACGGTATTCTGCGGCGCCCCCGGGAAATCCTCGTGGTAAGGCAGGCGCGAGACCGCGATATCGATCTTGCCCGAGCGACGGAAATCGACCCAGCTTTCGGACGGCGCTGCGATGACCGCGCAATCACCGGCTGCAAAGCGTCGCTCGGCCTCGCTGCGATGGTCGAACACGTGCAGGTAACGCGCCCGCGCCCAGCTCGCCATCATCGCCACGTGCTTGACCTGGAACATACCGTTGAACGACGGCGCAACGGTCTTGCCCCGCGCCGCAGCCACCGGCTCGTTATGCCACGCACTGAGGTTCTCGACCATGACGCGCCCCGGTTCTGCCACGGTATAGGGGCAGCTATGGCCAGAGTCGGCGAGTCGGCCGAGCGTTTCCTGGAGCTCGAACCAGGTCGCGACCGGCGCGGTATCGGGATTGACGCCCGCCTTGCGCAGCGCATCGCGGTTGAGGAACAGCACCGGCGTCGACAGGCCCACCGGCAGCGCGAGCAACTGCCCCTTCGCATCGACGGGCGTGCGCGTCATCATCGCCGGCGGACGCAAGGTCTGCAGCGGCACCTTGGCTTCCTTCATCAGCGCATGCAGGGGCTTGTAGCGCGGCTTGCCGGCAACGAAGCTCTCCTCGTCCTCGCCCTCGAGGATCAGCAGATGGGGCGAACCACTGCGCCAATCCGCATCGGACAGGACGACCTTGACCCCCTTCGCCTGCGCATTGAAGCGCTCGACGAGCTCCTTCACCGCAGTGGCCTTCGATTCGGGCAAACGATGGTAGAGCTGGATCTGCTGCTCGGCGCTCGCCTGTACGACAGGCGCCAGAGCGCAGCCCGTCGCGATGGCAGCGAGGGATGCAACGACCGTCTTGAAACGCTGAATATTCATGGAGATGCCGCTTGATAAGAGAGGTCGGGCAGGCGCCCATAATCGGACGCGCGGATTATAGTGCGGGCGCCTTGCCTTGAGAGGTCTCAGTTGTAACATCCGTGACGATTGCGCCGCGACGCCGCCGCGCCGGACGCCTCTTCAAGATCCCCGCGGCCCTGCCGTTATACCCCTCAAGCCCTCATCCGGTCCGACCCCATGCGCCCCACGCCCTTCCTGCCGTTGCTGCACGCGATCGTCCTCATTGCCCTGCTGCCCGCGCTGGGCGGCTGCGACATGCTCGCCGACCTGCTCGAACTCCCGAACCCCGCGCGCGAAGCTGCGGCGAAGGAGGCCGAAGGGCGCGCCATCGGCGGCGCATGCCGCCACTCGGGACGCTCGCTCGAAGATTGCTACACCCTCAACACCGCAGCCGACAAGGCCGCGGTCTTCGCCGGATGGCGCGACATGAACGACTACATGATGGAACACAAGCTCGACATCGTGCCGTCCAAGCTCGTCCCGAGCGAAGCCAGGACTGCGCCCGCACCGACGAACGGCACGGCGGCCAACGACACACCCAAGCCCGCGACACGCTGACGAACACATCCGCGCTCGCCTGCGCGGTCGCGGCGGCTTATCATCGGCAGCCTCGCCCGTCGAACCGGGCCCCGCCATCCTATCGCGCCCACGCGCCCCATCCCGATGAATCAACACACCCCCGCCGCCGGCCTGCTGAGCTCGGGCCTGATCGGCTATTGCCGCGCCGGCTTCGAGAAGGAACTGGCCGGAGAGCTCGACGACCTCGCAGCCGAAGCCGGCCTGATCGGCTACGTGCGCGCCCAGCCCGATACCGGCTACGTCGTCTTCGAGACCTTCGAACCCACGCCGCTGGGCAGCTTCGGCAACGCCACGGACTGGCGCCGCCCCTGCTTCGCCCGCCAGCTGCTGCCGTGGTTCGCACGCGTCGAGGAGTTGCCCGAGCGCGATCGCGCCACCCCCATCGTCGAAGCCGTAAAGGCCTCGGGACAACGCTTCTGCAGCGTGGTGCTCGAAACCCCGGACACCGATGAAGCCAAGCAGCGTTCCGGTTTCTGCAAGCGCTTTACCGAACCCCTGACCAAGGCACTCGAGAAGGCCGGCTGCCTGCGCAGCAGCCGCACCGGCCTGCCCGTGCTGCACGTGCTGTTCACCGACGCCACCACGGCCTGGCTGGCCGCCGGACAGAGCGACCAGTGCGCGCCGTGGCCGATGGGCATCCCGCGCCTGCGCATGCCCTCGAACGCCCCCAGCCGCTCGACGATGAAGCTCGCCGAGGCCTTCATGACCCTGCTCGATGACAACGAGCGCGAGAGCATCCTGCGCGCCGGCCAGCGCGCGGTCGACCTGGGCGCGGCCCCGGGCGGCTGGACCTGGCAGCTGGTGCATCGCGGCCTGCGCGTCACTGCCATCGACAACGGTCCGCTGCGCGACAGCGTGATGGCGACCGAGATGGTGGAGCACCTGAAGGCCGACGGCTTCACCTGGCGCCCTCAGCGCGCGGTGGACTGGATGGTGTGCGACATGGTCGAACAGCCCTCGCGCATCGCCTCCCTGATGGCCGAGTGGATCGCCACCGGACGTTGCCGCTACACCGTCTTCAACCTCAAGCTGCCGATGAAGCGGCGGCTCGAGGCGGTGGAGCAATGCCGCGAGCTGATCCGCAAGCGGCTCAACAGCGTCGGCCCCTTCGACCTGCGGATCAAGCACCTGTACCACGACCGCGAGGAGGTCACGGCCTTCCTCACGCTCAAACGCTGAGCGCACAGGGGAAGGGAGCGCTGGCATGTGCGAAGCCCCTGTCCCGTAACGGTTTTGTGTGCTGTGTATAATCCGGGTTTCCGCAATCCGGCGGTCGGCTGTCGACCGCGTCCACCCCAAAGGCACCCATGAGTTTCGCCGATCTCGGCCTCATACCCGAACTTCTCAAGGCCGTCGCCGACGCCGGTTATACCGAGCCGACGCCGATCCAGCGCCAGGCCATCCCCACCGTCATTGCCGGCCACGATGTCATGGGCGGCGCCCAGACGGGCACGGGCAAGACGGCCGGTTTCACCCTGCCGCTGCTGCACCGCATCGCCCGCCACGCCAACACCAGCACCTCGCCGGCACGCCACGCCACGCGCGCATTGATCCTCGCGCCCACGCGCGAGCTGGCGATGCAGGTCTACGAGTCAGTCAAGACCTACAGCAAGCATCTGCCGCTGCGCTCGATCTGCGTCTATGGCGGGGTCGACATCAAGCCCCAGCAGGCCGAGCTGCGCCGCGGCATCGAGGTGGTCATCGCCACACCGGGCCGCCTGCTGGATCACGTCGAACAGAAATCGATCAACCTGTCCCAGGTCGAAGTGCTGGTGCTCGACGAAGCCGACCGCATGCTCGACATGGGCTTCATTCCCGACATCAAGCGCATCCTCGCCTTGCTGCCGGCCAATCGCCAGAGCCTGCTGTTCTCGGCCACCTTCTCCGACGAGATCAAGAAACTCGCCGACCAGATGCTGAAGAACCCGCAGCTGATCGAGGTCGCTCGCCGCAACATGGTGTCGGAGACGATCACCCACCGCGTGCATCCGGTGTCATCAGGTATGAAGCGCAACCTGCTGGCGCATCTCCTGCGCCACCAGCCCGACACCCAGGCGCTGGTATTCGTCGACACCAAGCTCGCCTGTGGCCGGCTTGCGCACTTCCTCGAACGCCACGGCATCTCCGCCGACGCCATCCACGGCGACAAGGGGCAGCAACAACGCACCGAAACACTCGAGGCTTTCAAGAGCGGCAAGCTGCGCGTACTGGTCGCCACCGACGTGGCGGCACGCGGTATCGACATCGACGAACTGCCGTATGTGATCAACTTCGAGCTGCCGCACACGGCCGAAGACTATGTGCACCGCATCGGCCGTACCGGCCGGGCCGGCCATCAGGGCAACGCGGTGTCGCTCGTGTGCGCGGAAGAAAAGCACCGCCTCGCCGAGATCCAGAAGCTGATCAAGCTCGAGATTCCACAGGAAGTCGTGCCCGGCTTCGACCCCGAGCCGGAGTTCTTCGAGGCGGGCAGCCGCTCGCGTTCCCGGCGGCCGGCCTCCACCCCGGCCGAGGAGTCGCCCCGTACGCCGCGCGCCAGCAGCGGACGTGCGCCGGGTCCGGTCGGTACGCGCCCCTCGCGGCATAAATCGCCCATCGCGGCAGACGGCTTCGACTTCAGCAAGCCTTACGAACCCACCGCAGCAACCGGTTCGGCGCCCCCACCCGAACTCCAGCCCACGCTGGCAGCGCAGGGCAAACCCGATCCACTGCGTCGCCCGCAACGCCCCATTGCGGTGTTGCTTGGAGGCCTGGGCCGGAAATAGGGCATTCGGGGCGGCTTATTCGATCATCGGCGGCACAGTGGCGTAAAGTATTCTCGGATCGTTGCCGTAGATCCTGAACATCCTTCGAGAACCTGCCGCCCGTGAACATTCCAGGACGCCCGCCCGGCGCGCCATCCCCTGCCGAACCCTTCGTACCCGACCTTTCCGAAGGCGCGGAGGCTGGCGTCTATCTCGCGCTGCTCGAACTCATCGACGAAGGCCTTATCATCACCGGCGACGAGTTCATCCTCGACGCCAACAGTGCCGCCTGCCACCTGCTCGGACGTGACTATCGACAGGTTGCCGGCCGCTCGCTCAGCGCGCTGTTCCCGACGGAAGAAGCTTTCCTCGACGTGCGCGCCCGGCTGCTGATCCAGGGCGAGCGCCGCAGCCTGATCACCGTCGCCTTGCCCGAAGGCGGCACGCGCGAACTCCAGGTGTTGTGCGCCCCGCGCCTGCGTCCAGGCCTGCACGCCCTCATTCTCAGCCCGGCTGGCACACACCCGCAGCGACTCGGACAACTCGCGGCAGACCCCACGTCGCAGCACTTCGCCTCGCACATCGAATCCAGCCAGCTGCGGTCTGCCCTGCCTGGCACGCGCATGCTCGAGGGCACCGCCTGGCAGTCGGGGCTGGATGCTTTTGAAACCGGCCTGCGCTCGGCGCTGGACAACGGCAACCTCACCCTGCACTTTCAGCCGCTCGTCGAGACCCGCTCCGGGCGACTGTGCGCCGGCGAGGCCTTGCTGCGCTGGCAGCACCCCGAACTGGGACTGATCCCCTTCGGCCGCTTCAAGGGTGCACTCCGCGACCCGCAGCTGATCGCGCGCCTCGGCGACTGGGTCCTGAACACCGCTTGCCGCTATGGCCGCCTGTGGCCCGCGGGCCCTGCCGGTCGACAGCCTCCGCGACTGACCGTGAACGTCGCCACCGAACAACTGTTGCACGGCGACTTCGCGGAATGCGTGCGCCTCGTACTCGAGAACAGCAATCTCGCCCCCGACCGCCTGGAGCTCGATCTCGACGAGCGAATCCTGGAGACGGACAGCCCCTCCTTGTTGCAGACAATGACGACGCTGTCGGCAATGGGTGTCCGGCTCGCGATCGACGACTTCGGTCGCGGCATGTCTTCCATCCGGCGCCTGAAGCGCTATCCGCTCAAGGCGGTGAAGCTCGATCCTGACCTGGTGCGCGGTGTCGGTCGTGACGAGGAATGCGAAGCCGTGGTGGAGGCGATGGCAGGCATGGCTGCGACACTGGGGCTCGAGGTCTTTGCACGCGGCGTCGAAACCCGCGCCCAGCAGGACTTCCTGTGTGCACTCGACTGCCACCTGCAGCAGGGACCGCTGTTCGGGCCGCCGCTCGACGCACAGGCCTTCGTGCGCAGCCTACGCACTGCCATTCAGTAGTCCATCAAGCTGGCGCAGGTTTCGTCGCGCCCGGTCAGGCGGCCGAAGCGCGTCAACTGTTCGCGCACGAAATCGTCGCTCACGCGGCGGTCTGCGCAGTAATCGCGCAACTGCATCGCGTACGCCAGGTTCTGCATATCTGCGACCGTCCTGCCGATGGCCGGAAAGCGGTAATTGTCCGTCCGGCGCCACTCTGGGACGGCAGGCAGCTTGACCGGCTCCACATCGCGGGCGGCGGGCGCGGCCGGCTGCCCGCCCTGCTGGGCCTGAACGGCAGACGCGCCCAACAGGGCGACAAGAATCAGAGCACGCTGAAATGACATCGGGCCGCAACCGGAGGAAAGATGCCTCCGATTACGGCCCGATCGTACCTAAGCTTGAGCCCTTCCCGCCAGCCTGACGGCCGGCGGTTACAGGATCAGGCCTCCAGCGCCTTGACGTGGGTGATGACCTCACCGATGGCCTGCTGCGCGCTGCCGTAGAGCATGCGGCAGTTGTCCTTGTAGAACAGCGCATTCTCGATGCCCGAGTAGCCTGCGCCCTTGCCGCGCTTGACGACGATCACGTTCTGCGCCATGTCCACGTTCAGGATCGGCATGCCGTAGATCGGGCTGGTCTTGTCGGTGCGTGCCACCGGATTGACCACGTCGTTCGCCCCGATCACCAGCGCCACGTCCGCCTGCGGGAAGTCGGCGTTGATCTCCTCCAGATCGAAGATCTTGTCGTAGGGCACCCCGGCCTCGGCCAGCAGCACGTTCATGTGGCCCGGCATGCGCCCGGCCACCGGGTGGATCGCGAAGACGACCTCCACGCCGCCCTCTTCGAGCAGCTGCGCCATCTCCCACACCTTGTGCTGCGCTCCGGCCACCGCCATGCCGTAGCCCGGCACGATGATGACCTTGCTCGCGTAGCGCATCACCGAGGCGGCGTCGAGCGCGGAGAACTCCTTCATCGTGCCCTCGATCGCCTCGCCTTCGCCGCCCGCGGCCGCGCCGCTCAGCGGTGTGAAGATGACGTTGGAGATCGGCCGGTTCATCGCCTTGGCCATCAGCTGCGTGAGCAGCGTGCCCGAGGCGCCCACCACGATGCCCGCCACGATCAGCGCCGGGTTGCCCAGCACGTAGCCCTCGAAGCCCACCGCCAGTCCGGTGAAGGCGTTCAGCAGCGAGATCACCACCGGCATGTCGGCCCCGCCGATCGGGCTGGTCAGCACCACCCCCAGCGCCAGCGCCAGCACGAAGAACAGCACGATGAGCACCGACGCGGGCGCATCCGACACGATGATCGCCAGGCCCAGCAGCGCGGTGACCGCGGCGAGCGCGACGTTCACCAGGTTCTGCTGCGGCAGCCGGTAGGCGTTCTTCATGATGCCCTGCAGCTTGGCGTAGGCGATGCACGAGCCGGAGAACGCCACCGAGCCGATCAGCGCGCCGAGCACCGCCAGCGTGGCCACCACCGGGCCATGCACCTCGCCGCGGGCGAACTCGAGCGCGGCGATCGCCGCCGCCGCCCCGCCGCCCATGCCGTTGTAGATGGCGACCATCTGCGGCATGTCGGTCATCTTCACCGTCTTGCCGCTCCACCACGCCACCGCCCCGCCCGACACGATGGCCAGCACCATCAGCCCGACGTTGTTCAGCTCGGGCGTGAAGAAGGTCACCACCGTCGCCGCGACCATCGCGTAGCCCGCCCACACGATGCCCTTTCTCGCCGTGACCGGCGAGCTCATCGCCTTGAGCCCCAGGATGAACACCACCGCGACCGCAAAGTAGGACGCCTGAATGAATCCGTTGACCATTTATGCGCCCCCTTCCTTCTTGTTGCCACCCTTGAACATCGCCAGCATGCGCTCGGTGACGACGTAGCCGCCCGCGGCGTTGGCCGCACCGAGGAACACCGCGACGAAACCGATGAGAAGCTGCACCGGATCGTCCGGGTCGGCGTGGCCGAGCACCACCATCGCCCCCACCAGCACCACGCCGTGCACGAAGTTCGAGCCCGACATCAGCGGCGTGTGCAGGATCACCGGCACGCGCGAGATCACTTCGTATCCCGTGAACGCGGCCAGCATGAAGATATACAGCGCTGCAATTCCTTCCATGATCGTTCTCCCTTACAGCCCCAGGACCTGCTTGACGCCAGCGTGGCGCACTTCGCCCGCGTGCGTGAGGCAGGCACCGGCCATCACCTCGTCGTCCCAGTCGAGCGCGAGCGCGCCGTCCTGGATGAAGGGCGAGATGAAGTTGAACAGGTTCTTGGCGTACATCTCCGACGCATGCACCGGCATGCGGCTGGGGATGTTGACCGGTCCGATCACGAGCACGTCGTGGATCCAGACCTTCTCGCCCGCCACCGTGCCTTCGACGTTGCCGCCGGTCTCGGCCGCCATGTCGACGACGACCGCGCCCGGCTTCATCTTCGCCACCATCTCGGCGGTGATGATGCGCGGCGCGGGCTTGCCCGGAATCGCCGCGGTGGTGATGAGCGCATCGCACTGCGCGACGGCCTTGGCCAGGCGCTCGGCCTGCCTGGCCTTCTCCTCGTCGGTGAGCTCGCGCGCGTAGCCGCCCGTGCCCGCCGCCGACACGCCGGTGTCGACGAACTTGGCGCCCAGCGACTCGACCTGCTCGCGCGTCTCGGGCCGCACGTCGTAGGCCTCGACCATGGCGCCGATGCGCCGCGCGGTGGCGATGGTCTGCAACCCCGCCACGCCACAGCCGATCACCAGCACCTTGGCCGGGCGGATCGTGCCGGCGGCGTAGGTGAGCATCGGAAAGAACTTCGGACTATGGTCGGCGGCGATCAGCGCGCACTCGTAGCCCGCCACCGCGCCCTGCGAGGACAGCGCATCCATGCTCTGCGCGCGCGAGATGCGCGGCAGGAGTTCGAGCGCGAACGCGGTGACCTGGCCTTCGGCCAGCTGGCGCGCGCGCGCGGCGCTCGCCCACGGCTGCAGCATGCCCAGCAGCACGGTGCCCGGCTTCAGCTGCGCAATCACGTCCTCGGTCGGCGGTTGCACGCAGAACACCACGTCCGACTGCGCGCACACCTCGGCCGCGCTCGCGGCAAACGTCACGTCCGCAAACACCGCGTCCGGAAAGTGCGCCGGCACTCCCGCGCCCTGCTGCAACACCACCCGGGCCCCCAGGCCCAGATACTTTTTCACGACATCCGGTACGACCGACAGGCGTCGTTCGCCGGAAGCAGTCTCCGCTAGCACTCCGATGGTCAGAGGCATGGGCTGTTCCTCCCTGTTTGATCAATGGCTCGAAAGCCGTCTTCACCTGAATTTCGCGCCGGGAGCCACTTGTCGTTATATCTCCCTGCCCATTGTGTGATGGCCGGCGCGTCGGCCATATTACCGGCATTCGATCAGCCGGCAATAATCTTGACGGTATATGGGGAAGCCGCCTGCAGGCCTGCGAGCGCGAGCGGACACCTTCCCGCAGGACCGCGCCCCGGGAGGAAGCCCCTGCACTCAGCGCGCAGCGCTGGCGAGAGGCACGAGCTTGACGATGATCAGGGAGATGTTGTCGCCCGCACCGCCCGCGCGCTCGCGCGCCATGGCGATCAGGCGCTCGGCCGCCTCACGCGGCGGCGCGGACTGGATGGTCGAAGCCAGTTCGACGTCGGTGAAGTAGGCCCACAGCCCGTCGGAGCACAGCAGGAAGGCATCGCCGGCATCGGGGGACTCGAGCATGCCGTAGTCGACCCTCGGCTCTCTCTCGCTGCCGAGACAGGACAACAGCACGTTGCGCTGCGGATGCCTCAGCGACCCCTCTTCGTCGAGGCGCCCCTTGCGCATCAATTCGCCGACGAGCGAATGGTCGCCGCTGCGCGACACCGTCTCGGTGCCGCGGAAGTGGTAGATGCGTGAATCCCCGCAATGCGCCCAATACGCTCTGCCCTGCTCCATCAGGAATGTCACGGCCGTGCTGTGCGGGTCCTTCTCGCTGGTAAAGCGCGTGAGCTTGATGACGACATGCGCTTCGTCGATGACGCTCGACAACAACTCCTGCGGCGTCTCGTGTCCGGGCGCATACACCTCGAGATTCTGCTTCGCGCGCATGATGACCTGCTCGGCCGCCATTGCCCCGCCACTATGGCCGCCCATGCCGTCCGCCAGGACGGCGAGCATGACGCCCGGCCTCTTCGGATGAGCGAACAGCCCTACGCGGTCCTGTTGTTCGGCGCGGTCGCCGATATGCATGGCGACACAGGTTTCAGCAGAGAATGCCATTTGAGATGCATGGATGACGGTGACGGAATCATACCAACCGCCCAAGCCAGCGCGCGGCCGAAACCCGCAGCGGCGCGCCCTGCCTGCGGACCCGCGTGACGGATTTCACGACCAGACCCAAACTGGGGCGTCAGCAGGTCGCATGCGCGCATTTGCTACCATGGCGCCCATCGATCCGTTGCTCCCTTCCGATGACCGCGCGCTTACGCCCAGAAAGAATTCTCCCCGCACTCGCCTGGCCGCGGCACTGGGCGGATGGCGGGCTGCGCGGCGATCTGCTGGCAGGCTTGACCGTCGCGCTGGTCATGATTCCCCAGGCGCTGGCCTACGCCAAACTCGCGGGACTGCCGCCGCAGGTCGGCCTGTATGCCGCCCTGCTACCCGCCGTGGTCGCCGCGCTGTTCGGTTCCTGCGGCCAACTGTCCACCGGCCCGGTCGCCCTCACCGGCCTGCTCGTCGGCGCCAGCCTCCTGCCGCTTGCAGGAAGCGACCCCGAGCGCCTGATCGGACTCGCCCTGCTGCTTGCACTGTTGTCCGGACTCATCCAGCTCGCACTGGGCGTCCTGCGCCTGGGCTGGCTGCTGAACCTGCTGTCGATGCCTGTTCTGATGGGTTTCGTGAACGCAGCGGCGCTGATCATCTGCCTGACGCAGGTTCCCGCGCTGTTCGGCATCGCCCTCGCGCAGGACGAACACCTGGTGATGGGCGTGGTACACATGCTGACCGACAACCGCGACCTCCACGCGACCTCGGTCGCCTTCGGCCTCGGCACCCTGGGGGCCTTGCTGACGATGAAACGCCTCGCACCACGCCTGCCAGGCGTGCCGATCGTGGTCGCGGCAAGCACTGTGGCGTCGGCGCTGCTGGGATTCGAGGCAGGCGGCGGCGACGTGATCGGCCACATTCCGCAGTCTCTGCCAGCACTCAGCCTGCCACCCTTGCGGCCCGAGCTTGCCATGACGCTGCTGCCAGCCGCCTTCGTGGTCGCGATGGTCAGCTTCATGGAAGCCGCGTCGAGCGCCAAGCTGATCTCCGGCCGTACCCGCCAACCCTGGGACCAGGATCAGGAGTTGATCGGCCAGGGCCTGGGCAAGGTCGCCGCCGCCTTCACCAGCGGCATGCCCGTCAGCGCCTCGTTCTCGCGCTCGGCGCTCAACTACGCCAGCGAAGCGCGCACCGGGCTGTCGTCCGTGGTGACGGCAGCGATCGTGCTCATCGTGCTGCTCTATCTCACACCCCTGCTCTGGCACCTGCCCAAACCCGTGCTCGCCGCCGTGATCCTGCAGGCGGTCAGCGGCCTGATCGACCTCAAGGTGTTGCGACGCGCGTGGCGCGCAAACCGGGACGATGGCATCAGCGCGGTCCTTACCTTCATTGCGACGCTGGCATTTGCGCCCAACATCCAGAACGGCATCTTCACCGGCCTGATCCTGACGCTGGCCCTGATGGTCTATCGCAGCATGCAACCGCGCGTCGTCCAGCTCGGCCTTCACCCGGACGGCACCTACCGCGACCTTCACCGCTTCGGGCTCACCCACCCCGATCCGCGGGTCGTGATCGTCCGCTTCGACAGCCCGCTGACTTTCGTCACCGCCGCCTCCTTCGAGGACGGACTGCTACGCGCCGCGCGGGCACAGCCCGACGTGCGGACCGTGCTGGTGTCGGCGGCCGGCATCAACGAGATCGATGCCACCGGGCTCTACACGCTCGCCGGGCTGATCGAGCGCTTTCACGCCCAAGGCCAGTCGATCGCCTTCTGCGGTCTCAAGAAGCAGGTGATCGACGCCATGGAACGCGATGGCCTGTGGCCGCGCATCGCTGACATCGCCGCCTACCGCACCGAACAGCAGGCACTCAGGGCATTGCTGCACAAGCCGCCAGCCGCGACGCCCGCGTGAGCCCCTGCGCAGCGGTTCGCGATCTGCCTTGCGATGGCGGACGAGAAGCGTATGCTGCTGATTGGCATTGACTTTCGCGACCCCGCCAGTTAGAGTGCGCGATTCTTTGCAAACCCATCAACTGGAGCAACACCATGTACGCGGTGATAAAAACCGGTGGCAAGCAGTATCGCGTTGCCGCTGGCGAAAAGATCAAGGTAGAACAGATACCGGCCGACGTGGGTTCCGAAATCACCATCGACCAGGTTTTCATGGTCGGTGAAGGCGAGTCCGTGAAGATCGGCACGCCGGTGGTCGCCGGAGCTTCCGTCAAGGCGACCGTGGTTTCGCACGGCCGTCACGACAAGATCAAGATTTTCAAGATGCGCCGCCGCAAGCACTACCAGAAGCACCAGGGGCATCGTCAGAACTACACCGAGCTTCGCATCGAAGCGATCTCGGCCTAAGGCGTAGGGGGTAATCCGACATGGCACACAAAAAAGCTGGCGGTAGTTCGCGCAACGGCCGCGACTCGGAATCGAAACGCCTCGGCGTGAAGCGCTACGGTGGCCAGTTCGTGCTCGCCGGCAACATCATCGTTCGCCAGCGCGGCACCGAATATCACCCGGGCGACAACGTCGGCATCGGCAAGGATCACACGCTGTTCGCGCTGAAGGATGGCGTTGTACAGTTTGCGGTCAAGGGCCCGTCGAAGCGCCGCACCGTGATCATCGTGCCCGAAGCGGCCTGATCACTGGCGCCACGCGCTTTTGCAGTACAAAAGCCCTATCCTTGCGGTAGGGCTTTTTCATTTTTGGATCAAGGTTGATCAGGCATGAAGTTTTTTGACGAAGCCCGCATCGAAGTCTTCGCCGGCGACGGCGGCAACGGCGCGGCCACCTTCCGCCGCGAGAAGTTCATTCCCAAGGGCGGCCCCAGTGGCGGCGACGGCGGGCGAGGCGGCAGCGTGTACGCAGTGGCCGACCGCAACCTCAACACCCTGATCGACTACCGCTACACCCGCAGCTTCCGCGCCGAACGCGGCGAGAACGGCGGCAGCCGCGACTGCTATGGCAAGGGCGGCGACGACATCACGCTGCGCTTCCCGGTGGGCACGGTGATCCGCAACCTCGAGACCGAGGAGCTGATCGCCGACCTCGACGAGGACGGCAAGAAAGTCCTGATCGCCCGAGGCGGCCGTGGCGGCCTGGGCAACATCCACTTCAAGTCCAGCGTCAATCGCGCTCCGCGCAAGAAGACCATGGGCCAACCAGGCGAGCAGTTCAGCCTGCACCTCGAGCTGAAGATCCTCGCGGACGTCGGCCTGCTGGGCATGCCCAACGCCGGCAAGTCCACCTTCATCCGCAGCGTGTCGGCAGCCAAGCCGAAGGTCGCGGATTACCCTTTCACCACGCTCGCACCCAACCTGGGCGTGGTCCGCACGTCCGAGAACCGCAGCTTCGTCATCGCCGACATCCCCGGCCTGATCGAGGGCGCGGCCGAAGGCGCCGGCCTGGGCCACCAGTTTCTGCGTCACCTGCAGCGTACCCATGTGCTGCTGCACCTGGTCGACCTCGCCCCTTTCGACCCCGAGGCCGACCCGGTCGCCGACGCCAAGGCCATCGTCGAGGAACTGCGCAAATACGACGAGGCGCTCTACAACAAGCCGCGCTGGCTGGCGCTGAACAAGCTCGACCTGATTCCCGAGGAAGAACGCGCCGAGCGTGTTGCCGCGTTTCTCGAGGCCTACGGCCCGGTGGAACGGCACTTCGAGATCTCCGCGCTGAAAGCTGAGGGCACGAAGGCGCTCGTCTTCGCGATCCAGGATTTCCTCGACGCCGAACGCGCCCGCATCGAAGCCGAACGTGCAGAGCGCCTGGCCGCCGAGACGGCCCGTCTTGCAGCGATCGAGGCCGAGCGCGCCGCCGCGGATGCAGCGTACGAAGCCGAAGCCCTGGACGAGGACGACCTGCCCGAGGACGCATCCGGCGACGAATTGCGCTGACCTCTGCGCCGCCCCCTGCGCGGCGTCCATCCGGCCGCGCGGGGCGCGGCGGACACAAACGCATTGACCCCCGCATTGACCCCTGTTGACCCAAGGTTTGCAGCCCAGATGAGAACCAAGATCCGCAACGCCCGCCGCCTCGTCGTCAAGGTCGGCAGCGCACTCGTCACCAATAACGGCGCCGGACTCGACAAGGACGCACTGGACGACTGGGCGAGGCAGATCGCTGCGCTGCGCACGGAAGGCCGCGAGGTGACCCTCGTATCTTCCGGCGCCATCGCCGCCGGCATGCAACGTCTGGGCTGGAGCAAGCGCCCCCAGGAGATGAGCAGGCTGCAGGCTGCCGCAGCCGTCGGCCAGATGGGGCTGGTGGAGGCCTATGAGAAGGCCTTCTCGCGCCACGGCCTGCACACCGCGCAGATCCTGCTGACGCACGAGGACCTGGCCGACCGCACGCGCTACCTCAACGCCCGCAGCACCCTCACCACCCTGCTCGAACTCGGTGTCGTGCCGATCATCAACGAGAACGACACCGTGGTCACCGACGAGATCAAGTTCGGCGACAACGACACCCTGGGCGCGCTGGTCGCCAACCTGCTCGAAGCCGATGCGCTGATCATCCTGACCGACCAGCAAGGCCTGTACACCGCCGACCCGCGCAAGGACCCGGCGGCGACGCTGATCTCCGAAGGCCGCGCCGAGGACCGACAGTACGAGTCCATGGCGGGCGACGCCGGCACCGGCATCAGCAAGGGCGGCATGATCACCAAGATCCGCGCCGCCCAGCGCGCCGCCCGCAGTGGTGCGCACACCTGCATTGCCAGCGGGCGCGAGCAGGATCCGCTGCTGCGCCTCGCTGCCGGCGAGGCCCTCGGCACCCTCCTCTATGCGACCAGCAGCCCGCTGCAGGCGCGCAAGCAATGGCTCGCCGACCATCTCCAGCTCGCAGGCGATCTCGTCATCGATGATGGTGCCGTCGCCGCGCTGAAGAGCGGACGTAGCCTGTTGCCGGTTGGCGTCGTTGCAGTGCGCGGCGATTTCGAGCGCGGCGCGGCGGTCACCTGCCGTACCGCGGACGGCGAGGAAGTCGCGCGCGGCCTGGTCAACTACAGCGCCACCGAATGCCGCCGCATCGCACGCAAGCCGACGGGGGAAATCGAGACGCTGCTGGGCTACGTCGACGAACCCGAAGTCGTCCATCGCGACAACATGGTCGTACGCTGAAGGCGCGCATCGGGCCCTGCAGTCCGCAGCGCCCGATGCGCGGCTGAAACTCCACCGGCAGGCGGCCGTCCCCCAGTCTCAGGCCGACAGGAAGCGGTATCGCGTCCTGAACCGGCCCCACAGCACGAGCAGCGCGGGCAGCATCAGCAGCTCCATCAACTGTCCCGCCAGCAGGCCGGTGGCCGTGAGCAGACCGAAGTTGGAGGTCGGGACGAAGCTCGACGTACCCAACAGCAGGAACTGCGACACCAGCAGCAGCGAGATCGCCACCACCGCGCGCCCCGAGGCTTCGAAGCTGCGCGCGACCGAGAACACGACGCTGCGCCCCTGCTCCCGGCGCGCCAGGTAGTTGTGGAAAAGGTGGATGGTGTCATCCACCGTGATGCCCAGCACGACCCCCGCGATCAGCACCGTCGCCATGTCCAGCGGAATACCGGTGCCCCCCATCAGCGTGAACACGAAGAACAGCGGAGCGAGGTTGGGAATCATGCCGATCACCGCCGCCGGCAACGAGCGCCACAGCAGGAACATGATCAGGAAGATCTGACCGAACGCACCCAGGAAACTATGCAACTGGCCGACGACGAGCAGATCCTCCTGATCGGCGAACAGGCGGCCGTACCCCGCCAGCTCCCACTTCAGCGCAGGATCATCCACCGTCGCGATCAGGGCCTCGATGCGATCGATGACACCCTGGATTTCGTTCGCGCCATGCACGTTCACGTTGAGCAGGATGCGCATGCGCTGGTACTCGTTGTTCACCAGTTCCTGCAGATCGCGGCCGTCATAGATCAGGAGAAGCTGGCTGAGCAGGCGGTCGTCGTCAGGCAGGCGACGGAAAGCCTCGTCCTCCTCGTTAAAGGCCCAATGCATCTCCTCGACGATATCCATCATCGACAGGCTGCGATCGACCTCGGGCAGCGCCTCGACCTGCATCTGCAGGGCCTTGATCGCCTGCAGCCGCTTCGCATCCTTGAAGGCGTCGCGCCCCGGCCCGTCGATGACGATCTCCAGCGCGGTGACCCCCACCAAGGTTCGCTCCACCCTGTCCGTCGACTGGGTCAACGGATGCGATGCGGTGAAGAACTTCAGCAGATCGGACTCAGCCTGCACCTTCAGCGCAAGCGGAATCGCCGCGACAGCCAGTACAACGGCACCGCCAACCACCCAGCCCGCGCGGCGCATGCCGAAGCTCGCAAACGCATAGGAGATGCGCTTGGTCCACGCAAACCCGCCCCCGCTCTTGGGCCACGGCCCACGGTCGTACTTCACCAGCAGCGGCGGCACGAGGTAGAACACCACGAAGTAGATGACCACGACACCGACCGCGCTGATCGCGCCGAACACCTGGATCGGCGGGATCGGCACCAGCACCAGGCTGATCATGCCGGCGGCCGTGGTCAACACGTTGAACATCGCCGGCGAATGCACGCTCTGCAGCGCGAACACCACGCGCTTGGGGCGCCGGAAACCGGCATCCCGCATGCGCTTCAGCGCCGCGTAGAGATGCAGGAGATTGCCGACCGTGTAGGCGGACAGCAAGGTCGGGATCATCGCGGTGACCAGGGTGTACGGCAGCCCGAGAGCCGCGATCAAGCCGACGCAGGCGATCACCACGGTGCTCATCGCCACCGCGCCGATCACGATCGGCACGATGCGCCCGACCACCCAGTAAAGCAGCGCCAGGCCCAGACCCATCACCAGCGGCGTGAAGACGAGCGTGTCGCGCACCATCGAGCGCAGTTGCGCAGCATCGAGCGCCACCGTACCGGCCACCGCGGTCAGCCGCTCATCCACCGCCTCCTCGCCCACCGCATCGTAGAGCGCCTGTTCTACGGACTGGCGCTGCCGGCTCTCCTGCAGTTTGTGCGTGCGCACCACCAATGCGAGCACCTTGCCGTCGCGCGAGGCAAGCCAGCCGGGCATGAAGCGGTCGGCCAGCACACGCTGCAAGCGCTCATCGGCCGTCCCCTCGTCCAGCCGTTCCGGATCGATCAGGGGCTCGACGACGAAGCCGTCCGCACTGCCTGCAATGTGATCGACCCGAGTGACGGAGAACACCCGATCGACATCGGGGTGCGCTTCCATGCGCCCGGCGACGCGGTCGAGCGCGCCGAGCACTTCGGACGAGTAAAGATCGTCACCCTCGAACAGGGCGATGAGGATCTCGTCGTTCGGAAACTCCGCCCGCAGTTCGCGTTCCAGCACCGTCGCCGGCGCATCCGACGGAAAGTAGAGCTCGGGGGCATTGTTGAGTTCGAGACGGAGCAGCAGCGCACCGCAGATCAGATGGATGATCAGGATGATCGCCATCGCCGGCCGCCTGCGAAGCAGCTGGGGTTGCGTCACGCGCAGCAGGATGCGTTGCAGCCAGGACCTCAGCATGGACGCGAACCGATTTCCCTCACTCGCTCACCCTGCCGCCTCAGAACGAGGCCTGCCAGCCCACCGACACGCTGTCGTTGCGCTCGTAGAAGCCGCCCAGGGTCTGCTCGGCGCCACTGAACAGGTGAGCAGCGACGAAGATCTCGTGCTGGTCGATACCGGTGTAGGTGAGGCGCGGATTCAGGTAGAAATCGCGTGTGCCCAGCCCCGCAACGAAGCGCAGATCGGCCCGCCAGCGACCGAGCGCGAACGGATGCTCGATCTCGCCCGTGAGGGCGTAGACCTCGGTCCGGTCGAGCACCGCCTCATCGGTCATCACCCGGTGGGCGGCAAGCTGGAGCGTCAGGCGAGTCTCGCCGTCACCCGGGAACAGCTCAGCCCCGATCACCACGTCGTAACCGGGCGCCGTGCGGTAGCCGAAGCGCCGTGTCGTGAGCGGCACGTCACTCGTCCATGCGGCCTCCATGCGCCACGTGGCGCCGCCGCGCTCGGTCTCGAACTCGGCCCCCACCGTGGTGCTGTAGGGATGAACCGCCTGCAGCGTGCCACCCATCAGCTTGTAATAGGGCTGCGACTGGCGCACGCGCTGGATGCTCAGGCCGTAGTCCATGCCATCCGCTTCACGGGTGAAACGCAGCCCGCCGCCGCCACTGCTGTCGTTGTCGGCCTCGCGAACGCGCACGCCGACCAGTGCCGGGAAGGTACCGATGCCGAAAATCCGGCCGCGGCGCACATCGACGGGGTGCCAGACGCTGTCGCGATGCGGCATCACGGCGTCGTCGAAAGCCGGCAGCAGCACTGCATCGAGCTTGTAGTCCTCGCCGAAGTGTTCCGCTCGCAGCGCAGGCACCGCACGCCGGCGTTCAGGCAGCTTGTCGAGCACCGCGCGCGTCAGGTCGGCCCGACTCATGCGATCGATCGGCGAGATCTCGTCCACCCGGCCCCACATGATGTTCTGCGTGCCAATCGTCAGCCGCAGGTCATCTCCGCGCCAGCGAAGATAGTTCTCGGTGTAGTCGCCTCGCGCGCGGTTGAAATCACGGCCGCCGAACTGCGTCAGCACGTCGAAACGCATGCCAAGCGCGTACTCCAGGTCCCCACTGCCGCCCTTGGCGCTGACCGCCCCGCGCAACAGGCCGGACCCGGAGGTTCCCGGATCATCGGTGAAGCCGCCCACTTCCAGTCGCAGTGACTCGGCACGCACGCTCAGACCATCGGCATGCAACTTCGACGTCGATGTCAGGCCCAGCGCCAGCATGCAGGCCGCCATGGCACGACGTCGCCGCTCAAACATGAAACGCATCTCACACTCCCGCATTGTTGTTCTTTTCGCCATCACGCCCGAAACCGGCACCATCAAGGGCGGAACTCTCGTTCCATGCGCTCGTCCTCGAGCGCCTTCGAGCTGAACAGACGTTCGGGCAGGCGCCGATCGTAGGCGATGCTGCGCACCGTCAGGCGCGTCTGATGCCCGCTGCTCAGGTCGGTGAGCGTGCTGTCCATCACCGTCCAGTAGCCCTGAACCTGCTCCCGCCGCTCCACCCGCAGCCGCTTGCTGGGCGCCTGCGGATCCTTCTCGAAGAAATCGATCCGCAAGGGCAGGTGGGACGCGGGATCGATCCAGCTCACGCGCCGCTTGTAGACCGAATTGCCCGCCTCGACCGGAATGCTCTCGAGCACATCGCACTCCACGCCGTCGACGACCTCGCGACCCAGCAGACGATGTTCGTCCATGCTTGGTTTGCGGTCGCGCAAGTCCTCGTAGTAGTAGTCCGAGTTAACGAAGCGGCCGCCCTTGCGGTTCGAGTCCACCCGGCGGACGCGCTGCAGGGCGGGCAGGTAGATCCACTGGTTCGAAGCGCCGTCGGCCGCGTCTATCGTCAGCAGGCCGGTGCCCTCGATGTCTGCCGGCTCGGTGAAGCGGATCAGGGTGGACACCTCGCCCTCCGGGGCGCTGCGCCGGTACAGCAGCATCGACCTCAACCGCGGGCTGCGCCCCTCCTCGACGAGCGCCATGGTGACCGCCGACGTGGCGTCTTCGCCATCGGGACGGTCATAGACGCGCTGAGCCAGCGCCATGCCGGCTTCGTCCGCCATCGCAGCGCCGGCCAACAGGAGTCCCGACACGAAAAACGCCAATGCCCGGGCCAGACAACCGCCAGACAGCCTGCCTGTTCCAGTCAACATCACCCCCTCCAGATCAAGCAGCCGAGCCATGCACCGGCATGCGAGGCCGATTCTAACCCACACACCCGGCGCAGGCTGCCGGATTCCGCGCTCACGCGGTCGGGCTCAGCTTCTCGAGCCGTTTCTTCGCAACGAAGCTCTTGATCCGCTGCAGCGGGTTGCGGTTGCCCAACCACAGGCGGCGGTGGCGGAAACGCCCGAGGCGCGCATCGAGGTAGGTGTACCACGGCACGCAGCGCAGTTCCTCAGGGTGCAGCAGCGCAACCAGCGCCTGCGTCGTGATGAAGCCAGTGCACAGCTTGCATCCCGCCACCGAACTCGGCCCCTTGCGTGCCTTCAGGTTGATGAACTTCGGATCCAGATATTTCAGGTGGTACATCTCGGGGGCGAAGCCGAGCATGAACTGCACGATCTTCTCGTCCTCGCTCATGTGGGGGGTGATCGCAAAATAATCTGCATACGGCATGCCCTCCGGACCAAAAGCCAGCACCCCCGCACCCAACCCCAACGGCACCGCTGCCACTGTCGCCAGCCCGCGCGCACTTGCCGCATTGATCAACAACGGATGCATATCCACAGCGAATGCATCCACTGCATCGATCGCCAGATCCACACCGGTCAGGAACGCGTCGATATTCCCCGTGGAGATCCCTTCCGGGAAGGTCTTGATGCGCAGCGCGGGATTGATCTGCAAGGCATACTCGACCATGACATCGAGCTTGCGCCGCCCAATCGTGCCCATGTTTGCGCCGTATTGCCGATTGAAGTTGACCAGTTCGAATTCGTCGAACTCGGCGAGGTGAAAGCCGCCAACGCCCGCTCGCACCAGGCTGATCAGATAATCGCCCCCGACCCCCCCCATGCCGGCGATCGCCACGGTGGCATTGCGCAGACGCTGATGTTCATCGGGACTGACGACGCCGAGGTTGCGGCTGAAGGCTTCGTTGTAGTCGAAGGAGCTCAAGATAATTTCCTAGAATGCTTGGAGTTGCAGCATCTTTTCCCATCAACGGTCGCTTTACAAGCATTCCGGTCAAGTCCCCGGGGGCATTCTTGACGCGCCACCAGCCGCACCGCACCTAGGCAGTGTCGAACTTTTTTACACCACTTCCTTCTTTTTGAGACAATAAACCTTTAAGCCTTTGTTTTTTATAAACTAAAAAACTCCGGCACAGAAGATGCTACATGATTGCTGAGGCGTACTCGGAAGCGACCGGTACCCGTAAACCGTGGGGGAAATCATGAAACTCAACAAACTCGCAGCAGTACTGGCCGCTTCGTCGATGCTGGCGTCAGGGGTCGCCATGGCTGAACCTTTCTACATGGATGTCAGCCAATTCACGGCGTCGTATGCACAAGACGGCAAAACCGCAAACATCTTCCAGCTGGCAGTAGATTGGAACGCCACCTCCACCTACATTGATGACAATGGCTTGGCTGGGCTCAATCTGGGCGACTCGGTAATTGACAGCGGCTTTGGCACTGTTACGGGTTTCCTTGGCAGTAACGGTGGAGGAATCTTCGGGTCCAATAACAACGAAGGCATCGGCAGCAACTACCAGATTCGCTTCGCGTATGACGATCTGCAAGGCAAGATCGCTGCGATGAGCACAACCAGCTCTGCGATCTTGGCCGCGTATTCTTCCGGCACTATTAACGTTTACGGGTCGGCCATCGATGGCGACGGGAATATCGTCGGCATCGAGTCGCAACTCCTCAAATTGAATGTCTTCGGGAGCGGAGGGGATCTGGCGAACGCAATCATCTTCGCGACCGTATCGGACCCGCTCCCTGGCACGTGGTTCTTCCCACCGGCAGTTGATTGGAGTTCCCTGACTGTCGCTATCAACATGCGCTTGGACACGAACCTGGACACGAGAACGCCCCCGGCAGACATCGGTGACGGCAGGTTTACCCGAACGACGACACTGAATGGCAGTGTTGAGTTCAATCGCGTCCCCGAACCGAGCGCGCTCGCCCTGCTTGGAATCGGCCTCTTCGGTCTCGGTGCTGCCCGCCGACTCAAGAAGGCTGCCTGACCTAGCTTAGGTGCTTCGTAAAGAAGCCGCACAGTTTTGCTGTGCGGCTTCTTTTTTAGGGGTGCTCAGCAGCACGGATAGACCGCCCGCCGCGAAAAGCTCCCCCGGCCCCTTCCCAGTTCAGAACAACAGTCTCTCTTCCGCTGACACGGGCAATGAAACGGCCCCACGCATCGTGCCTGAACGCACATCTGCCCGGGATGCGTCTGCAAACTCATCGCCCCCGACGATGAACCCATACAGATCTGCGTTTCGTCCCGCCAACACAGCCCTTGCGTGTTGCAAATCAATGAGATAAGGCCGCTTTGCGGGTATCACGTCGCGTGAAACCGGTCCCGCAGCCTTGAACGCAAACCCAAGGCGTGCATAGAGACGGGCAAGCGAAGGCTCCATTGCAGCAAAGCAATGCGAAATACCGTACCGCCCCATCAGTCGAAAGATCTGCCGATATAGGCCAAGCGCGATAAAGGCGCCGTGACGGCGGAAATCGCCCAGATCGATCTGGCCATTGCCTTCACTGGCTGCCAAGACGCTCCGGCGACGTGAGAGGGTTTCATTACTCCGCCACCGCCGAAGCCCGGGCGCCAATGTCAAGCGCCCTATCTCTCCAACGCGGTCAACAGGCACCTCCCCACAGAACTGAAGTGAGTATCGGGCGCTGACGTTTAGCCCATTGGGGCCAGGAAGAATAAGCCGAGAGCAAGCGAGGGCTTCCCTCGTATCCCGAGCGCGACAAAAGATGTGCAGGCTGTGAACATCGAATTCGTCGGTTTCGGCCCTGCTGTCCCCTGACGACGGAATGCGCTTCAGTTCTTCGCAGAAGACGGCGTGGCGAAGCGCAAGATAGTCCTGATAGTCCTTCGAACCAGGACTGACAATCAGGTACTCAACGTTCTGCAAGACCATGCTCACTCCGCGGACACACGGATCTCCACTCGACCCGTTTGCATGTCATCAATTGCGGCAAAGATATCGAAGCACCACCGTCGATGCTTTGAATGAAGTGTAAAACTCTTCGTGACACAAATCACGCCAACTCTGTCGTCAGCGTGCTAGCCAGCAGCAGACTCCCCGCCGGCCCGCATGAACTCAAGCAGAGAGGCCTCCCTCTCCCCCAGACTGCGCTCCATTTCCTGTGCGCTGATCAGGAAGACGCGACGCGGAGGGCTCACCGCCTCATTGACAGGCCCAACGGGGACAAAGGGAAACCCGAGGGCGACAAGCAAGCGGCTGAAATGGCTGTCCATCGCAGCCACGCAGTAGTCGATACCCAGTTGCCGGCAGAGTTGATACACCTCGCGGTACATCCCGAGCACGAGTTCGGGCTGGTGACGGCGAGCACCCTCCCGCTTACCGGACATTTCCTCTTCGGGACTGCCCTGAATCTTGCCCTGGTCAGCATGCCGCCGACGGAAATGCGGGGCGATAGCCATTCGCGAGATTTCGCCAGTGTTGTCATCCCTCGCATCCGCATACGGCAGAGGACGATCGATCGTGTAGCGGGGCGTGACGTTGAGTCCGTGCAAATTGGGCAGGATGACACGGACGAAACCCGCAACGGTCTGTGTCGGCTTGTGCGTCGCCAGGAAATGGCGGCTGTACGGATCGTACTGATCCGTCTCGATCGGATTGCCGTTGCTCGACATCGCATTCGGCGGCTCGACACGCCCGAGCTCCTCACAGAAGATCTCATAGCGCGCTTCGAGATAACGCTCATACGCCGACGTGCCGGGCAACACTTCCTCGAAGCTGAAATAACTCGTCTCCATGCTCAGTTCCTGTTCCTGATCCGCTTCGATGTCATACATTCTTCTGTCCGGACACGATGAACACGCCGGCCGCCACCAGACGGCGCCCGGCCGCGACATCTGCCGCCAGATCCTCATAGAGTTTGCGCGCGTCGACACTCTCGCCAAGCAGGGACGCCTTGTAACCCAGCAGGATGTTGAAGAGGACGCCAAAGGGCAACTCGGTGCTGGTCAGCGACATGACGCGGGCCTTCACGTTCGAGAAGCCCGCATGCCGCATCATCCCGGGTAGTTTGCGGCCGATGAAGCGATCGCCGCCTTGCGTGTGCTGCACAGCCTGCGCCGACTGCATCACCTCGGTCACGCGCGACTCCTCGGGATGGAAGATGACCAGGCCGTCGTCCGAATCGACCGCACAGAACACCCCACCAGGTCGCAGCACGCGAAAGACCTCGTCGACCACAGCCTGCGGACCGGGCACATGTTGCAGCACGAAGCGTGCATACCCGAAATCAATGGACGCATCGGCCAGTGGCAGCGCGTTGCCATAGGCCTGATGCGGATGAAGACCTCGTGCCGGCGGCTTCTTGACGTTCTCCGGCAGCTGCCTCAACAGGGCCGCGTTCGGCTCCACCGCATGAAGGCTGCCGTCGGGGGCGAGCTCGCACAACAGGTCCGAAACGTAACCCGGCCCACTGCCGATTTCCAGCACGTCGTGTCCCGCCTGAATGCCGGCTGAGCGCAGGATCGAGGCTTCGATACCCCGCACCGCCATTGCCTGCTGGCGCAGGCGTTCGGTCTGAAACGCTGCGTCGTTCAAGGCATCGAAATCGTAAGAGCCGGTACTTGTCATGATCAGTTTCCAATGGCGCGGGCCGGCACCCGGGAGCCGCATGATGCCTTGCTTACGGCGACGCGGCCCGCTGAATGACGCACCAAGTATTTTGCTGCAGTTAAGGAACTATTGCACGCTTCCGACCGCGGAATTTGACAATTGTCATCCCCGGCCAATGCGACGGCATACGTATTGCGCAGGACGGCCTCCGATCTCTGCGACGGGCTACGCCGAATCGGGCGTTTCCCGTCGATGCAGCCAGTTCCGGACGAAGGCCTGAGCCTCCGGCAACCAGCACGCAAAGTCATCGGCAAATCCCGTTTCGTCGGCGATGAACTCCAGCTCGGCCTGCGCGATGGGATTTGGCTGTCGCGCACGCAGCGACATCCTCGCCAGGACGTCTGCAATGCCTTCGATCCTCGTGTAGCTCTGAAGCCAGCCTTCGCGCGCCATCATCGACAGCGCGGGTCGCGCCGCAGGCGGCAGGTCCTGCAGGCGGCCGCCTATGTGCGCGTATACCCGGGCGCAGTAGTCATCCAGCGGCCTGTCATGATGTGCCTCCCATGCACGTGCGAGCAGGTGGTCGTAAAAGATGTCGACGAGCACACCTGCATAGCGCCGCCGCGAGGCAGAGACTCGCGTCCGGCTCCTACAGAAGGCAGGATGCGTCTCGGCGAACACGTCGATCGCGCGGTGCAACGCGACGCCGCGCGCAAGGTCGACAGGCAGGACGCCGGGCAGCGTTCCCTTGATCCAGTCGCCGACCACGCCCCCTACGATCAGGGCGGGGTCGTCACCGGCAAGCAGGGCATGGGCGAGGAAGTTCATGGGCGCCTGGCATCGGAGCGTTGTCGCCCCACACGAGTGCGAACTAGCAAGTCATCCGCCCTTGCAGATAGGCCACCAGGTCGGCCAGCGTGACCAGGCGACGATAGTCGGCCTCGGGGATGCTGACCTTGAGCCGCTCGGAGAGGCCGATCAGGAAGTTCAGCCAGTCCATCGAGTCCAGATCCACTTGCTGGCGCAAGGGGCGGTCCGGGCGCAACTCGCTGCCCTCGACTTCAGGGGCGATGGACTGCAGCGTTTCGATGAGGACGGCAAGCAGTTCGGTGTCGTTCATGGCGACGCTCTCGCGCGGTCGGTTTCAGAGATCCCCGGGATGCTGCAGCAACTCGCGCAACGCGCCAAGGAACAGGGCGCCGCGGTGACCGTCCGAGACGCGGTGATCGGCCGCAAGGCTGGCGGTGACGGTCGGCACCACCTGCAGTATGCCATCGGCTTCATCCACGACGGGGCGCGGCGCGACGCGCCCGAAACCGACGAGCGCCACCTGCGGCGGATAGATCACGCCCAGCACCGCTTCGACGCCCTGCTCGCCCAGGTTGGTGACGGTGATCGTGGGATCGCTCATCTCCGAACTGCGCAGCGAGCCGGCGCGGGTGCGCCTCACCAGATCCGACAGCTCGCGCATCAGCACCGGCAGGGGCTTGCTGCCGACATCGTGGAGGGCCGGCGCGACAAGCCCACCGCCGCGCAGGGAAATCGCCACGCCGGCATGTACCGCGTCCGCGGGCTCGAAACGCTCGTTGCGGTAGAAGCCGTTGAGCTCGGGAAAACCTTTCAGCGCGATTGCGACCGCCTTCAGCAATAACGCAGCCATGAGGATGCGCTCGGTGATCGGGCGGTCAGCATTCGTGGCAGTCAGCCACTCGCTCGCACGTGCGAGGGCGATGGTCTCGAACAGGTAGTAATGTGGGATCTCGCGCTTGGAGCGGCTAATCGCCGCGGCGATGGTCCTTCGCATCTCGGCCTGGCGCGCCGCCATGACCTCGGCGGGCACCGCCGCTGCGGTCACCGTGCGCGTGGCGGCCGCATGTTCAATGTCGGCCAGCGTGACCACGCCCCCGGGGCCGGATCCGGCGACGCGGACGATGTCGATCCCCAACGCGTCCGCGCGCTTGCGTGCAGCCGGCGACACGCGAGCGCGCCCCGCCACCGCCGGCTCGACAGCGGGCGGGGCGACGCCTACCTCGGCGGCCACCGCTGCTGGAGCGGTCGCCCTGCGGCGTGCCTCGCCCTTTCGCGCGCCACGCGAGGTGAGCGGCTTGCGCATTGGCGCGGACTCGCCCTCCTCGAGCAGCGTCGCCATCACGCTGCCGACCAGCAGGCGGGTGCCGGGTTCGATCAGCAGCTCGAACACCGTGCCGTCCTGCCAGATCTCGACATCGACCGCTGCCTTCGAGGTGTCGACCACCGCGACGACCTGGCCCTTCGTCACCTTGTCGCCGGGCTTGACGCGCCACTCCAGCAGCTTGCCTTCGTCCATGTCGGCGCCGAGCGAGGGCAGCTTGAACTCAAACATTCAGCATCTCCTTCACCGCGGCGACGATCTGCGCCACCTGCGGCAGCGCCGCCGCCTCCATGTGCCGGGCGTAGGGGATCGGCACCTCCGCGCTGCACACCCGCCGCGGCGGGGCGTCGAGGTCGTACAGGCAGTCCTCGGCAATGCACGCGACGATCTCGGCCGCGAGGCTGCCGGTCTTCCAGCCTTCATCGACCACCACCACGCGGTGCGTCCTGCGCACCGACGCAGCGATGGTGTCCAGGTCCAGCGGGCGCAGCACGCGCAGATCGAGCACCTCGACGTCGATACCCGCGGCAGCCAGCGCGTCCGCGGCCTGCATCGCCTTGGGCAGGCAGCCGCCATAGGTGATCAGGCTCGCCCGGGTACCCGCACGCCGCACGGCCGCGCGCGAGATGTCGCAGGCGCGCCAGACCCGCTCGGCCGGCAGCGCGTCTTCCTGGTTGTAGAGCTGGGCGTGCTCGAAAATGACCACCGGGTCGGGGTCGGCCAGGGCGGGCGCCAGCATGCCGCGCGCGTCGGCGACGGTCGCCGGCGCCAGCACGCGAATGCCGGGGATGTGGGCGTACCAGTTCTCCAGGCTGTGTGAATGCTGGGCGGCGAGCTGGCGGCCAGCGCCCGTCGCCATGCGGATCACCAGCGGCACCGCGCACTGCCCCCCAGACATGTGGCGCAGCAGTGCCGCGCTGTTGACGATCTGGTCCAGCGCCAGCAGGCTGAAGTTGATCGTCATGATCTCGACGATCGGCCGCATGCCGCCCAGCGCAGCGCCTACACCTGCGCCGACGAAGCCGAGCTCTGACAGGGGCGTGTCGCGGATGCGATCCGGCCCGAACTCTTCCAGCAGGCCCTTCGACACCGCGTAGGTGCCGCCGTAGCGCCCCACGTCCTCGCCCATCAGGAACACGCGCGAATCCTGCGCCAGCGCCTCGCGCAGGGCCTCACGCAGCGCCTCGCGGTAACTGATCTTCATCGCCGGCCGCCGTGCGCGATCGCCGCCGGCCCATGCACGTCCTTCAGCAGGTCCGCCTCCGGCTCCCAGGGCGCGGCCTCGGCGAAGGCGACCGCGGCATCGACCTCGGCCTGTGCCGCCGCATCGAGCGCGAGAAAGGCGTCCTCGGTCAGCAAGCCTTCGGCTTTCAGCTGCGCCGAGAAACTGTGGATGGGGCCGCGCGTCTTCCATTGCTCGACCTCGGCCTTGTCGCGGTAAAGCTCGGGGTCGAACATCGAATGGGCGCGGAAGCGATAGGTCTGCAGCTCGACGAAGGCAGGCCTGCCCGACGCGCGCACCTGCCTCGCCGCCTGGCTGACGGTCTCGAATACCGCGCGCACGTCCATGCCATCGACGCGGAAGCCGTCCATGTTGTAGCTCGCAGCCTTGGCGCACAGGTCGGTCTGCGACTCCGAGCGCGACAGCGCGGTGCCCATCGCATACAGGTTGTTCTCGCAGCAGAACAGCACCGGCAAGGCCCACAGCGCGGCGAGATTCATCGCTTCGTGGAACGCGCCTTCGGCAATCGCCCCCTCGCCGAAGAAGCAGGCCGTCACATGGGACTCGCCCTGCAGCTTGTCCGCCAGCGCCAGCCCGGCGGCCAGCGGCAATCCGCCACCGACGATGGCGTTGCCACCGTAGAAGTGGCGCGAAACGTCGAACAGGTGCATCGAGCCGCCGCGCCCGCGCGAGCAGCCCGAGGCCTTGCCGAACATCTCGGCCATGATCGCGTCCATCGGCACGCCGCGCAGCAGCGCGTGGCCGTGCTCGCGGTAGGTGGCGACCACCCTGTCCTCCTCGCCCAGTGCATGCATCGCCCCGGTGGCACAGGCCTCCTCGCCGATGTAGAGATGCAGGAAGCCGCGGATCTTGCCGGCACCGTAGAGCTCGGCGCACTTCTCCTCCATGCGGCGGATGCGCAGCATGTCTGCCAGCAGGCGCAGCGGTTCGCCCGCAGCGGGGCGGCTCTGTGTTGGCTGGCGTTTCTTCATGCGCCGGCCTCCAGCGTCGAGGTGCCGCCTTCAGGCAGGCCGAGCTCGCGCGCCTTCAGCAGCCGGCGCATGATCTTGCCGCTGCGCGTGCGCGGCAGCACCGGCAGGAAGTCGATCTCCTTCGGCGCGACGACGGCACCCAGCTTCTTGCGTGCATGGCCGAGCAGTTCGCGGCGCAAGGCGTCCGAGGCCTCGAAGCCCTTCTTCAGCGAGACGAAGGCCTTGACCACTTCGCCCACCATCTCGTCGGGCTTGCCGATGACGCCGGCCTCGGCCACCGCCGGGTGCTCCATCAGCGCGCTCTCGACCTCGAACGGACCGATCAGGTGGCCGGCGGACTTGATCACATCGTCACTGCGACCGACGAACCAGTAGTAGCCGTCGGCATCGCGCCGCGCGAGATCGCCGCTCAGGTACCAGTCGCCGGCGAAGCACTTGCGGTAGCGCTCCGGGTTGTTGAGGTAGCCGCGCAGCATCGACGGCCAGCCGCGCCTGAGCGCCAGCTCGCCCTCCTCGTCCGGCGCATCGATCAGCGCCACCGAACCGTCCTCGCGCTGGCGCACGATGGCGGCCTCCACGCCGGGCAGCGGCTTGCCCATCGAGCCGGGCTTGATGTCGAGGGCGGGCAGGTTGGCGATCATGATGCCGCCGGTCTCGGTCTGCCACCAGTTGTCGTGAATCGGCTTGCCGAGCACCTCCAGCCCCCACCACACCGCCTCCGGGTTAAGCGGTTTGCCGACGCTGGCAACGAAGCGCAGCTGCGGGAAGCGCAAGCCGCGTGCAAGCTCCGGGCCGGCCTTCATCAGCATGCGGATTGCCGTCGGCGCGGTGTACCACACTGTGACCCGCTGCGCCTGCAGGATGCGGTACCAGCGCTCGGCGTCGAACTCGGCCATGTCGACGATCGAGGTCACGCCGTGCAGCAGCGGCGCGATGATGCCGTAGGACGTGCCGGTGACCCAGCCCGGATCGGCGGTGCACCAGAAGACGTCGTCGGGGTGCAGATCGAGCGCATAACGCCCCGTCGCCCAGTGCGTCACCACCGCGCCATGCACGTGCATCGCGCCTTTGGGCGTGCCGGTGGTGCCGCTGGTGAAGTGCAGCAGCGCGAGGTCCTCGGCCCGCGTCGGCTCGGTGTCGAAGACTTCGGCTGCCTCGGCCATCAGCGCAGCAAGGTCATGCGTCCCGGCGAGTCCGGCCGCCGTGCCCTCGGCGTCCACGACCAGCACGTGGCGCAGCGAGGGCAGCGTGTCGCGCACTTTCGCCACCTTGCGCGCATAGAGCCCGTCGGTGGTCACCAGCACCGCGCCCTCGCCGATATTCAAGCGCGTGGCGATCGGCTCCGGGCCGAAGGCCGAGAACAGCGGCGACACGACGCAGCCCGCCTTCAGGCCGCCGAGCACCGCGATGTACAACTCGGGGATGCGGCCGGTGAGCACGAACACCCGCTCGCCACGCTGCACGCCGAGCGTGCGCAACACATTGGCGAAGCGGCTGGTCAGGCGCGCCAGTTCGCCGAAGCTGACATCGCGCACCGATTCGTCGCACAGGAAACGGAACGCGGTGCGATCGTGCAAGGGCCCCTGCGCATGACGCTCGACCGCCTCGTAGGCGATGTTGAGCCCACCGCCCGGCAGGCCGGCCAGCGCGTGGCGCGCGTTGTCCCACGAGAACGCGGCGCAGGTCGCCGCGTAATCGCCAAGGTTGGGCGCCACGGCCAGATCGGCCGGCGTCTTGTGGATGATCCCGGAACGCTGCATGTCCAAGTCTCCCTCTCGCGCGCTCGCTACCCGCATCAGGCTCGCAAATCGCGCCCAGCCCCACCATTGGCGAAAACCCACCTCGCAGCAGGCAGGCCGTGGGTCATGCTGCGGCGGCTTCAGCCATCGTCGCGCCGCCGCCCCGCACGCCGGCGTCGACGCCATGCGTGAAGGTACGCCAGTCACGCCGTGTCCCGGCGCTTACGCGCCTCGTTCGCGGCGTTGGCGCAGACAGGCGACCACCTCCTCGTCCTCGACCTGGCCGAAATGCACATAGAACTGTCCGACCGCCTGGAAATCCCAGGGTGTGTGAAGGCAGACGACTTCATCCGCATGCGGTTCGACCTTCTTCAGGCTGTCGGGGGCAGCGACCGGCACCGCGCAGACCAGTTTCTGCGGCGCCTGCGCACGCACGGCGTGCAGCGCCGCGATCATCGTCGCGCCGGTGGCGAGGCCGTCGTCCACGACGATCACCACGCGCCCGCGTGGGTCGATCGGCGGACGCTCGGGCGAATACAGGGCCCGGCGCTGGCGCAGCCCCTCAAGCCGACGCTCGCGCTCGGCCTTCAGCCAGGCCTCGTCGCCCTCGGAGGGGTCGGAGATGAAGGACCAGCCGCTTTCGTCGATCGCGCCGATCGCATACTCCGGGCTCCAGGGCGAACCGAGCTTGTGCACCAGTACCACGTCCAGCTCGCCCTGCAGTGCGTCCGCGAGTGCCGCGCCCATCGGCACCGCACCGCGTGGAATCGCGAGCACCAGCGGGTTCTGCCCCCGATAGGCGGACAAGGCAGTGGCGAGTTGCCGCGCGGCGTCGAGTCGGTCCTGGAAGATCATCGCGCCTCCCGCCTCACACGCCGCCGCGCACTTCGTCCGCACTGCCGGCGCCCCGGTCGGGCTGCAGCAGTTCGATCCGCCAGGACGACTCATAGGGCGGCACATTGCATTCGATGACATCGGTCGGCGCGACGTCGAGCCGAAGGCCGACGACATCCGCCCGCATCGGCAAGCGCGCGACGCCACGGTCGGCCAGCACCGCGACACGCACCTCGGCCGGTGACCAGCGCGCCAGATAGCCCAGCACCCGCAGCAGCGAATGTCCGGTATAGAGCACGTCGTCGACGACCAGAAGGCTCCGCCCCTGAAGGTCCAGCGTTGCATGCGCGGGGTCCTCGAGCAGTTGCGTCTCGGGATGCAGCAGGGCGAGATCGTCGGCATAACGCTTGACCTTGAGATCGAGCCGCAGCGGCGGGACGAGGCCATGACGCTCGACCATCAGGGCCGTGATGCGGTCGGCCAGCGGCGCACCCCTGCGCAACAGGCCAATGACGGCAATGCGCTCGCAGCCATACAGCACCGCGGCGGCCTGCCGTGCCATGCGCTCGACAACCGCGTTCAACTGCTCGGCGGCATAAAGACAGGTGCGACGACCGGGTGGGCGTTCCATGCTTGCCTCGCGCGAACAATGTCGTTCAGCCGGCCAGTTGCAGGGATTCCACCGAAAACGTCATGCCGGCCCGCCTGTGAAAACCATACTCCTCTTCGGGGTACGTTGACCATCCGGATGCCCCCCGCGCCGCATGCTTGCGACACCGGACCGGCTGCTCGACATCAGAAGGCGATGGCAACGCCGAAGTGCAGACGTAGCCGGCGCTCGTCATGCCCCCAGGCCAGATCAACCGCCAGCGGGCCCGCCGGACTGCGCCAGCGCGCCCCGACGCCGTAGCCGGTGCGGAAGTCGAGGTCTTCGCGCGTGTCCGCCGCATCCCCGGCATCGACGAACAATGCCGCACCCCACTGCGGGCGGAACCAATGCACGTACTCCGCGCTGAGGGTGCCGAGGTAGCGCCCGCCGACCGTCGCGTCGCCTTCGCGGACGCCCAGGCTCTGGTAGGCATAGCCTCGCACCGATTGCGCGCCGCCGGCACGGAACAGGAAGTCCTGCGGAATGCCCTCGCGCGAATCGGCCAGGGTCGCGCCTGCCTCGCCGCGCAGGATCAGCACGTCGCGCTCGCCCACCGGCTGGTAACGCACTGCGCGGCCGTAAAGGCGAACGAAGTCGCGATCAGCGATCGCCACCGCCGCACCGCCGCCCATCTGGAACTCGAGCACGTAGCCGCGCGTCGGATCGAGCAGGTCATCCACTGCGCGCTGGACCCAGGTCCAGTTCGCGGTCAGCGTGTTGCTCGAGCGGGACTCCCCCCCCTCGGGGCGCAACTGCTCATGCTGCAGGCGCAGGGCCAGCTGGGTCTCGATGTTGCCCCGCACCGTGTTGCGGGCGACGCCGACGGCTTGCGAATGCACCAGCAGGCCTTCGAGGTCGCTGCGGTCGACCAGGGCACCCACGCTGTCGCGATGGTTGCCCGAGGGGGGCAGGAAGACGTCGGCGTAGGCAGACTGGCGGCGCTGCTCCAGGCGCAGGCCGGTCGACAGCTCCCAGCCGCGGCGCAGCAGATTCACGTCGCGATAGCTCGCCTCCGCCCGCAGGCCGGTGTTGCTGGAAACGCCCGCGCCGAACGCGAGGCGCTTTGGACGCGCCTCGGAGACCTGCACGCGCACCGGCACCGCGGCAGCGAGCGCCGGATCGCGCTCGACATCGACGATCACCGACGCGAAATGCGGCGTGTTCTGCAACCCCGTCTGGAAGGCCAGCAAGGCCTCGCGGTCGTAGGGTTCGCCGACCCGCAGGCGGCTGTAGCGCTGCACCAGGTCCGCCGGCAGTTCCTGCAGTCCGCTGACCTCGAGCGCTCCGAGATAGAAGGCGGGGCCGCTGTCGAGGCGGACGCGGAGTCGGGCAGTGGCGCGCTCCGGGTCGACCTCCGCGCGGCTCTCCACCATGCGCGCCGCCGCATAGCGCCGCGCCGATACGCTGTCGAGCATCTGCTGTTTGGCGGCATCCCAGTCGGCCTGGCGGAAGGGCGCCCCCGGCGGCAGCGACCAACTCGCCCGCAGCCGGGCGAGATACTCGTCGCCGCCCTGCTCTGCAGCACGCGTGATCTCGCCATCGAAGTCCACTGTCACCTCAGCGATGGTCGTGCGTGGCCCCGGGTCCACCTTGATCACCCAGCGCCCGGCCTCGCTGCGATCGATGCGCACCGTCGGCGTGAAGTAGCCCTCGGTGGCGAGCAGGTCGCCGACCTCGCGCCGGGCGCGGCGGGCCATCGCGCTTCGGTCGGGAGCAGCCTCGGGCATCGTCGCGTCGCTGCGTCGCAACAGGCGCACGTGACGCTCGAGCAGCCCGCGCACCGCCTCGGGCGCTTCCAGCTCGACGTCGAGCGCCTGCTGCGCCGCAGTCGACAGGGGCGCGGCCAACACGCCGCTGATCAGCAGGAGAGCCAAACCGCGCCAAGGGCGCATACGGCCGCGATCAGGTCTCGCGGTGGTACTCGGTCACGCGCTCGACCTCGGCCCTGGAACCGAGGATCACGGGCACGCGCTGATGGAGTTCGCGCGGCTGCACGTCGAGGATGCGCTCGCGACCGGTGCTGGCCGCCCCGCCTGCCTGCTCGACCAGCATCGCCATCGGATTGGCCTCGTACATCAGGCGCAGCTTGCCGCCCTTGTCGCGGCACTTGTCGTCCATCGGGTACATGAAGATGCCACCGCGGGTGAGGATGCGATGCACGTCGGACACCATCGACGCGACCCAGCGCATGTTGAAGTCGACACCGCGCGGCCCCGTCTTGCCCTGTTGCAGTTCGTCGATGTAGCGCTGCACCGGCTTCTCCCAGAAACGCGCATTCGACGCATTGATCGCGTACTCGCGCGTCTCCTCGGGGATGGTCATGAAGGGGTGCGTGTAGATGAAACTGCCCATCTCGCGGTCCAGCGTGAAGGCATGCACGCCCTGGCCGACCGTCAGCACAAACTGGGTGGACGGACCATAGACGGCATAGCCCGCGGCGACCTGCTCGCGCCCCGGCTGCAGGAAGCTGGCTTCGTTCGGCTGCTCGCCCCCCGGCGGATTGCGCAATACGGAGAAGATCGTGCCGACCGAGATATTGACGTCGATGTTCGACGAGCCATCGAGCGGATCGAACAGCAGCAGGAAGCCGCCCTTCGGATAGTCGAAGGGGATCTGGTGCACCGTCTCGACCTCCTCGGAGGCCATCGCCGCAAGGTGCCCCCCCCACTCGTTGGCCTGCAGCAGGATCTCGTTGGCGATCACATCCAGCTTCTTCTGCGCCTCGCCCTGCACGTTGTCGGTGCCGGCCTCGCCGAGCACCCCGGCGAGCGCGCCCTTGGACACATTGACGCTGATGGCCTTGACCGCCCGGGCGACGACCTCGATCAGCAGGCGCAGGTCGGCGGTGATGCGACCGGCGCGTTGCTGCTCGATCAGGAACTGGGTGAGGGTGACGCGACGCATGAGAGAACTCCGTGAATGCGGTGTGATGTCTGACAGGCCGAATTATCCCGGTTCCACGCGCCGTACGCACGGCAAAAAAACGCGCCGCGTGTTTCCGCCGCGGGCCGTAGGGGTATGATCGCGCCTCTGCTGCGGCGGGAACCTCGCTCGGGGGCCCGACTCGTACAGCCGTCATCCACCGCTCCCCGACATATGCACGTCATGGTTCTCGGCGCCGGCGTCGCCGGCGTCACGACCGCCTGGTTCCTGCAGCAGGCGGGCTTCGAGGTCAGTCTCGTCGACCGCCAGCCCGGCGCCGGGCGCGAGACAAGCTTTGCCAACGGCGGCCAGATCTCGATCAGCCATCCGGAACCGTGGGCCAATCCGGCTGCGCCCTGGCTCGCGCTGCGCTGGCTCGGGCGCGAGGACGCGCCGCTGAAAATCCGCCCTTCCCTCGACCCGGCGCAATGGCGCTGGGCGCTGTCCTTCCTGCACGAATGCCTGCCGTGGCGCACACGCCGCAACACCGAGGCGATCGCCGCACTCGCCCTCTTCAGCGGCGAACGCCTGCGTGCCCTGCGGGAGACGACCGGCATCGACTACGAGCAACGCACGGCCGGCATCCTGCATCTGTTCCACACCGCACGCGAATTCGCCCATGCCCCCATGCGCGCATCGTCGCTGCAGAAGCTCGGCATTCCCGCGGAAGTACGCTCGCGCGAGGAATGCCTCGCCCTGGAGCCCGCGCTCGCGGGCCGGCCGGATGCGATCGCAGGCGGCTTGTATGCTCCGGACGACGAATCCGGCAATGCACAGCGCTTCACCGAAGCGCTCGCCGCGAGGCTGGAAGCGAGGGGGGCCTTGCTGCACTGGAACACCGAGATCCAGCGGCTGGCGGTTACCCGCAATCGCATCGAGGGCGCATACGTGCGCGACGCCGAGGGGCGCAAGGGCATGCTGAGCGCCGACGCGGTCGTCGTGTGCCTCGGCAGCTACAGCGGCCGATTGCTGCGACCGTTGGGGCAACGCGTACCGATCTATCCGGTGAAGGGCTATTCGATCACGGCCGCTCTTGCAGCACCGGACCGGGCGCCGGTGGTGAGCCTGACCGACGAATCGCGCCGGATCGTCTGCTCGCGGCTGGGGGATCGCCTTCGCGTGGCGGGAACGGCCGAACTCGCCGGCTTCGACACGACGATCCGGCCCGAGCGCATCGAGCCGCTGCTCGAATGGGCGCGGACCCATTTCCCGGGCGCGATCGACGAAACGCAGGTGACGCCATGGGCGGGATTACGCCCCGCAACGCCGGGTAATCTGCCCCTGATCGGGCGCGGCCGGCTGGACAACCTGTGGTTGAATACCGGCCACGGCACCCTGGGATGGACGCTCGCCTGCGGCTCGGCCGCCGCGCTCACCGCCCTGATCGAGGGTCAGCGACCGCCCGTGGTCTTTCCGTTCCTGGATTGAATCACGTGCAGCACCGCGGCAGCGCGAATCAGGCGCAGGCCTTCTTCTCGGCGTCGCTTTCGGCGGTCAGCGTCGCACAGGCGCAACCGGATGCGGCCTGCCCTTCGGCGCCTTCGGCATTCGCAAACGTACCGCTGTCGACGTCATAGCCAACGCTCTGCAAATGGAAAGCCAGCGCGGCATCCATGCCGTTGGTGTGATGGTCGAACCAGGCCGGCAATTCCTGCACCAGGCGCTTGGCGAAGAAGGTGTCACCCGCAGCGACGCGCTTGCGGATGTCGTGCAGCACCGCCAGCACACGGTCGTGCTCGGCGCGATGGCAACCCGGGAAATTCACCGCCTCCATCCAGCGGTTCTCCTGGGCGAAGTGGGCCTCGGTGTGCGCGACGAAGGCATCGTAGGCAGCGAGGAACGCGTCCGGTCCGGCGTTGGCGACCACGTTGTACAGCTCGACGAACTCGCGGTGCGTGTCATCCATGCGCGGGAGGCCGTTTTCCAGCTTCTCGCTCCATTCAAGACTGGCCATGGGGTGTCTCACTTCACGACGGTCAGGTGGGAAGGACGAGGACGGCGCGGAGGCTCATCACCCGAGGGCGCTTCGGCCTTTGCCGCGGCAGCCGCGTCGGCCATGTCCTCGACGATGTCGGGCATCTCGCCCGGCCGCTCATCCGCATCGACGCCGGCCTCCTCGCCCGCGATCTCGGTCTCGAAGGCCATGCCCTGCCCGTTCTCGCGCGCATAGACGGCGATCACGTTGGCAATCGGCACCACCAGCGAATGCGCGACCCCACCGAATCGGGCCTGGAAGGTGATGAAATCGTTCCCGATCTGCAACTGCCCCGTCGCATCGGGCGACAGGTTCAGCACGATCTGTCCGTCACGTGCATAACCCGGCGGGACGCGCGTCTGGGCGTCCACGAGCGTGGCGACGTAGGGCGTGAAGCCCTGATCGACACACCACTCCCAGATGGCGCGGATCAGGTAAGGCTTGGTCGATACGGTGCTCATGTGTCTTCCAGCAGGCGACGCCGCGGCCGCGAGACGCGGCCGACGACGTCGGGGATTGGCAGGTCAGCGACGCATCACCTTCTCGGAGGGCGTCAGCGCGTCGATGAAACCCTGACGGCTGAAAATGCGCTCGGCGTACTTCATCAGCGGCGCCGCCGCCTTCGGCAGCTCGATACCGTAGTGCTCGAGGCGCCACAGCAGCGGCGCGATGGCCACGTCGAGCATCGAGAACTCCTCGCCCAGCATGAACTTCTGCTTGGTGAAGATCGGTGCGAGCTGGGTGAGCTGGTCGCGCACGTGGGCGCGGCTCTTCTCCACGCCCTTCTGGTTGGCCTCCAGGGCTTCGAGGTGCGAGAACAGCTCGTGCTCGAAGGTGTGCAGCAGTTGCCGCGCACGCGCACGCATGATCGGGTCGGGCGGCATCAGCTGCGGATGGGGGAAGCGCTCGTCGATGTACTCGTTGATGATGTTCGACTCGTACAGCACGAGATCGCGGTCGACCAGCACCGGCACGCGGTTGTAGGGGTTGATGACGGCGATGTCTTCGGGCTTGTTGTAGAGATCGACGTCGATGACTTCGAAATCCATGCCCTTCTCGAACAGGACGATCCGGCAGCGATGGCTGAAGGGATCGGTCGTGCCGGAATACAGGTTCATCATGGTGTTGCCACTCCGGGGATACAAAAGCAAAAGCGCACCACGCGGTTCCGCGTGGTGCGTCTGGGTCAGGACTGCATCAACAGGCCTCGCGGCCGGTTGCCATTCCGATCAATGAATGTCCTTCCAGTAGTTCTTCTTCAGTGCGTACGACAGCACGAACAGGCCCGCCAGGAAGATCAGCACGTAGGTGCCGATCGACTTGCGCTTCTCGGCGACCGGCTCGCCCATCCAGACCAGGAAGGACACGAGGTCGGCGATCGACTTGTCGTACTCTTCGACCGACAGCTTGCCGGGCTTGGCGAGCTCGAGCACGGTCGTGGTCGTGCCATCCGCGTTCTGGGTGATCTTGGCGACCTGTTCGCCCTGTAGCTCCCACAACGCGTGCGGCATGCCCACGTTCGCGAAGATCACGTTGTTCCAGCCCGTCGGGCGTGCCGGATCGCGGTAGAACTGGCGCAGGTAGGTGTACAGCCAGTCGGCCCCGCTGCCGTCACCGGACGCGCGCGCACGTGCAACCAGCGTCAGATCGGGCGGCGCCTTGCCGAACCACACCTTGCCATCTTCACGCTGCATCGCGATCTTCATCAGATCGCCCACCTTCTCGCCGGTGAACATCAGGTTGTCGCGAATCATCTGCTCGGACAGACCGATGTTCTGCAGCTGGTTGTAGCGCGTGAACGAGGCGCTGTGGCAGTTCAGACAGTAATTGACGAACAGCTTGGCGCCGTGCTGCAGCGCTGCCGGATCGGTGCTGACCGGCGCCTTGTCGAGGTGCACCGCAGCACCTGCCGCCAGCGCCACCGCCGGAGCGAACAGCAGCACCGCCGCCGCACGCTTGATGAGATTGATCACGCGCATTTTCATTTGAAGTTCACCCTTTCCGGTTCGGCCTTGCACTTGTCGAGCTTGCTGTACCACGGCATCAGCAGGAAGAACGCGAAGTACAGCACCGAGCAGATCTGCGACACCAGCGTACGACCCGGGGTCGGGGGCAGCACGCCCAGGTAGCCCAGGATGAAGAAGCAGATGACGAAGATGACCAGCGCGATCTTGAAGACCGGACCCTTGTAGCGGATCGACTTCACCGGGCTGCGGTCCAGCCAGGGCAGGAAGGCGATGATCACCACCGACGCGCCCATGGCCACGACACCCCAGAACTTCGCATCCAGCCCGAACAGCGGGTAGGTGACCGCACGCAGGATGGAATAGAAGGGGGTGAAATACCACACCGGCGCAATGTGCGGCGGCGTCGTCAGCGGGTCGGCAGGCAGGAAGTTGTTGAACTCGAGGAAGTACCCGCCCGCTTCAGGCGCGAAGAACACCACCGCGCTGAAGAAGAACAGGAAGGCCACGACGCCAACGATGTCCTTGACCGTGTAGTACGGGTGGAAGGGAATGCCGTCCAGCGGAATGCCGTTCGCATCCTTCTTCTTCTTGATCTCGACACCGTCCGGGTTGTTGGAGCCGACTTCGTGCAGCGCGATGATGTGCGCAGCGACGAGACCGATCAGCACCAGCGGCACGGCGATGACGTGGAAGGAGAAGAAGCGGTTCAGCGTGGCATCGGACACGACGAAGTCGCCGCGGATGACCAGCGACAGGTCGGGGCCGATCACCGGAATCGCCGAGAACAGGTTCACGATGACCTGGGCGCCCCAGAAGGACATCTGCCCCCACGGCAGCAGATAACCCATGAAGGCTTCGGCCATCAGCACCAGGAAGATCAGGGTGCCGAAGATCCAGATCAGCTCGCGCGGCTTACGGTAGGAACCGTAGAGCAGGCCGCGGAACATGTGCAGGTAGACCACGACGAAGAAGGCCGAGGCACCGGTCGAGTGCAGGTAGCGGATGAGCCAGCCACCCGGCACCTCGCGCATGATGTACTCGACGCTGGCGAAGGCCACCGGCACCCCCGCTGCGTTCAGCGAGGCATCCGGCTTGTAGTGCATGACCAGGAAGATACCGGTCAGGATCTGGATCACCAGCACCAGCAGCGCCAGCGAGCCGAAGAAATACCAGAAGTTGAAGTTCTTCGGGGCGTAGTACTCGGTGAGGTGCCCCTTGATGGACGACGTCAGCGGGAAGCGCTCGTCGATCCAGTTCAGCACAGCCTGGGATTTGGTGGTCATCGCTTATGCCTTCCCGTCTTCGCCAACAAGAATGGTGGTATCCGCGAGGTACTGGTGCGGCGGAATCTCGAGGTTGTCCGGCGCGGGCATGCTGCTGTACACGCGACCGGCCAGATCAAAGATCGAGCCGTGGCAGGGGCACAGGAAACCACCGGGCCAGTCAGCGCCCATGCCGCTCTCGGCGCCCATCTTGAACTTCTCGGACGGAGAACAGCCGAGGTGGGTGCAGATACCGACCGCGACCAGGTATTCCGGCTTGATCGAGCGGTGCTTGTTCTTGGCGTAGCCCGGCTGCATGGGCTTGTCAGACTCGGGGTCGCTGACCTTACCGTCCGTCTTTTCAAGCGAAGCCAGCATCTCGGGCGTACGGCGCAGAATCCACACCGGCTTGCCGCGCCACTCCACAGTCATCATCTCGCCCGGAGCGAGCTTACCCACATCCACTTCGACCGGCGCACCGGCTGCCTTGGCACGCTCGGACGGCGTCAGGCTGGCAACGAACGGCACGGCCGTTGCCACGGCGGCAACACCGCCCGCGGCGGACGTTGCCAGCAGCAAGGTGCGGCGGCTGCTGTCCATCTTTTGATCAACGCTCATGACCCTCTTCCCAAAAAGGAAAACGAAAGACCCGGATACAAATAACTGCGAAATTATAACGGAGTCACTGCAGCAGAGAAAGCACGAAGGGCGGATCACCAGTCGTAACAAGGCTTTCCGGGCGGCATTCCCGCGTCGGAAAGCCGCAGCAGCGGCCTGATATGCTGCGACGCAGCAACCTTCTTACACGGCGCGGCGCTCGACCAGGGCCTGCGCAATGGTGCCCGTATCGGTGTGCTCGAGCTCGCCCCCGACCGGCACACCGCGGGACAGGCGACTGACCTTGAGCCCGCGCGTGGTCAGCAGCGTCGCCACCGTATGCGCCGTGGCCTCGCCTTCATTGGTGAAGTTGGTGGCGAGAATGACTTCCTGCACCTTGCCGTCGGTCGCGCGACCGATGAGCTTGTCGAGCTTGAGCTCGCGCGGCCCGATGCCGTCGAGCGGCGAGAGCCGCCCCATCAGCACGTAGTACAGCCCGTTATAGGACTGCGTCTGCTCGATCATGGCCAGATCGGCCGGCATTTCGACGACACACAGCAGCGAGGCGTCGCGCCGCGGATTGGCGCAGCGCGGGCAGACGGCCTCCTCGCTGAAGTTGTTGCAGCGCTCGCAGTGACGCAGCACCTCCAGCGCGTGCGCCAGCGCGTGCGCCAGCCGCGCAGCGCCCCGCTGGTCGCGCTGCAACAGATGGTAGGCCATGCGCTGAGCGGATTTCGGGCCGACGCTCGGCAGGCAACGTAAGGCCTCGATCAATTCGTCGAGGCTGGATGGCGTCATCGTTGCAGGCTCAGAACGGCAGCTTCATGCCAGGAGGCAGATTCAGGCCGGAAGTGAAGCCGGACATCTTCTCCTGCGTGGTCGCCTCGACCTTGCGCACGGCATCGTTCAGCGCCGCCGCGACCAGGTCCTCGAGCATCTCCTTGTCGTCCATCACCGACGCGTCGATGGAGACGCGGCGCACATCGTACTTGCAGGTCATCTGCACCTTGACCATGCCGGCGCCCGACTGCCCCTCGACCTCGACCGAAGCAAGCTGCTCCTGCATCTTCTTCATATTTTCCTGCATCTGCTGGGCCTGCTTCATCAGCCCGGCGATTCCGCCTTTCATCATCTTGGACACTCCAGGTTATTGAGCTGTTTGAAAAGAGTCTTGACGCCACGCCCGTCGCGCCGCGGCCGTCAAAGCGGCTTCACGGTGTTTTCGACGAGGGTGGCATCGAAGCGTTCGATGAGTTCGCGCACGAAGGGGTCCGCTTCCAGCGCTGCGACCGCCTCGGCATGGCGCGCGCGGCGCTCGATCTCGTCGCGCTGGGCCGGCGTCTCGCCGGCAATGTCGCCGATCGTGATGCGCACACGCATCGCACGCCCCGTGGCCCCACCGAGCAGATCCTGCAGACGGTCGACCGCAGCGCGGTTCATGTCCAGCAGATGGCGATGCGCCGTCGACAGGCGCAACTGCAATTCGTCCTCGACGCAATCGACCCACTCGCAATGCTGGGCTAGCTCGCGCACGAGCCCGCCGAGTTCGAGCGCGCGGATGATGCCACGCCAGTCCCCCATTGCAAGCAGGGATGCGACATCGCCACCGCCGCCCGACGAAGCCCGGCCGGCAACGGTGGGAACAGCGACCGGCGGTGCGGCAACAGCGGCCGCGGATAGCGCCGGAGGAGGCTCGACGTCAGCAGCAGCCGTCGCCTGCGCCGGCTCAGGACCGCGCGAGCGTGTCGTGGCTTCAGGCAAGGTCCGCACGGGCGCGGGCGCAGCCGCTGTCGCGCCGTAATCGTCTGCATACGCCTCGGGCGGCAAGTCCTCCCAAGGAGGCACATCGTTATCGCTGGCCTTCGCGGGCGCACTCGCTGCGGGAACGACGGGCGCCGGCTCAGCCTTCTCGACCAGCGGCGCAGCGGGCACAGGGGCCGCAGGCGGGGAGACATCTACGCGAGCGGGCTGTGGCGCAGGCACGCCAACCGCCGGACTTCCGCCCTCCGCCGCGGGAACCGCAGACGACGCCCTCGCCCCGCCCGGGAGCGCACCCTGCGCTCCCCCCGGACTTGCGGACGCTGCGGCCGGCAGGCTGCGTGCCTGACCGCCCCCCGCCGGCGCGACGCCAGGCCCGCCGAGCGCCGCAGGCTGATCGGGGCGGAATGCATGCAGGCGCAGCAACGTCATCGTGAAGCCGGAGTATTCGTCCGGCGCCAACGGCAGCTCGTCCCGGCCGTGAATCGCGATCTGGTAGGCAAGCTGCAGGAACTCCGCATCGAAGGCGCCGGCATAGGAGCCGATGCGGGCCCGCTCGGCCTCGTCTGCGATCGCCTCCGGCGCGTACTGCGCCAGCGCGATGCGATGCACCAGCGTCGCCAGCGACTGCAGCGCGGCATCGAAAGACAGGCTGCGCGCCTCCATGCCGTCCGCCACCGCGAGCAGGCCGGTCACGTTCCCGGCCGCGAGTGCGTCGAGCACGGCGTACAGATGGTCGTCGCCGACCGTGCCCAGCATGTGGGTGACCTGCTCCTCCTCGACCTTGCCCGCACCGTGCGCGATCGACTGGTCGAGCAGCGACAGCGCATCGCGCATCGATCCGTTGGCCGCCTTGGCGATGTGGCGCAGCGCGCCGGGCTCGAAGGACACCTCCTCGGCCTGCAGGATGCGCGTCAGGTGGTCGACGATATGGCCGGGCGGCATCTGCTTGAGGTTGAACTGCAAGCAGCGCGACAGCACCGTCACCGGAATCTTCTGCGGATCGGTGGTGGCGAGGATGAACTTCACATGCTCCGGAGGTTCCTCCAGCGTCTTCAGCATGGCGTTGAAGGCGTGGCCGGTGAGCATGTGCACTTCGTCGATCATGTAGACCTTGTAGCGCCCCTGCACCGGCGCATACACGGCCTTGTCGAGCAGCGCCGCCATGTCGTCGACGCCCCGGTTGGACGCGGCATCCATCTCCACGTAATCGGGGAAGCGGTCGGCGTCGATGGCGCGGCAGGCATCGCAGACGCCACAGGGCTCGGGCGTGATGCCGGTCTCGCAGTTCAGCGCCTTGGCCAGGATGCGGCTGATCGTGGTCTTGCCCACGCCGCGCGTCCCGGTAAACAGCCAGGCGTGGTGCAGCCTGCCCGTGGCGAGCGCGTGCGTCAGCGCCCGCACGACGTGCTCCTGACCGACCAGCGTGCCGAAGGACTTCGGCCGCCACTTGCGCGCAAGGACCTGATAGCTCATGGCGGGCGATTCTAGCAGAGCCGTGACGGGCGTCCGGCGCCGATCGTCGCCCCGCCGTTCCCCTGCCCGATAGCTCGAGACAATTTCGAACATCCTGCGTATCGATTGGATCTATCCGACACTGCTGCCTATGCTGCAGTCGTCAGCCGGCGCTATCCGGCATTGCACGGAGGACCCCGCACATGAATCCGAATACCCGGGACATCGACGCCCTGTTCGATCTGCTGTGCGCGGTGTGCGCCGAATTCGCCCTGACCGTCTGAGCCGCGCGCCGCACGCACGGAACGGCCCGATTCCTGCTTGACGTCCGGGCGGAGTTGGGCGGCGAAGGCCCCCTCCTTCCGCTTCCAGACTTCAAACCCTGACACGGCCGGGAGTACAGGATGGAGAGCATGCACAAGCCCAGCGAAGCGCACGCCCGCAAGCCACGCCCGACGCACCAGAGTGGCGCGCGCCGCCCAATCAGGCCAAGGGAGCAGGATCCGGCGCTGCGCGCCATGGCCCGCTTGCTTGCCCAGGCCGACATCGAGATCGACGGCGAGCGCCCGTGGGACATGCGCATCCACCACCCGCAGACCGCGGAACGCATCCTGGCACGCGGCAGCCTCGGCCTGGGCGAAAGCTACATGGAGGGCTGGTGGGATTGCGATCAGGTCGACGAATTCATCGCCCGCGTGCTGCTCGCCCGCCTCGACGAGAAGGTGGGAACCACGGCGCTGATGGTGCAGGGACTGCGCGCGCGCCTGTTCAACCTCCAGAGCCTGCGTCGCACCTGGCAGGTCGGCGAGGTGCATTACGACCTTGGCAACGATTTCTTCGAGGCCATGCTCGACCCGAGCATGGCCTACACCTGCGGCTACTGGGCCGCGGCCGATACGCTGGAAGACGCGCAGGCGGCCAAGCTCGACCTCGTCTGCCGCAAGCTCGAACTGCGGCCCGGCATGCGGCTGCTCGACATCGGCTGCGGCTGGGGCAGCCTGATGAAGTTCGCCGCCGAACACTACGGCGTCGACTGCGTCGGCCTGACGATCTCGCGCGAGCAGGCAGAGTTCGGCCAGGCCCGCTGTAGCGGCCTGCCGGTGACCTTCCGGCTGCAGGACTATCGCCAGTTCAACCGCGGCGGCAGCGAACGCTTCGACTGCATCGCCTCGGTGGGCATGTTCGAGCACGTCGGCGCGAAAAACCAGGGCGCCTTCTTCGAGATGGCCCGGCGCAGTCTCAAGGACGAGGGTCTGTTCCTGCTGCACACCATCGGCAAGAACGTCCGGCGCACGCCGACCGATCCGTGGATCGATCGCTACATCTTCCCCAACGGCGACCTGCCCTCGCTCGGCCAGGTCTGCGACGCCTCGGAGGATTGCTTCGTCGTCGAGGACGTGCACAACTTCGGCGCCGACTACGACCGCACGCTGATGGCCTGGCATGCCCGCTTCGAAGCGGCCTGGCCGCGCTTCGCCGCACGCTACGGCGAGCGCTTCTACCGCATGTGGCGCTATTACCTGCTCGCCTGCGCCGGTACCTTCCGCGCGCGCAGCAACCAGTTGTGGCAATTCGTGATGTCGCCACGCGGCGTGGCGGGCGGCTACCGACGACCCGGCTGACGCGCCCCGATACCGATGCCCTATCGACCGACTTCGAGCTTTCAATTAGCCCTATCGGCGGGTGGACTCCATACTCGGATTACTGATTCGTGCGTTGCCCCGACCGGTGGTGACGCCTGCAGATCGAAAGGAGTCCGATCATGGTTGCCAAAGTCGCCCGCCTGCATTTCCTGCCCGCCAGCCCGGCCGGCGCCCTGCGCGCGCTCGCCGGCTGGCTGATCGCGCTCACCGGTTTCGCGGTCTTGTTCGCGCAGGCCGCGCGCGGCCTGGAGGGTTTCAACCTGCCGCTGTCCGGCGCGCTGTCCGGCGGCGCCATGGCCGCTGCCGCCACCGCACTGGGCGCCGTGCCGCTGCTGGTGATGCGCAGGATCAACGACGGTGCGCAAGGCATGCTGCTCGGCTTCGGCGCCGGCGTGATGCTGGCTGCGAGCGTGTTCTCGCTGCTGCTGCCGGCCTTCGGTGCCGCCCAGGCGCAAGGCATGGGGCAGACCGGCGCAGCGCTGCTGGTGGCCGTGGGCCTCACCATCGGTGCTGCACTGTTGCTGACGATGGATCGCGCCCTGCCCCACTCGCATGCGCCCGACGGCTCGCGCACCGGCACCGCGGTCTGGCTGTTCGTGTTCGCCATCGCAGTGCATAACATCCCCGAAGGCCTGGCGATCGGCGTCGCGTCCGGTCTCAACGGCACTGGCGCGGGTAGCGGCGATGCCGTCGCCACCGGCATCTCGCTGCAGAACGTGCCCGAAGGCCTGATCGTCGCCATCGCACTGGTGACGGCCGGCTACAGCCGCCTGTTCGCCTTCGGCGTCGCCGCGGTGTCCGGACTGATGGAGCCGATCGCCGCGGTCGCCGGTTCGGTGATGGTGTCGGCGTCCGCGATGATCCTGCCCTGGGGCCTTGCGGGCGCGGCCGGCGCGATGCTGTTCGTGGTGAGCCACGAGATCATCCCCGAGTCGCACCGTCGCGGCCACGAGACGCTGGCCACTGGCGGCCTGATCGTCGGCTTCGTGGCGATGATGCTGATGGACAGCCTGCTCGCCTGAACGACCAGGCTTGAACGACACGCAGAAAAGCCGAAGGGCGCCCACATCGGAGCGCCCTTCGGCTTGTTGCATTCGGGGTGGCGAGCCCGACCCCCGGCACTTGCAGGGAACGGCTGTGGCTGCTGCCTTCCGGCCCTGACCAGGTTCACCGCGCTGCAATGCGGGGAGACCCGCCACGGCCGGCATTGTAGCAGCATGCCGGCCGTACGGGGGCGCATGATCGCCCCCTTGTGCGGGCCGCGATCAGCCCTTCAGCTCGGGGAAGTCTTCCTCGAAGAACTCCAGCTCGCCCCGCGCGTTCTCGCCCCGTGCCTCTTCGGCCTTGCGCAGCTCGACGCGGCGGATCTTGCCCGAGATGGTCTTGGGCAGATCGGCGAAGGACAGGCGGCGGATGCGCTTGTACGGGGCCAGGCGTTCGCGGGTGAAGGCGAAGATGTCCTTGGCGAGCTCCTTGCTCGGCTCCTGGCCGGCAACCAGGATCACGAAGGCCTTGGGCACCGCCAGGCGCACCGGATCCGGGCTCGGCACCACCGCGGCTTCGGCCACCGCCGGGTGCTCGATGAGCACGCTCTCGAGCTCGAAGGGGCTGATGCGGTAGTCGGAGGCCTTGAACACGTCGTCGGCGCGACCGACGTAGGTGATGTAGCCGTCCTCGTCGATGCTGGCGACGTCACCGGTGCGATAGTGGCCATCGCGCATCACTTCCGCGGTCTTGGCCGGATCACCCGAGTAGCCCACCATCAGGCCGACCGGACGGCTGTCGCCGAGCACCAGCGAGATCTCGCCCTCGGTCACCGGGTTGCTGTCCACATCGAGCAGGGCGATCTTGTAGCCGGGCAGCGGGCGCCCCATGGAGCCGGGCTTGAGCGGCTGGTCGGGCGTGTTGCCGATCTCGGCAGTGGTCTCGGTCTGGCCGAAGCCGTCGCGGATGGTGATGCCCCAGGCCTTCTGCACCTGCTCGATGACTTCGGGGTTGAGCGGTTCGCCGGCGCCGATCAGCTCACGCAGCTTGGTCTTGACCGAGGCCAGATCCTGCTGGATCAGCATGCGCCACACGGTCGGCGGCGCGCACATGGTGGTGACCTCGTACTTCACCAGCACGTCGAGCAGAGCCTTGGCGTTGAAGCGGTTGTAGTTGTACAGGAACACGCAGGCGCCGGCGTTCCAGGGCGCGAAGAAGCAACTCCAGGCGTGCTTGGCCCAGCCCGGCGAGGAGATGTTCATGTGGCGGTCGTTGGGCTTCAGGCCGATCCAGTACATCGTCGACAGGTGGCCGACCGGGTAGGACTGGTGGGTGTGCAGCACCAGCTTGGGCTTGGAGGTGGTGCCCGAGGTGAAGTACAGCAGCAGCGGGTCGTCGACGCGGGTCACGCCGTCCGGGGTGAACTGGTCGGATTCGGCCGCGGCCTCCTCGAAGGCCTTCCAGCCGGCGGGCGCGCCGCCCACGGCGATGCGACCGAAGCTGCCCGGCAGGTTCTCGAACTTGTCGGTGTGGGCCTTGCCGATCACCACGTGCTTGACCTGGCCGCGCTCGACGCGGTCCACCAGATCCTCGGGGGTCAGCAGCGTGGTCGCCGGGATCACCACCGCGCCGAGCTTGATCGCGGCGAGCATGGTTTCCCACAGCGGCACTTCGTTGCCGAGCATGATCAGGATGCGCTCGCCACGCTTGACGCCCTGCTTGCGCAGCCAGTTGGCGACCCGGTTCGAGCGCGCCGACATCTCGGCGAAGCTCAGCTTCGACTCGCGGCCATCCTCCTCGATGATCCACAGCGCCGGGTTGTCGTTTCCCCTGGCCATGGCGTCGAAGTAGTCCAGCGCCCAGTTGAACTCCTTGAGCTTCGGCCACTTGAAGCCGGCGTAGGCAGTGGCGTAATCGCTGCGGTGCTGCAACAGGAAGTCGCGTGCGGCGATGAATTCGGCGACAGCGCTCATGGTATTCCCTCTCCTCGTTGTGATCGAAACCGGTGGCGTCCGGACGGGCACAAGCCCGCCGGGCGCCACATTACGTTGACGTTAACGTAATTCCTGCATCGAGATCAAATCTGCATTGCCCGTTTGCACCCGCCGCGGCGGGGCGACCTGCGCACGCAATCGTTTCCCCTGCCGCGGGAGGATCGCCGAAGCGTCGCCTTGCGCCAATATACTTGTCGTTTTCCCGCAGCTTCCGGAGTGATTCATGTCTCTCGACCCGCAACGCCTGCGCGCCCGCTATGGCGATCTCGGCCTTTCGCTTCGGGCGGCCAGCTCGCCGCTCATCGACCACCTGCTCGATCACCGCTCGGTGCGCGCCTACCTGCCCGACCCCGTCGCCGACGACGAACTCGCCGCGATCATCGCCGCAGCACAATCGGCTGCCAGCTCCTCCAACCTGCAGGCCTGGAGCGTGGTGGCCGTGCGCGATCCAGCAACCCGTGCCGCGCTCGCCGAGTGCGCCGGCGGCCAGGCGCACGTGAAGGACGCGCCGCTGCAGCTGGTGTGGCTGGCCGATCTCGCCCGTCTGCGCCATCTTGCCGAGAAGACGGGCCGTCCGGCGGAGGCGCTCGACTACACCGAGATGTTCCTCGTCGGCGTCATCGACGCCGCGCTGGCGGCCCAGAACGCGGTCGCTGCGGCCGAGTCGCTCGGCCTCGGCACGGTCTACATCGGAGGCATGCGCAACCAGCCGGCGAAGGTCGCCGAACTGCTGGCCCTGCCGCCCGGCGTGGTCGCGGTGTTCGGCATGTGCGTCGGCCACCCGGACCCGGCCCAGCCCGCGGCAGTCAAGCCGCGGCCGCCGCAGTCGGTGGTGCTGCACCACGAGAAATACTCGCTCGAGGTCCAGGCACCGGGCATCGAGGCCTACAACGCCACCATGGCGCGCTTCTACGAAGAACAGCAGATGAACGTGCATGGCACCTGGGCGGTGCATTCGGCAAAGCGCATCGCCGGCCCACAGACGCTGTCCGGACGCGACCGCCTGGTCGAGGCGCTGCACAACCGCGGCTTCAAGCTCAAGTAAGGCCGCCCCGCGGCCCCGCTCATCAAGGAACGCACCGATGCGCAAACGCGACACCATCCTGACCACCGACCAGAAGGCGCTGGCGGTCAACCTCGACAAGTTCAAGTACGGCTCCATCGTCGAGATCGGCGCCGGGCAGGAAGTGGCCCGCCGCTTCTTCCAGGTCGGTGCCGCCGCCGGCACCATCGCCAAGACCATGTCGGCCTACGACATGGCCGTCAGCGACGACATCTACGGCCACGTCGACCGCTACGTCAGCCGCGCCCGCCTGCTGCAGATGCTGGACAAGGAGTTCACCCAGGTGGTGGACCGCCTCGCCCACATCCGGCCGAAGAACACCACCTTCTTCGCCTACGCGGCGACGGTGACCGCGCGCAGCTTCAAGCAGAAGAACGAATGCCACGGCTGGATCGGCGTGCGCCTGCAGCTGCATCCGGGCGCGGCGCCGAGTGACGTCATCCTGCACGTGCGCATGCTCGACGACACCAACGCGCAGCAGTCCGAGGCGCTCGGCATCCTCGGCGTGAACCTGATCCACGGCGCCTTCTTCCACCATGACCAGCCCGAATGGATCGTCGAGGGCCTGGGCGACGGCCTCACGCCCGAGCGCATCGAGGTCGACCTCATCCACTTCTCCGGCCCCTACTTCGAGGAAGTGGAAAACCGCCTGATGAACCTGCACCTGATCCGCAGCTGGCTGACGCGCGCGGTGGTGTTCAACCCCGACGGCGAGGTCGTGGTGCCGGGCGAGCTGTTCTACCGCAAGCCGGTGATGGTGATGCGCGGCAGCTTCAAGCCGGTGACCTGCGTCAATGTGGACATGATGGCCTCCGGCCTGAAGCAGTTCAGCCAGCTCGCCGCGGTCGACGAGACCAGCATCCTGCAGCTGGCCGAGATCACGATGAACTCGCTGATCAGCGGCGACAACGTCGACGGCGCCGACTTCCTTGCCCGCGTGGACCTGCTCACCTCGCAGGGCTACACGGTGATGATCTCCGACTACGTGCGCTTCTTCCGCCTGCGGGCCTACCTGCGGCGCTACACGCAGAAGCCGATCGGCATCGTGCTGTCGGTGCGCGACTTCAACTTCCTGTTCGACGAGAAGTACTACGAGGGTCTGGAAGGCGGCATCCTCGAAGCCTTCGGCAAGCTTTTCCCGGACAACACCCACGTGTACGTCTATCCCTCACGACCGACGGGCGCGCAGCCGGACGAACTGGTCACGCTCGACAACGTCCAGGTGCCCGAGAACCTGCGTCACCTGCTCGCCCACCTCGTGACCAACAAGAAGCTCGTGGCCGTTCATCCGCACGACGACGGCCACCTGCATATCGACGTCACCGAGGTGCTGCAAGGCCTGCGCCGCGGTCGCGGTGACTGGGAAACCAATGTGCCCGACGCGGTTGCCCGCCGCATCATCGACAGCCGCCTGCTGGGCTTCGATACCGAGTAAGTCCGCGCCCGGGGGCGTCGATCGCCCCCGACCGCCTTTTCGTCATTTACCCGGCATGCACCGGGCATCTATATTGGAAGCAGGCGCGCCCCGGGGAAGCGGCGGGCCGGGAACACCCCTACGCCCGACATGAGCACCCGAGGCGCCGATGAAACCCGAGCAGCTGCTGATCCTCGCCATCCTGGCCGCGACCGTCGGCGCCTTCCTGTGGGGCCGATGGCGGCACGACATGGTGGCCGCCGGTGCGCTCCTCGCCTGCGTGCTCGGCGGCCTGGTCGAGCCCGGCGACGCGTTCGCGGGCTTCGGGCACCCCGCCGTCATCACCGTCGCCTGCGTGCTGGTCCTGAGCCGCGGCCTGCAGACTTCCGGCGCGGTGGATGCGCTGGCGCGCGCCATCCTGCCGGCAAAGGCCGGTCGCACGCTCAGCCTCGCCGCGCTGATGGGCCTCGGTGCGCTGCTGTCGAGCGTCATGAACAACGTCGGCGCCATGGCCCTGCTGATGCCGGTGGCAATCCACCTGTCCGACCGGCTCGGGCTCGCGCCCGGGCAGATCCTGATGCCGCTGGCCTTCGGCACCATCCTCGGCGGCATGACGACCCTGATCGGCACCCCGCCCAACCTCATCGTGTCGGGCTTCCGCGCCGCCGCCGGACAGGGCGGCTTCGCCATGTTCGACTTCACCCCGGTCGGGCTCACCGTGGCGCTGTCCGGCATCCTGCTCGTCGCGCTCGTGGGCTGGCGGCTCGTGCCGGCGCGCAAGCAGGCGGGCATCGAGGGCTTCGAAACGGGGGCCTACATCACCGAGGTGCGTGTCCCCGAGGACAGCAAGGCCGCCGGCTTGAGGCTGCGCGAGATCGAGGAGGCGCTCGCCGATGTCGACGCACAGATCGTCGGCGTGGTGCACAAGGAAGTCCGCCTCATCGCGGCCAATCCGGGACGCATGGTCCACGCCGGCGACATCCTGATGATCGAGGCCGAGGCCGACTCGCTGCCGGACGTGCTGTCCATCCTGGGCCTGAAGCTGGAGGAGGCCGTCAAGCCGGAGAAGACCGACGGGCCTGAAGCGGGCACGCAATCCGGCCCGCAGGCAGCAACGAAGCCCGGTGACGAGAGGGAGGAGGACGAAGACAAGGCGCCCGCCGCAAAGTCGGGCGAGATCGTGCTGATGGAACTTGCGGCACTGCCCGGCTCGCCGCTCGCCGGGCGTTCGGCCACCGACATCATGCTGCGCACCCGCTACGGCATCAATCTGCTGGCGCTCTCCCGCGAGGGACGGCGCTCGATGAAGCGGCTGCGCAGGATCGCCATCCAGCCCGGCGACCTGCTGCTGTTGCAGGGACCACCCGAATCGATCGCGGAATTCGCTGCCGACAAGGGCTGCGTACCGCTCGCCGCGCGCGAGCTCTACATCCCCGACCGGCGCAAGGCGTGGGAAGCCGTGTCGATCATGGTGCTGGCAATCGCCGTCGCCGCCTTCGACGTGCTGCCGGCGGCAGTGGCGTTCGCCCTCGGCGTGCTCGCCTCGATGGTCCTGCGCACGGTGCCGCCACGTGCGGTCTACGACGCAATCGACTGGCCCATCGTCGTGCTGCTGGCGAGCCTGATCCCGGTCGCGGGCGCAATGGAAGCGACCGGCACCGCCGACCTGATCGCCCGCCTGCTGATGGACAATGTGGCGCAGGGCCACGCCGTCGCTGGCCTGCTCCTGATCCTCGTCATCACCATGTGCCTGTCCGACCTGATGAACAACGCCGCCACGGCCGCCGTAATGTGCCCGATCGCCATCGGTACCGCCTCCGCGCTGGGCGTCAATGCCGACGCCTTCCTGATGGCGGTGGCCATCGGCGCATCGTGCGCCTTCCTGACGCCGATCGGCCACCAGAACAACACCCTGATCCTCGGCCCGGGCGGTTTCGGCTTCGGTGACTACTGGAAGCTGGGCCTGCCATTGGAGATCGTGGTGGCGGCCGTCGCGGTGCCGATGCTGCTGTGGGCATGGCCGTTATGACGATCGCAGAGACACGACGCCGCCGAAAGCCGCCGCCTTGGTGCAAGATGCGAAGTGTGACGCACTAGGCAAGCCCCCCAGCGTCGTACGGGACAGACTGCCCAAATTGGGGCAAATTGCGGGCTGGCGACGCCCCGTGCCTGAATCAGCACCCGACCACCCCACCATGCCAAGGACGAGATGACGCGTAATTCGCTGCACCTGCGACTCTGGCTGACCATCGGTCTTGCCGTGCTGCCGCTCTTCCTGTTCGTGCTGGTCGACTACCAGGATCGGCGCACGCAGGCCGTCGAGCGCGCACATGCGGAGATCGAGCAGCGCCTCGCCGCCGCCCGGCGCGAAGCGCTTGGCGCCCATCAGATGGTCGAGTTCGTGCTGCGGATCATGGCGCGGTCGAACGACCTGCAGTCGCTCGACGGCACGAGTTGCGACAAGATCGCCCAGCGCCTGCTGATATCGCGCGACGACTTCACCAACATCGGCGCAGCCCTGCCTGACGGCAGCCTGTTCTGCAGCGCACGATCGACGGGCGAGGCGATCAATGTCGCCCATCGCGCCTGGTTCCAGGCAGGCATGCGGGGCGGAGGCATCACCTACGGCGAATTCATCGTCGGCCGCATATCCGGCAAGCCGGGCATGGCGTTCGGCTACCCGCTGCACGGACCACAGGGCGAGGTGCGCGGCGTGCTGTTCGCGTCGATCTCGCTCGACTGGGTGGATCGGCTGATCGACGACTTCAAGCTACCCCCGGGCTGGGAGGCCAGCCTGATCAGCATGGAAGGCAAGATCCTGTCCCACCAGCCTGATGTGGACCGCTGGCGCGACCATGTGCTCGCGCCGGAACAGCTCGCCGCGCTGCGCCGGGCGCAGACGGAAGGCAATGGCATTGTCGAATTGCCCGGATTCGATGGCATGCGGCGCCTGTACGGTGTCGCGGCACCCGGCTTTGCGCCTGACAGTGGCCTGATGACGATCGGCGCCCCGCTCGAGCAGTCACTCGACGCCGTCGACCGCCGCTTCCAGCTCCACCTCGCCCTGCTGGCGGCGGTGACGATCCTGTCGGCGCTGCTCGCGCGGCTCTACATCTACCAGCTGATCGAAGTGTGGGCCGTCCGCGTGCGCGACGCGGTCGCACGCATCGCTGCCGGCAGCCTCGGCACGCGCATCGGCACGGGCACATCGGTGCGCGAACTGGACGAGGTGACGGCCGGCATCGATCGCATGGCGACCGAGATCGAACGGCGCGACGCCGAGCTGCGGCAGCTGTCCATGGCGATCGAACAGAGCCCGGAGTGCATCGTCATCACCGACACCAACGCCCGCATCGAATACGTCAACGAGGCCTTCTGCCGCATCACCGGCTTCTCGCGCGAGGAAGCGATCGGCCGCAATCCGCGCATCCTCAATGCCGGCCTCACGCCACGCGAGACCTATGAAGAGTTGTGGGCCACGCTGTTGCGGGGCGAGGTCTGGCGCGGCGAGTTCCACAACACGCGCAAGGACGGCGCGAGCTACCTCGAACTGGCAACGATCGCGCCGATCAAGCAGCCCGACGGCACCATCACGCACTATGTCGCGGTCAAGGAAGACATCACCCAGCGCAAGCAGTCCGAGGCGCTGCTGCACCGGCTGGCCTACTACGACGCACTGACCGGGCTCCCCAACCGCGCCCTGCTGCGCGACCGCCTGCAGCAGGCGATCCGCGGCAGTGGTCGCAGCGAAGCCTGGGGCATGCTGATGCTGCTCGACGTCGACCGCTTCCAGCAACTCAACGACTCGCGCGGCCATGCCAGCGGCGACCAGTTGCTGAAGGAACTCGGCAACCGCCTGCGCGCCGCCATGCGCGAGGACGACACCGTCGCCCGCCATGGCGACGACGACTTCGCCATCGTCATCGAGAACATCGGCGACAATCAGGACGACGCCATCGCGCGCGCGGAGCTCATCGCGAGGAAGCTGCACGCCGAACTCGATGCGCCCTACGCCCTCGGCGAGAACGGCGACGAACCTCACTACGCCACCCTGAGCATCGGCGTGAGCCTGTTCCGCGGCAAGGCGGTCGCGCCCGAGATGCTGCTCAAGCAGGCCGAAGTCGCGCTCTACAGGGCAAAGGAAGAAGGACGCAACGCCATCCGCTTCTTCAATCCGGAAATGCAGGCGGTCGTCGATGCCCACGCACGCATGGAAATCGGCCTGCGCGAAGCCCTGCAGGCCGGCAGCTTCCGCCTCTTCTATCAACCCCAGGTCGACCGCCACGGCCGGCTCGCCGGTGCCGAGGCCCTGATCCGCTGGCCAGGCACCGACGGCAAGATGATCTCGCCGGCCGAGTTCATTCCGCTGGCCGAAGACACGGGCCTGATCGTGCAGATCGGCCAGTGGGTGCTGACCACCGCCTGCGCACAGATCGCGCAGTGGCAACAGGCGCCGGCAACCCGCCAGCTTTCGATCGCGGTCAACGTGAGCGCACGGCAGTTCCACCAGGCGGACTTCTTCGCCATGGTGCGCCGTACGGTCGAAGGCGCGGGCATCGACCCGAGCCGGCTCAAGCTCGAGCTGACCGAAAGCGTGATCCTGGGGGATCTCGACGAAACCGTCGCGCGCATGAACCAGTTGCGCACGCTCGGCATCCAGTTCGCGCTCGACGATTTCGGCACCGGCTACTCCTCGCTGTCCTACCTCAAGCGCCTGCCCTTTGCCCAGCTCAAGATCGACCAGTCCTTCATCCGCGACATGACCGAGGACGAAGGCAGCGAGACCATCGTGCTGGCCATCCTGTCGATGAGCCACGCACTCGGCCTCGAGACGATCGCCGAAGGTGTCGAGACGCCGACGCAACGCGAGTTCCTGCGGCTGCACGGCTGCGAGTTCTATCAGGGCTACCTGTTCGGCAGGCCCTTGCCGATCGAGGCCTGGGGCGACTTCCTCGCCACGGCCTCGGGTTGAACGCCGTCAGCCTTGTGGCGTCATGATGCAGTGCCAGCGCACGCGGCCAGCGCGCTGGCCGCCATGCGCCGCAAGGCCGGCAGGCAGGAGCCGCAGGACGTGCCGCATTTCAGCTTTTCCTGCACCTCGCCCAGGCTCGCGCCCGACGCCAGGGCTGCCTCGATGGCGCCCGCGCCGACACCGTAGCAGCTGCACACGATGCGTCCTCCCGTCGCATCGCCCGCTCCAAGCCCGGCCGGCAGCGTTGCGAGCGGCGCGAACAGCCAGGCACGGCGCGCACCGAGCGGCTCGCCCGACACCATCAGCGGCAGCAGCCAATCCAGGGCCGCGACTTCGCCCGCGAAACGCAGCGCAAGCACCTGGCCATCCTCGACCCGGGCACGCTTGACGACGCCGCGCCGCGCATCGGCAAAGGCCAGCGGTGCCTGCGCGGCATCGCATCCGAGAAGCTGATCGATCTCCTGCAGCACCGCATCTTCAGCCGGCGCCGCATGCGCCAGACGCAACTGGAGGACGATGCGCTCACGGCCGGCCAGACTGATCGAAGCATGGTCGAAGTCGGCCAGCAGCGGCTGCAACGCACTGCGCCAGCGTGCCGCCTGCCCCGCATCGCGGGCAATCGCCGCCCACGCCGCCTGCCAGCCCGGCACATAGGGGACGATCGACACCGCAGCCTGCTTCAGCGCCGGCTGCTGCGACACCGGATCGACGAGCGGCACCGTCAGGGCGTTGGCGCCCGCCTGCGCCTGCGTGCCAGCGCCCCAATGCATTGGCAGCCAGGCCTGCCCCGGCGCAACGTCATCGTCCGATGCCAGCGGAAGCACCATCTCGCCGCGCCGGCTCGCCAGGCACACCAGCTTCCCCACCTGAAGCCCGCGACGAACCAGATCGACCGGATTCAGGGCGACTTCGGCGCGCGGGGTATGCCCCCATAGCAGCGGCACCTTGCCGGTGCGGCTCATGCCGTGCCACTGGTCGCGCAGCCTGCCCGTCAGCAACACCAGCGGGCGGCGCGCATCGACCGCTTCCGGCAGCAGCGCGTGGCGCGCCGGGAAGGCAACGGGCGCAAAGCGCGCGCGGCCGTCCCCGGTCGGGAACACGCCGTCGGCAAAGAGTCGCGTCGTTCCACCCGTGGCGCCCGCCGGAAACGGCCACTGCTGCGGGCCACGCACCTCGAGCAGCGCATGCGAGAGCCCGCTCATGTCGCAGTCACGGCCGGCGCTCAGGGCGACGTGCTCGGCGAACACCGCCGCTTCGTCCGGCCAGTCGAAGCCATCACCGGCGGCGCCCTCCCCGCCCAGCCGCCGCTGCAGACGCCGCGCGAAGTCCGCGGCAATCGCCCAGTCCGGACGCGCCTCGCCCGGCACCGGCACGGCGGCCGCCAGCCGCGAAACGCGCCGCTCGGAGTTGGTCACCGTGCCGGTCTTCTCGCCCCAGCTCGCCGCCGGCAGCAACAGGTCGGCGAAGGCAGCGGTTTCCGTATCGGCATAGGCTTCCTGCACCACGACGAACTCGGCAGCCCGCAACGCCGCATGGACCCGCGCCTGATCGGGCAAGGAGTGCGCCGGGTTGGTACACGCGATCCACACCGCCTTGACCCGGGCCTCACCCAGCGCCTCAAACAGCTCCACTGCCGTCAGGCCCGGTCTCTCGGGCAGGGCGGGCACGCCCCACGCCGCGGCGAGCTCGTCGCGATGCGCGGGATTGGCGAGCTCGCGATGGCCCGGCAGCAGGTTGGCCATCGCCCCCACCTCGCGCCCGCCCATCGCGTTGGGCTGGCCGGTGAGCGAAAACGGGCCCGCGCCGGGACGGCCGATCTGGCCCGTCGCCAGATGCAGGTGGATCAGCGCCGCGCTGTTGGCCGTGCCGTGGTGCGACTGATTGAGGCCCTGGCACCACAAGGACAGGACTGCCCTGGACTGGCCGAAGCGGCGCGCCGCCTCGACGATGCGCTCGGCCGGCACGCCACAGGCGGCCGCGACGTTGCCGGGCGAGCACTCGGCAAGCTGGCTGCGCAGCGCATCGAAGCCGCTGGTATGGTCGCGGATGAAATCGCGGTCGACCAGGTCCTCCCACAGCAGCACGTGCAGCATCGCGTTGTACAGCAGCAGGTCCGAGCCCGGCGCGATCTGCAGGTGCAGGTCGGCAAACTCGGCGGTCTCGGTACGGCGCGGATCGACCACCGTGATCGTGAGCGCCGGGTTGGCCTTCTTCGCGTCCTCGATGCGGCGGAACAGGACGGGATGCGCCCATGCAGTGTTGGAGCCGGCAATCAGCAGATGGTCGGCCGCCGCGAGGTCCTCGTAGCTGCAGGGCACGCTGTCGGCACCGAGTGTGGCCTTGTAGCCGGCCACGGCGCTCGACATGCACAGCCGCGAGTTCGAATCGATGTTGTTGGTGCCGACCAGCGCCCGCGCCAGCTTGTTGAAGACGTAGTAGTCCTCGGTGAGCAGTTGGCCCGAGACATAGAAGGCCACGGCATCGGGACCATGGCGACGGATGATGTCGGCAAAGCGCCCGGCGGCCGTATCGAGCGCGACATCCCAACCCACACGCCGGCGAGCCTCGCCGCGGGCATCACGCATCTCCGGATGGAGCGCACGACCCGCCGCGCCCGTCGTCAGGTGCAAGGTCGAACCCTTGGTGCACAGACGGCCGAAGTTGGCCGGGTGCGCGCGGTCGCCGCGCACGCCGACGATGCGGTCACCCTCGTGCTCAATGATCACGCCGCAGCCGGTGCCGCAGTAACAGCACACGGAACGCGTTTCGCGCAGCGCGGGGGACGATTCGGTCGTGTTCATGCTCAGCCTCGATGGCGATGTGCGTTGCGGGTCGGGCGGGCCGCCCTCAGAGGGCGAGCCACACCTGCCCGTCCTCGACCTTGACCTCGAAGCGCCCGCAGTGCCCCACGTCGGGCGCCACGGCCTGACCATCCTCGAGATCGATGTTCCAGCCATGCAGCGGGCAGGAGACCTTGCGCCCATGGACGATGCCCTGCGACAGCGGCCCGCCCTTGTGCGGACACTTGTCGTGCAGCGCGAACACCTCGTCCCCGGCATTGCGGAACAGCGCGATGTCGCCCCCCGTCGGGCGCTGCACCACGCGCGCGCCCAGTGGCGGAATCTCGTCCAGCTGGCAGATATGCTTCCAGTTGCTCATGCTTGCGTCCTCGTGTGCCACAGATGCTCAGGCCTCGACCGTGAGCGGGATGAACTGCTTGACCGCCCCGGCCTCGCGGCTGGTCTGCCAGGGGTCCCGGGCATCCTTCAGCGCGAACAGCAGGCGCGCATGCAGTGCCTCGCGGCTGTCGGCGTCCTCGACGACCTTGCGTTTCACGTACTCCAGACCGACGCGCTCCAGCCAGTGCACCGTGCGTTCCAGATACCAGCCTTCCTCGCGGTAGAGCTGCAGGAAGGCAGCGGCATACTCCATGACTTCCTCGTCGCTGCCCACCTTGCACAGGAACTGCGCCACCTCGGTCTTGATGCCGCCGTTACCGCCGACGTAGAGCTCGTAGCCCGAATCGACGCCGATCACGCCCACGTCCTTGATGCCGGCCTCGGCACAGTTGCGCGGGCAACCCGACACGGCCAGCTTGACCTTGTGCGGCGCATACATGTCGAACAGCATCCGCTCAAGCTTCACGCCCATGTCCATCGCCAGCTGGGTGCCGAAGCGGCAGTGCTCGGCGCCGACGCAGGTCTTTACGGTGCGGATCGACTTGCCGTAGGCGTGGCCCGAAACCATGCCGGCCGCGTTGAAATCCGCCCAGATCGCCGGCAGGTCTTCCTTCCTGATGCCGAGCAGGTCGATGCGCTGGCCGCCGGTCACCTTCACCGTGGGCACCTTGTACTTCTCGGCAGCATCGGCGATCGCGCGCAGCTCCGAAGGCGTCGTCAGCCCGCCCCACATGCGCGGCACGACCGAGTAGGTGCCGTCCTTCTGGATGTTGGCGTGGGCGCGCTCGTTGATGAAGCGCGACTGCGGGTCGTCCTGCGCCTCGTGCGGCCAGGACGAGATCAGGTAGTAGTTGATGGCCGGCCGGCACTTGTCGCAACCGTTGAGCGTGCGCCAGTTCAGCGTCTCGAACACCGCCTCCTTGGTCGTCAGGTGGTGGGCGAAGATGGCCTCGCGCACCACCTTGTGCGAGTGCTCGGTGCAGCCGCACACCGGCTTGTCGGCAGCGCTGACCGACTGGTAGGCGCCGCCGACCGTGGACGCGAGGATCTGCTCGACCAGGCCGGTGCAGGAGCCGCAGGACGACGCGGCCTTGGTATGCTTCTTGACCTCGTCGAGCGTGAACAGCCCTTTTTCCTTGATCGTCTTGACGATGGTGCCCTTGCACACGCCGTTGCAGCCGCAGACTTCGGCGCTGTCCGGCATGCTGGCGGCGCGGTTCTCGCCCTTGTGCCCGACGTCCCCCAGATTGTTCTGCCCGAACATCAGGTGGTCGCGGATCTCGTGGATGTCCTGCCCGTCCCTCATCAGCTGGAAGTACCAGGCGCCATCGGCGGTGTCGCCATACAGCACCGAGCCGACGATGCGGTCGTTGCGCAGCACGATGCGCTTGTACACCCCGCCCTGGCGGTCGTGCAGCACGATCTCCTCGGTGTCCGCGCCGCCGCTGAAATCACCGGCCGAGAACACGTCGATGCCGGTCACCTTGAGCTTGGTCGAGGTCACCGAGCCCTCGTAGCGGCCGATGCCGAAGTTGGCGAGGTGGTTGGCGCACACCTTGCCCTGCTCGAACAGCGGCGCGACGAGACCATAGGCGATACCACGGTGGGCCACGCATTCGCCCACCGCGTAGATGCGCGGATCGGTGACGGTCTGCAGCGTGTCCGACACATGGATGCCGCGCACCCGCCCGCTTCCGCAGTACAGCCCGGCGGACTCGGCCAGCGCGAAGTTGGGGCGGATACCCGCCGCGACCACCACCAGGTCGGCGGGAATCTCCATGCCATCCTTGAAGCGCACCGCGCCCACGCGCGACGTCATGTCACCGTCTTCGTTGCGCGCCGGCAGCAGTGCCTCGGTCTGGCGCGCGAGCAGGAACTTCATGCCCTTCGCCTCGAGCGAGGCCTGCAGCATGTCGGCCGCGGCCTGGTCGAGCTGGCGCTCCATGATCCATTCGCCGATGTGTACCACGGTGACGTCCATGCCACGCAGCATCAGACCGTTGGCGGCCTCCAGGCCGAGCAGGCCGGCACCGATGACCACGGCGTGCCGGTACTTGCCGGCGGCCTCGATCATCGCCTCGGTATCGGCAATGTCGCGGTAGCCGAGCACGCCCGGCAGGTCGTTGCCGGGAATCGGCGGGATGAAGGGGGTCGAGCCCGTGGCGAGCAGCAGGCGGTCGTAGTCGGCCTCGGTGCCATCCTCGGCCATGACCTTGCGCCTGACGCGGTCGATCTTCACCACCTTGCTGCCGGCGTGCAGCGTGATGCCCTTGTCGCGGTACCAGTCGAGATCGTTGAGCATGATCTCGGGCAGGCTCATTTCGCCCGCCAGCACCGGCGACAGCAGGATGCGGTTGTAGTTGCCGTGCGGCTCGGCGCCGAACACGGTGATGTCGTACAGATCGGGAGCGAGCCTGAGCAGTTCCTCGATCGTGCGCACCCCGGCCATGCCGTTACCGACGAGGACGAGTTTCTGTTTCTTCATGGCGATTCCAGTGGTCGGACGTCGTGTCGGGCGGATTCAGGCAGCGTGCTTGAGCTGCTTCTGGTACAGGAACTCCATGATCGCGGCGCGGTACTCGGCGAAGTCCGGGTCGTGCGCCAGCGCCAGGCGATCGCGCGGGCGCTCGAGCTTCACCTCGAGGATCTCGCCGATGGTGGCCGCCGGGCCGTTGGTCAGCATCACCACGCGGTCCGAGAGCAGCACCGCCTCGTCGACGTCATGCGTGACCATCACCATCGTCGCGCCGGTGTCGGACAGGATCTTCATCAGTTCGTCCTGCAGGCGGGCGCGGGTCAGCGCATCGAGCGCGCCGAAGGGCTCGTCCATCAGCAGCACGCGCGGCTGCATCGATAGCGCACGGGCGATGCCGACGCGCTGCTTCATGCCGCCCGAGATCTCGTGCGGGAACTTGGTCTCGGCATGCGACAGCCCAACCAGCGCCAGCGCGTCGTGGGTGCGCTGCTTTAGGCTGGCGCGCCCTTCCTTGCGGCCGAACACGCGCTCGACCGCAAGGTAGACGTTGTCGTAGCAGGTCAGCCACGGCAGCAGCGAGTGGTTCTGGAACACCACCGCGCGCTCGGGACCGGGGCCGGCGATCTCGCGGCCGTCGCACAGCATCACGCCGGTGCTAGGCGTGGTGAGGCCGGCGATCAGGTTCAGCAGCGTCGACTTGCCGCAGCCGGAATGGCCGATCAGCGCGATGCTCTCGCCTTCGAAGATGTCGAGCTGGATGTCGCGCAGCGCGACGAAGCTGTCCTTCTTGCGCTTGTGCGTAATCTCGAAGCGTTGCCCGACATCCTGGATTTGAACGATCTTTTTCATGACGATGTCTCCTGCGCTCAGCGGCTTTCGTAGTTGAAGCGGCGCGCGACCAGCATCAGCGCCTGTTCGAGCAGCAGGCCCACCACGCCGATGACGAAGATCGCGATGATGATGTGCTCGACCTTGAGGTTGTTCCACTCGTCCCACACCCAGAAACCGATGCCCACGCCGCCGGTCAGCATCTCCGCGGCGACGATCACCAGCCAGGCCGTGCCGATGGAGAGGCGGATGCCGGTGAGCATGTAGGGCAGCACGGCCGGGAACAGAATCCTGGTGAAGATCTTCCATTCCGACAGGTTCAGGACGCGGGCGACGTTGAGATAGTCCTGCGGGACGCGGGTGACGCCCTGGGCGGTGTTGAGGATCATCGGCCAGATCGAGCAGATGAAGATCGTCCAGGTCGCGGCCGGGTCGGCGCGCTGGAACACCAGCAGGCCGATCGGCAGCCAGGCCAGCGGCGACACCGGGCGCAGCAGACTGATGATGGGGTTCATCATCTTCGACAGCACCGCGAAGCGCCCCAGCATGAAGCCCGCCGGGATGCCCACCAGCGCGGCAATGCCGAAGCCGATGCCGACGCGCTCGAGCGAGGCCAGCACGTTCCAGCCGATGCCCTGGTCGTTCGGCCCTTCGCGATAGAAGGGGTCCGAGAACAGCGCCACCGCGGCATCCCAGGTCTTGGCCGGCGTGGGGATGCCACCGCCGTTGGCCGTGCCGAGGTGCCACAAGCCGACCAGCAGGGCCAGGCCGATGATGGGCGGCAGCAGGGCGGCCGCGAGCGCGCGCAGGGCATCGCCCGCCCTTTCCGCGAACCCCGGACCGCTCGGCACCACGACCGCCGGCGTGATCGGTTTGACTTCGGCACGGCCGCCAGCGGCCTCGCCTTCCCTCGCGGTCCCGCTCACGGGCGCCAGGCCCGTGCTGCGCTCCGCCATTGCGACGACAGTCATTTCGAGTTCCTCCGCCTTGGCCACGACATCAGGCCCTGATCTTGAAGCCGCCGGCATAGGCCGCCGGGTTCGAGCCGTCCCACACCACGCCGTCGATCAGCTTTGCGCTGCGCATTTCATTCGCCGGCACGGCGACGCCGACCGCAGTGGCCGCCTGCTTGTAGACGTCGATGCGGTTGATGGCCTTCGCCACTGCGAGGTAATCGACGTCCCGCTCGAGCAGGCCCCAACGCCGGTGCTGGGTCAGGAACCACATGCCGTCCGAGAGGTAGGGGAAGGTCACCGCGCCGTCCCTGAAGAACTTCATCGCGTTGGCGTCCGCCCACGTCCTGCCCAGACCGTTGTCGTACTGGCCGAGGATGCGGCCCTCGATGACATCGACGTCGGTATTGACGTAGGAACGCGCAGCGATGACTGCAGCGGTTTCCTTGCTGTTGGCGTCCGAGGCATCGATCCAGCGCGAGGCATCGAGTACGGCGGCCGTCAGGGCACGCGCGGAGTTGGGGTGCTTCGCCACCCAGTCGGAGGTGGTGCCGAGCACCTTTTCAGGGTGGTCGGTCCAGATGTCCTGCGTGGTGACGGCGGTGAAGCCGACGCCGTCGATGATGGCGCGCTGGTTCCACGGTTCGCCGACGCAGAAGCCGTGCATGTTGCCGACCCGGGCGTTGGCCACCATCTGCGGCGGCGGCACGACGATGGCCTTGACGTCCTGGAACGGGTGGATGTCGTTGGCCGCCAGCCAGTAGTACAGCCACATCGCATGCGTGCCGGTGGGGAAGGTCTGGGCGAAGGTGTAGCTGCCGGGCGCGCTGGCGGCGACGAGCTTCTTCAGCGACGCGCCGTCGACAGCGCCCTTGTCCTTCAGCTGCGAGGCGAGCGTGATGGCCTGGCCGTTGTTGTTCAGCGTCATCAGCACCGACATGTCCTTCTTCGGCCCGCCGATGCCCAGATGCACGCCATACACCAGCCCGTAGAGCACGTGCGCCGCATCCAGTTCACCCGACACCAGCTTGTCGCGCACCGACGCCCAGCTCGCCTCCTTGCTCGGGATGATCTTGATGCCGTACTTCTCGTCGAACTTCTTGACTGCGGCCATCACCACCGAGGCACAGTCGGTCAGCGGGATGAAGCCGACCCTGATCTCCTTCTTCTCGGGGGCGTCCGAGCCGGCCGCCCACGCACCGCCGGGGAACAGGCCGGGCAACAGGGTGGCCACGCCGGCGGCTGCGCCGGCCTTGATGAAGCCGCGGCGCGACAGTTCGGGCGTTTCGGTCTTGAGCGATTTCATGATGAGCTCCTTGAAAGGCAAGCGGAAAAGCAAAAGGCGCCCATCCCGCACTCCGCATGCTGCGAAGGGGAATGGACGCCGTTGTCCTGTGTTCGAGTCGGTTGTTCGAACGCCAAGCCCTCGTTGGCTCAGCCACGCTTTTCCTTATGCATCAAGCGTGCCAGGAACGAGAACTGCCTCGAAACCCGCTTGCCGTCTGGCCCGGAGAGGATTCGTCGCGAAACTCAGGGAAATGCCGCACGCACTGCTGCAGTGCAACAGCCGCGCTCCTCGCACACCCGTGGTGCGCCGCCATCGATGTCGCGCCACCCTGGTCGGGGCCGCGGGCCGCGGCGATCGGACACCCCGATCAGGGTCTGGCGAGCACATCCGCCAGCGCCAATGTCGCGCCGGCCACCTCGGCCAGGCGACGCCCCTGGCTCATCGCCGTCTGGCGCAGCAGGCGGTAGGCCTCGTCCTCGGACAGGCCGCGGCAGGACATCAGAAGGCCCTTGGCGCGCTCGATCAGCTTGCGTTCCTCCAGCGCGGCGCGCGCCGCGTCGAGCTCGTCGCTCATGGCCTGCAGCCGCTGCGACTGGGCGTGAAGGAGATCGACGATGGAGCGCCCCAGGCGCGGGCCGAGCGCTTCGGCGCCCGGCGCCTCGACCCGCTCGGCGCCTGGCGCCGTGCGGGCGGGCACCGCT